>CAVPKZ010000182.1:0-18566 GCA_963705755.1 uncultured Acidobacteriota bacterium | reverse complement strand
AAGCTGGCCGCCAATTTACCAACAACGTTAGTTCACTGGCGTTAGCTGCCTAAGTCGAAGAATTGGCCCATCTTGCGGAACTTTTCATAGCGCGCATCTAGCAGCTCTTTCTGGGGCTGCTGGGAGAGCATCAGCAATTGACGGTCAAGGACGGCGTCGAGGAGGTGGCTGGCGGCTTCCGGGTCGGTGTGCGCGCCACCTTCGGGCTCCGGAATGATTTCGTCCATGATTCCCAATTCCTTGAGATCCGTGGCGGTGATTTTCAGCGCGGTCGCGGCAATTTCCGCTTTGGTGGAGTCACGCCACATGATAGCCGCGCAGCCTTCTGGCGAAATGACGGAATAAAAACTGTTTTCGAAGATATTTACGCGGTCTCCCACAGCGATGGCCAAAGCGCCACCGGAGCCACCTTCTCCTGTAACCGTGACGATAATGGGTACCGGTAAGCGCGACATCTCGCGAAGATTGCGCGCGATGGCTTCCGCCTGACCGCGCTCTTCGGCATCAATGCCAGGGTACGCGCCCGGAGTGTCGATGAAGGTGAAAATTGGGCGGCAGAACTTCGCGGCGAGCTCCATCACGCGGAGCGCCTTGCGATAACCTTCTGGTTTGGGCTGGCCGAAATTCCTTATCTACGCGCTGTTTCGTATCGCGCCCTTTTTGGTGGCCGATGACGGCCACGGGACGCCCACGGAATTTGGCCAGACCGGCGATCAGGGCTTTATCGTCGCCATAGTTGCGGTCACCGTGGAGTTCCATGAAATCGGTGAAAAGCATCCGATTGATCCAGTCGAGAGTGTAAGGCCGTTCTGGATGGCGGGCAATCTGCGCGCGTTGCCAGGGGCCCAGATGGGAGTAGAATTCAGCGGCGAAGCTCCGGCGACCTCCCTTTCTTACTCGCTCGAATTCCGCTTCGGCTTCGTTTCATCGCCTGCAAGATGGCGTAAATCTTCGACATCTTTTTCGAGGCGCTCGATTTCGCTTTTGGCGGGCATTGGTGTGGTTGGGTTGGATTTGATCTTGTCTTTTTCTTTTCTTTTTTCTTTCTCTTTGTCCTTTCTGTTTATCTTTTTCTTTTATCTTTGGCGCTCATGCCGTAGCCGCCATTTCCATGGCGCGATCGCCGCAAATCTGGCGCACCGCTTCGACAAGTTCCGGATTGGAACGCACACGTTGCTGGGCTTGAAGCGAGCGCGACTGATCCATCCGCGTAACGCAACTCAAACACTACGACGCACGCCCGGGGAGTTTCCGAACAACGTTTCCAGACGGTCCGAGCTGCATCGGGATCGATGGAGTGCATTTCGATGCGCACGCGAAACTCTTCGGGCGCGCAGCACGTTCTGCCATATCTTCGAGGCGGCGCGCTTCCTGAAGCGAAAGCCGGTGCCGGCCTCCTCAACTTGTACTCGCGCCTTGAGCAAAAGCGGAACGCCGGGCTTGAGCAACAGCTTCCAGGCGTGCAAAGGTTTCGGGGAACACCAGCATTTCCTGGACGCCGGTCATATCATGCAAGGTAAAAATGCCCCAGCGGGCGCCTTTTTTGGTGCGCATGGGCCGAATGCCGACAATCAGTGCCGCGACAGTGATTTCTTTATTGTTGCGCTGACTTTCCACCTGATCGAGCGTCAGCGCTTTGATATCTTGCAAGCGCGAGGAATAGTGTGCGAGGGGGTGTCCGGAGACATAGAAACCGAGCATGGCGTATTCGCTGGTGAGGCGTTCTTCTTCGCTCCAGGGCGCGGCTTCGCGGAGCTCAAATAAAATGGGCGCGGGGGCGGCGACGGTACCACAAATAGTCCGTGCTGGCCCGATTCGCGCGAGCGCGAGGCACGTTGCAATGCGTTGATGGCCTCATCAACGGACGCGAGCATGCCTTCGCGCGGGCCCGAGCGAATCCATGGCGCCGGACTTGATGAGGCTTTCGAAGACCCGCTTGTTGAGGAAGCGCGGCTCGATGCGTTCGCAAAAATCGTAAAGTGAACGGAATTCACCTTGGGCGAGGCGTGACTCGCGAATGGCCTTGGCGGTGTTTTCTCCCACATTCTTGATGGCCGCCAGACCAAAGCGAATCGCTTCGTTGACGGGCGTGAAATAAAGATCGCTCTCATTCACATCGGGAGGAAGAATCGAAATGCTCATGCCCCGCGCTTCGTTGATGTACTTGACGGTTTTTTCGGTGTTGCCGGCGTCGGAGGTGAGCAGCGCGGCCATAAATTCGACGGGATAGTGCGACTTTCAGATAGGCAGTCTGGTAGGCCAGCAGTGCGTACGCGCAGGAATGCGATTTGTTGAAACCGTAGCCCGCAAATTCTTCCATGAGGTTGAAGATGCGTTCCGCTTTCTTCTCGGGAACTTTGTTTGTCTAGCAGCCGGCCATGAACTTGGCGCGCTGCGCGGCCATTTCTTCTTTTTTCTTTTTGCCCATGGCGCGGCGAAGGATGTCCGCTTCGCCGAGAGAAAAACTCGCCAGCTTGTTGGCGATCTGCATCACTTGTTCCTGATACAGGATTACGCCGTAAGTTTCTTCCAGGATTTCCTGAAGCTGCGGTAGTTCATAGCTGACTTTCGTCTTGCCATGCTTGCGGTTGATGAAATCGTCGATCATGCCGCCCTGGATGGGGCCGGGGCGGTAGAGCGCATTTAGTGCGGTGAGATCTTCGATGCGCGTTGGTTGATAGCGGCGCAAGATGTCGCGCATGCCGTGCGATTCAAACTGGAAAATGGCGGTAGTGTCGCCGCGGGCGAATAGTTTGTAGGTTTCCGCATCGTCGAGCGAGAGATTATCGATGTCGACCTTGGCGCCACGATTTTTCTCGATCATGCCCACGGTGTCGTGCAGCACGGTGAGCGTCGTGAGCCCGAGAAAATCCATTTTCAGCAAGCCGATGCGCTCGAGCGCGTTCATGTCGTATTGCGTGGTTATTTCGTCGCGGTTGGTCTTGTAAATGGGAACGATGTCGGTGAGCGGCCGCGCGGAGATCACCACGCCCGCGGCGTGCGTCGAAGCATGGCGAGCGAGGCCTTCCAGGCGCAACGCCACGGCCATCAAATCCTTCAGCCGCTGATCGGCTGTTGATGGCTGGCTTTCAGTTTAGGAGATTCCTTCGAGCGCATCGGGTAATTCGATGCCCAGCGTGGTGGGATCAGCTTGGCCAGGCGATCCACTTCGTCGTAAGGAATATCCATCGCGCGGCCAACGTCTTTCACCGCAGCTTTGGCCGCCATGGTGCCAAAAGTGATGATTTGCGAGACATTTTCGCGCCCGTATTTTTGCGTGACGTAATCGATTACTTCGCCGCGGCGCCGCATGCAGAAATCAATATCAATATCGGGCATGGAGACGCGCTCGGGATTCAGGAAGCGTTCAAAGATCAGGTTGTACTGCAACGGATCCACGTCGGTGATGCGCAGCGCGTAACTCACCAGGCTGCCGGCTGCGGAGCCGCGGCCCGGGCCGACGGGAACGCACTGCGCGCGGGCGTAATGAATAAAATCCCAGACGATCAGGAAGTAACCTTCGTAGCGCATCTTCTGGATCATTTCGATTTCAAAAGACAGGCGGCGCTCATATTCCGCGAGGCTGTTGCGCAAGCAAGCCCTGCTTGCGCCAGGCGCTCCAGGGATGGCACGCGCGTGGCAAAGCCTTCGCGCACCACTTTTTCGAAGTAACTTCCGGGAGTGTGGCCCGTCAGAAACCTTGAATTCGGGAAATGGGTTGGGGATGCGATCAATTTTCACGTTGCAGCGCGCCGCGATGTCCACGGTGCGGCTGAGCGCCTCGGGTAATTCGCGGAATACCTGCGCCATTTCCTCGGCGGTCTTGAAATAAAACTGGTCGGTGGCAAATTTCATGCGATGCGTATCGCTCATGGTCTTGCCGGTCTGGATGCACAGCAAAACTTCCTGAGCATGGGCGTCGGCTGTGTTTCAGGTAGTGGCAGTCGTTGGTGGCAACGAGAGGGATGCCTGTTTCTTTCGAAAGACGGACGAGATCGGGATTCACGGTTCGCTCGATATCCAGGCCCTGATCCTGAATCTCTAGAAAGAAATTGCCTTTGCCGAAGATATCGCGCAGCCGGTAGGCGTTTTCGCGCGCCTGATCGTATCTTTCTTCAACCACCGGCTTCGGTGACCACGCCGCGCAAACAAGCGGAAAGCGCGATCAGTCCTTTGCTGTGCTTGGCAAGCAGATCGTAGTCTATGCGCGGTTTGTAATAAAAGCCTTCCAGGAAGCCGGACGAAACCAGCTTAATCAGATTTTGATAGCCTTCCTGGTTTTCACAAAGTAGGACGAGGTGATTGCTGCCGCGCCCGGCGGGCTCGCCGTCTCCGCGCTCCTGGCCGTTAGCGCCGTTGGTTTTTTCCCCGCGTTCGTGGCGGCTACCTCTGGCCACATACACTTCGCAACCGATGATGGGCTTAACGTCTCGCTTGCTCGCTTCGTTAAAGAAATTCGCCGCGGCAAAAAGATTGCCGTGATCAGTGATGGCCACCGCCGGCATTTTCTGGCGCGAAGCTTCGTCAAGCAATTCGCCAGTTTCGCAAGCACCATCCAACAGGCTGAAATCGGTATGAACGTGAAGATGAACAAACTGCGGCTGACCCATGGACCTCGATTCTAAATCTCTGCGCGGATAATTGCGAATGGCATTGTTGAAAACTTTGCCAGTCCAAAAAACTGTCGGCCTCGGCGAAAAACTATTTGCGCGCGTGACTTTTCTTGCCGTGCGATCTGGCCGCGCCGCGTCGCGCGGGTTCGCGTTTGTCCGCGGTCTTGTGAGCGCCCTTACCGCCAGCTTTCCCGGCCTTTTTCGCTGCTGTTTCGGCGTCAGCATGTTTCTGTTTGGCTGCGGTGCCCATGGCAAGTGCCGCCTGAGACTTCTCCGCTGCTTTGGACTTTTTCTCTTTCTCTTTCTTTTTGGGCTGCTCTTTGATGCCCGAAAGCTTGCGCAGAATTTTCTCGCGTTCCTCGGGAGTCTTGCCTCTTCCGGTGAGCTGCATGCCAAACACTTGTTCGACGATGGCGTCGAATTTCGCGCCAGCCGGCATGCCCAGCGCTGTCAGTTCATTGACCACCAAGAGAAGTCCGGAACGAAGCGGGCGCCATTTATTCAGGTACGCGCGAATCTTGGAAACTGCGGCTGAGTTATTCGATTCCGCCATAATGTAAGCGATCTGGTCGACGGGAAGTTTCTCCAGGAATTTATACGCTTCCAGTGGGGTGCTAACTTTTTTGCCGGTCAATTCTTTCTGCATGACTTGATTGTGCTTGTCAAAGTTCAGCACTTCCTGCGCTTCGGCAGACCGGTAGCCCGCCTTGGAAAGCACACCGCTCTGCTCCCGGTCTTTCAGACGCGCAAGAATGGCCAGCAGCATGGGCGTCGCGAGACGTGGACGCAATCCAGCGGTAAATAAATCTTCGCGGACGTTTGAGAGTCGCGTAATCGCGTCATACCCAGGGCGCTTCTTGGCGAGCAACGGGTTAACCACCTTCAGCAGATCGTGATCTTCCCAGGCTTTTAATACCACTGCGGGGCGCTCTTCGCGAGCCAACGCGCGAAGTTCCGCGCCGGCATCTTCCGGAGTGATCGTCGCGGGCAATTCCCTCTCGATGGCCAGATCGAACCATTCCTGCGTGCGGCCCTCAATTTTAAAACCCATACGCGCGGCGAAACGCAGCACGCGCAAGAAGCGCACGGGCTGATTGGTGAACGCGTGAATGGTCAGCGCGCGAACTTCGGCGCGTTCGATGTCCGACAGTCCGTTGGTGGGATCGAGCAGCAATCCCCGCGAAGCGGGATTAAGAGAGATGGCCACGGCGTTGAGAGAAAAATCGCGGCGGCGAAGATCTTCCATGATGGTGGACCAGCGAACTTCCGGACGGGTGCCCGGCCGAATGTAGTGGTCATCGCGCGCCGCGGAAATGCTGCCTTCCACGTCGCCGCTGAACAGCAATTCGATGTGGCGCAATTTGTCGTCTTCGACGAGCGTTTTGGCGCCGCCCTTTTCCAGCTCGCGCGCGATCTTCGCGGGATTACCTTCCACGGTGAAGTCCAAATCACGCAGCGACGCACCGGTAACCAGGTCGCGAACCGTGCCGCCGGTCAGATAGACATTGAAGCCCATAGCGGCGGACAGTTCCTGCACGCGCGTGAGTACGGCGCGCTGCTCCGGCGAGAGCCGGCTTTCCAGCAAAAACATATAATCTGGCATTGCGCTCCTTCTTCTTTTTCAGGCTGATTGCGCGAAAGTAGCGAAATCAGCTAACGATAAACTTCACGGCCCGTCCCGCTGCATGTGCATACAACATGTTCATGCCCGGGGATGATGCGCTTTATAAATCTGCTTCAACCGCTCTTCGACGACGTGGGTATAAATCTGCGTCGTGGAAATGTCAGCGTGACCCAGCATCAATTGTACCGACCGCAGGTCCGCGCCGCGCTCAAGCAGATGCGTCGCAAAACTGTGACGCAGCATGTGGGGAGTGAGCGAAACGCGTAACCCGGCGCGCTTGCCGTATGCCGAGAAAATCTTCCACACCCCTACCCTGCTTAGTGAAACTCCTCTGCGATTCACAAACAGTGTCGGACTGCCCCTGAGTTTGCCCAATAACTTTGGACGCGCGTCGCGAAGGTATTTTTCGACCATGAGCAGCGCCTTGCGTCCGACCGGAACGATGCGCTCCTTGTCACCCTTGCCGATGCAACGAACACATCCGACTTTGCTATCCAGATCGCTGACACGCAAACCAATCAATTCGGAGACGCGCAGGCCGGTGGAATATAAAACTTCCAGCATGGCCCGATCGCGCAACCCCAAAGCGGTAGTTGAATCTGGCTGTTCGAGCAACCGCTCGACTTCTTCCAGCCGCAAGTACCCGGGTAAAGAGCGGCGAATCTTTGGCGATTCCAGCTTGATGGAGGGATCGGCAGTGATCAATTCCTGAATCTGCGCGAAGCGGAAAAGGTTTCGCAGGGTGACCAGGTGCCGCGCCACAGTGCGGCTTTCCAGTTTCAGCCTATAAAGACTGGCCAGGAAATCCACCAGGTCGTCGCGCGAAACGGCCTCGAGGGACAGTTTACGCTTCTGCGCGAAGACATCGAATTTAACGCAGGTCCCGGCGGTAGGCCGACACGGTGTTGGACGATAGTCCCTTCTCTACTTTTACGTAGGTCAGGAAAGACGAAATGGTGGCCGATATTTCCATTACGGCTCCGCATACCCGGTGTCAGCCGGGGATCTCCGGCGAGTGGCTATGCCGTAGATCTCTTCCAGTTCATGACACCGGAAAAGCCAGGCGGTACCCAGATAGAGAAGCGTCGCGCCGCCGAGCAACGCCAAAAACGTGAGTAGTTGTACCAGGAAGCGCGAGTGCCTGGTGAACTCTGTATAGTGCATACCGAACCAGCACGCAACGCCCATAATCGCCGAGCATAGAGCGATTTTGGCGAATGAATTGAAAATTTGCCTTCCGCCAATGCGCCCATAGCGCAGTCGAAAAATAATGAAGAGCGCAAAGAAATCCACGAAGCAGGCAATCGCGGTCGCCAGCGCCGGACCGCCGTTTTGCACATAGCTGAATAGGTATTTGAGGAAAACGATGTTCAGGACGATGTTTAGGACCAGCGACACCGAAGCGACGGCCACCGGCGTCCGGGTGTCATGAGTCGAATAAAAGGCCGGCACGATCAGCTTTACCGATGCCAGCGCCGGGAGCCCCACCGCGTAACAAAACAACGCTCGGGCGGTCAACTGTGTGGATGCTGCCACGAATTGACCGTGTTGGAAGAGCACGCGGATGATTGGCTCGCGGAGAATCATCAGCCCCAGAGCGGCAGGAATGGTGATGAAGGCCACAATGCGCACGGAAAACGACAGCGTCCGCTTAAGTCCCTCGTAATCTTTGGCAGCAGCCTGATGGGACATCATCGGCAGGATCGCGGTGGCGACCGCGATGGCATAGCCGCCGAGAACCAATTCCATTACGCGATCGGCAAGATACAGGGCAGTCAAACTACCTTGCGGCATTTTCGCGGAGTTCACGAAGTAGGTATCCACAAAAAAGTTGATTTGCCCTATGCCAATGCCGAAAAAGCGCGGGATCATCAGCCTGGCCACGTTTCGAATGCCGGGGTGGGTAAAAGAAATACCAAAATCGAAATGCATGCCCTTCTGCACCAGGGAGGGCACCTGCACGAGAAATTGCAATGCTCCGCCGACAAGCACCCCTACCGCGAGCGAAATTGCGGGACTCCTGAAATAGTGCCAAACCACGCCGATCGAAAAGAGAATAATCGACAGATTCAAAAGCACCGGCGTGGAGGCCGGCAATCCAAAAATGTGAAAGCAGTTCAAAATGCCCATGGCCAGGGCTGCCAGGCCGATGAAGAACAGGTACGGGAAAATGATGCGATTCAAGGTGATAGCGTCATTCCAATTTAGCTGCTGGGCGGATGCTGGAATGAAGGTATGGATCACCGCGGGCGAAAAGACCATGCCCAATACAGTAATCACCGCGAGAACCAGCGCCAGGGTCCAAAACAGGTTATTTGCGAACTGCCAGACCTCTTTTGGCGATTTCTCCCGCATATAGGTCGTAAATACAGGTATAAAGGACGCGCTCATGGAGCCTTCGCCCACCAAGCGCCGGAATAGATTGGGGATGCGGTAGGCCAAGATGAAGGAATCGGCTATGTGAGAGGTCCCTAGAAGTAGCGCGTACCGCTGGTCCCTTACGTACCCGAGAATGCGGCTAGCAATGGTGACGAGAGAGATGATCGAGGCGGATTTTAGGATCTGCTTCTTTTCGGTCAACGGGCGGCACTCCGGGCCTAACCCTAATGAACACAGTAGGTTGACAGGAAAACTTGCTTAACATAACATACATCCCGCTGATTGGCAAATTTTCGCCCCGTCGGCGTTTCGTACCGCTAACTCCTTGAAAAATCGCGCTCCAACTTCGACGCACAAGAAGGTGGTGGTTGTCCTTGCGGACAAGAAATCGCAGCGCGGGTATTTAAATCCCTCCAAGCTGGGGCAGAACGGCCCCATTGATCTTCTCAGCCCGGACGGCGAGCACACTGAGATCCCGTTGGACAAGCTGCGCTCCATTTATTTTGTACGCGAATTCAATGACGACTTCGAGCCCGAGCGCAAAGCCTTCCTTAGCCGGCCGAAGCTGGATGGCTTGTGGGTGCGGTTACGTTATAGCGACGGAGAGACGTTAGAGGGCGTCATTCCCAATGATTTGCTGAACCTGCTGGATAACGGGGTGCAGATCACCCCGCCAGATCTGAATTCGAACACTGACCGCATCTTTGTGCCACGCGCCGCTTTGCGCGAAATTACCGTGTTGGGAGTGGTGGGCATTGCGCGTCGTAAGCCAGCTGCGGCTCCCGCTGCAGCGCAACCGCGGCTGTTCAACGAATAGCTCGGAACAAACCTCATGCAGGGTCTAGCGACTTAGGCCAAAGTTAGTTTGATTCTGCGGGCAGAGACTTGGAGAACAGCCAGGGGAACAGTTTCGGCTCGTCATAAGCCTTATCCCACGAGACGTGCTTCACGCCGGGATACTCCGTGTAATGAACCTCAGCGCCAACCTGCTTCATGGCCGCCTGCATTCGTTGAGATTCGGTGACCGGAACGATCTCATCGTCGGTGCCGTGAAATATCCAGACAGGCACTTTGCCGATCCTCGCGGCAGTCTCTGCATAGCTTTTGGGTCCATCCTTCGGCGCCCACTTTATTAGCTCAGGGTGAGCCTTAAGTGTTGCAGCGGGCGGATGAATGCCCCCGCAAATTACTATCAACGCGGCAAAGCGACCGGGATATTTTTGCGCCAGATACCAAGTGCCGTATCCCCCCATGGACAGACCGGTGAGATAGGTCTTGGAAGTGTCACCATGAAATTCTTTGGTCGCGGCTTCCAGCGTGGCCATGGCCAGCTCGGCCATGGGAGGCTCAACCCACCAAAGATTTTGTCGGCATTGGGGCATCACCACGATCGCCGGAATGCGGGTGCGGTCCACGCGGATGGCGGTGCCAATGCCGGTATCAGTCTGCTGCAAACCATCATCGGCACGCTCGCCGGAGCCGTGGAGAAAGAGAATGACCGGCCATTTTTGCCTGGGCGTCCAATTATCAGGAATAAAGACCTGGTATTTGTAGATCACACCCTGAAGAGTGATGGTTCGATCCAGAAAGCCCGTTTCATGGCTTTTTGCGAAGACGGGAACTCCGATCCACAGACCGAGGAAAAGAAAGAGTATCGGGCGCAGCCACACGTTCGCGTACCTCCGGACGCTGAACTTTAACATGAATGATAATTTTGGCTCCCTGATTTGATGCATTCCAATCCCTTACTCGCTGTATTCAATATAGTTAGAAACCGTCCATACTGGCGGCGTATCTAACATTACGATGGCAATTAGCAAAACGGGGCCAATGGGCGAAGCCAAACCAAAACCATCGGGAAGACGACTGGAACTCGACGCGGTGCGTGGGCTAATGCTGGTTTGGATTGCGCTCACCCATCTGCCCACAGCCGCCAGCGCCTACGTCAATCAACCCTTTGGAATCGTATCCGCCGCTGAAGGATTCATTTTTCTTTCCTCGCTGTTCACGGGCCGGATCTATTTTCGCATGGCGGAACACGATGGCTATCGGGCCACGATCTTCAAGTTGTGGAGCCGCACCTTGCGTTTGTACGGCTACCATGCGCTGTTGCTGGCTTTTGCGTTTCTTGTTGCGGTGCCCATCGCCTCTCGCGGCAACCGCCCGGGTCTACACAACCTGCTGGATTTTTATTTCTATGCACCAAAACGCGCCGTTGGCGAGGCATTTCTTCTGATCTACCGCCCGCCGCTACTCGACATTTTGCCCATGTACATTATTTTTCTGGCCTTAACGACCGCCGCGCTTCTGCTGTCGCGCAGGTTCGGATGGAAACCGATTTTGTGCGGAGGTTTCATTCTTTATTTCGTTGCGCAATTCGGCTTTCGCAGCGCGGAACACAATTTCATGATGCGCTTCATTCCCACACGAATCCCTCTTAATGAAATGGGGTCTTTCGATCTATGGGCCTGGCAATTTCTGTGGATCCTGGGCATCTGGTTCGGCGTGCGTTGGGCGCAAGACAGACTTCCGCTGGAGATTTGGGCCAAACACGCCGTAATTCCGGCTGCCGTGCTGGTAATCGCATTCTTTATTCTGCGTCGCCAGATATCCCATGGATTTGAGTTAGGCGCCGCGGAATTTCTTTTTGACAAATGGCACCTGGGAATCATGCGGCTGGTAAATTTCGCGGCGGCCGCAACCGTGGTTGTCTACTTCCAATCGATCTTGAAGCCCTTGGCAATCAAGCCGCTGGTGCTGATGGGTCAATCTTCGCTGCAAGTGTTTTGCGTGCACCTGCTATTTTGCTTTGCCGGACTGACACTGATGGGCAACGCCTCGATGCTCAGCGGCTGGAAGCAACTCGGCCTGTTGACGGCCACCTTTACAGCCATGTTGCTCACCGCGAAATTGTTTTCCAAGAGCGAGGCCAAGCAAGAACGCCAGCCGAAGTCAGACTTGCCATTGGAGGCTGGTCAACCAACCGCCGCCCGACCCGCCGCGGCTTAGCACAGCCGCGACGAGAGTCTGTTATGTTCGCCCCAAACGGATGGTTATTAGTGGTTGGTATTCGCGAGCGCGGTGACATGCCGGGAATATTAAGGGACCGGCTCGCTGCGCTTGTGAGTAATTTTTCGCCGAATATCCGGCCAAAACTCTTTCAGAACGATCGTAACCGTGTCGTACCCAATCTGGCTGCCCCATACGCTCGCTGTATTGGATAGCGTCTTATCGGCGTGCGGATGATAGCTGTAGGTTGAAATACCCGCGGCAATAGCACTGCCAAATACCTCGGATACGTTGAACTGGTCGGTTCCCGCGTCTGAACGGGTGACTACTATCCGGCTCATGGCATAGCCGGTGCGACGCCAAAAGCCTCCCTTCCCCGATTGAAAAAAGCGCGGATCCTGGTGAATGATCGAGGGAAGAATCGCGGACGTCCAATAGTTTTCGATCGTGCCGTCGGCGGCAGCCGCTCCAAACCGCTTGCCGTACCCAGCCGCGCCCTGGCCGTAACCAGGCTCGCTGTTTTGCGCTTGGCTGATCCCCGCGAGAAACGCGTACCAGGGGACCTGGATGTAGTCGAAAGAAGACCGGGTCACCACCGCGAACTTTTGCTTGGTGGTTAAGGGTGGGACTTGGTTGGCATTCTCAAGGGTTAGGAAGTTTGGTAACGCGAAGAATAGCCGATCATTCGAGGTGGCGGGGGCGGCCGTTTCGGCTTTTTCCTCTGGGGTCTTGTGCTCTTTGGCTTTGTCCTTGTCGTCTTGGTCAGCCGGCACCTGTCCGGACGGCTGCGCAGTCTGCGCGATTGGCGCCAACTGAAAATGAAACGTCGGTCGCGGCGTATCCATTTTCTCTTGTTGTGCAAGTGCGGGTAGTGCAATCAAAAGAGTTGTGATGGCCGCGAAGCAAAACCGCAGGCCCAAATCCGTTCGTTTAGTCATCACTAGTCTCCTGAGTCAGTGATTTCTTGCATATTGTTTGTGCGGTGCGCAGCAAGCGTGCGGGAAGCGAACCGACCGATGCTGTTGAGAATCGCATCGGCACTCGTGGTCCACACAAAAGGCTTGGGTTGCTCATTGTGAACGGCGATAAACTCCGCGATGGCGGATTCCAGTTCGTGCACGCTGTAGTGCGAACCTCGTTTGATCTGGCGTTGTGAAAGTAAGGCGAACCAGCGCTCCACCTGGTTCAACCACGAACTGTGTGTGGGAGTGAAGTGTAAGTGGTAGCGAGGATGCCGTAGAAACCACGTCCGAATTTCCTTGGTCTTGTGGGTGGCATAGTTGTCCAACACCAGATGGACGGTAAGCTCAGCCGGAACGGCACGATCGATCTGATGCAAGAATTTGCGGAACTCGATGGCACGATGGTGCGGCCAGCACTGACCGATCACCGATCCCGTGGCGATGTCCAAGGCAGCGAAGAGACTGGTGGTGCCGTGGCGTTGGTAATCGTGGGTGCGGCGCTCAACCTGGCCGGGCAGCATGGGAAGGATCGGCTGGCTGCGGCTCAGCGCCTGAATCTGACTCTTCTCGTCCACGCACAGCACCAGCGCATGATGCGGAGGGTGCAGGTACAAGCCGACGATGTCTCGCACCTTGTCGACCAACAACGGATGGTTGGATAGTTGAAACGTCTCGCTGCGGTGAGGACGTAACCCGAACGCTCGCCAGATGCGACTCACCGTGGATTGACTCAAGCCGGTCCTCGCTGCCAACGCGCGACTGCTCCAATGCGTTGCTCCTTTGGGAACCTCTTCCAGGGTCAGACGTACGGCCCGCTCAACGCGGTCATCGCCGATCTGTCGGGGCGCTCCCGGACCGCATCTCGTCCCCCAGACCAGCAAGGCCCTCGGTGATAAAACGATTCCGCCACATGCCCACAGTAAAGCCCGCGGTGTGCAGCTTGGCGGCCACGGCAGCGTTGTTCTGTCCACTGACACACTCCAGAATGATGCGGGCGCGAAAGGCCAAGGATCGCGAACTCCGCGGTTGCTGCAGCAGTTGCCGCAAAGCTATCTTCATGTTCTACACTGACAACGAGTTCTCGCTTGGTAGGACGTCCTCGTGGATTCGACATGGTCCACGATAACCCCTCTTCTTTATTTATACACGCTATTTATGACTCATGAGACTAGTAATCGTCTCACAAGCTCCTGTCTTGCACCCGGAATGTGCGTCAGACTTGCTGTATCTGTTCTATCTCTGATTAGCCTGTCGTGCGGCCCGCGATAACCGTAAATATGTGCGCGACTGCGCATAAGTGGCTTCTCTTTAGAGCCATCCGAGGGTGATTCCGTTGCTCCCTGGGTGTCTAAAACCCCACAGTCGGATTATCCAAATATATTAGTTAAGCGGGAATCCTCTGGAGCACAACTGTCATTAATTGAAGTGGGCCCGGTTACTTCCTCTTGATGGCTGTAAATCGATTTATCTGTAGTGTATTCGTGCGATGGTGATTGCCCGGCGTTGTAGTTCCCCCGTCGATCCGCCTGTGACCGCCTATACTTCGCTGCTGACGCTGTGCGAGACTCGCACTGGTGTCAGGAGCGTCGTTCATGAAGCTATCGGAAATTGCCCGCAAGCTTGGCTGCGCTGTCGAGGGGCCGCAGGACACGGAAATAACCGGCGTCGCTGGAATTGACCACGCCAAGTCCGGTCACGTTACTTTCTTAGCCAACCGGCGCTACTTCCCTCTTTTGAAAACGACCCACGCGTCAGCCGTGTTACTGCAGGCAGGTATCACTTTGGAGAGGGCGCCTGGCGCCTACCCAATCTCCGCGCTGCGCAGCGAAAATCCCTATCTCGATTTCGCGCGAGCTATTGAATTTTTCATATCAGCCGCCAGCCTATGCGCCGGGAATTCACCCGACCGCAGTGATTGCAAGGAGCGCGCAAGTGGGCGAAGGCGCGCACATCGGTCCCTACTGCTTTGTGGACGAAAACGCGCAAATTGGACGCAACGCGATACTGCACAGCTTCGTGACGGTCTACCGGGCGCAAAGATTGGTGCGGACTTTTTTGCGCACGCACATGCGGTGGTTCGCGAGTTTTGTGTGATTGGCGATCGCGTCACTCTCCAAAATGGAGTGGTTATCGGTGGCGATGGTCTGGGCTTCGCGAAACGAAAAGATGGCAGTTGGTACAAAATGGCGCAATCCGGCGTGGCGGTTCTGAGGACGATGTGGAAGTACAGGCGAATGCGTGCGTGGACCGAGCTACCGTGGGCGAAACGCGCATCGGGCGGGGGTCCAAGTTGGATGATCTGGTGCTCGTGGGTCACGCCTCAAAGGTTGGCAACAACGCGATGTTGTGTGGCCAGGTTGGTCTGGCGGGCTCCACGCAAATCGGTCACGGGGCGATTCTGGCCGGGCAAGTCGGCACAGCGGGGCATCTTAGCGTCGGTGACCATACTGTGGTTACCGCCCAGAGCGGAATACCCAATGACGTGCCTGCACGGGCCATGTATTCGGGTTATCCCGCGGTCGAGAACCGGCAATGGCTGAAATCGGTGGCGGCGCTGAACCGCTTGCCAGAATTGCAAAAACGCGTTTGGGAATTGGAAGAGGAAATCGAAAAAATAAAAGCGCGCAAAAGCAAGTTCCCGAGTTAGTTGCGAAAATCTAGGCTGCTCCTGGAAATCCTACGGGCCGCTGGTCCGGTGGGAGCGCCGCGGCCAAGGTGTCGTGAACGAGATCGTTCAACTTGTCGCGAGTTTCGAGCGAGTACGCCGACGCGTCGATAGGCGGCAAAAACTCCACCAGAATTTCGCCGGGCCGCAAAACTAGAGATCGCTTCTTCATCAATCGATGAGCGCCGGAACACGCCACCGGGATTATGGGCGCGCCAGCCTTGACGGCCATCACGACCGCGCCTCGCTTGAATTTTTGCAACCGGCCGTCCGGGCTGCGCGTACCCTCCGGATAAATTAAAAACGATTGTCCGTTGCGAAGCTCTGCCGTTGCTTTGTCGAGGCTGGCTATAGCAGAGTCCCGGCCGCCGCGTTCGATGGGAATGAAATGCGCCAGCCGGAATGCTTGTCCGACGATGGGCCAACGAAAAAGCGATTCCTTCAAAAGAATGGCAATGCGCCGTGGGATCGCGCCGACGATCGCGGGAGCGTCCAAAGTGCTGGTGTGATTGGCGGCAAATAGACAAGCAGCGGGTGGAATGCGCTCCATGCCCTTGACCCGCACGTGCACGCCGGCGGCACGCACAAAAAACATTACGCCGCCGATGCCTGCACGAAAAAGCGGATCAGGATTACGTGTGATGAGCGTGTATATCAGCAGGGGTGGAGCGACAAGGAGGATGTACAGCGACAGGAAAAAACTGACCAGCACAGTACGGATCATGGGATTTTCAGCACCGGCTGGAATTCGACTGGGACGGAGCTCTGGAGTGATCGCATCAGATCTCAGGCGCTAATTTGCCGCGTGCATGGTCGGTGCATCGGTAACCCCGTGAAGCAAGCCCTCGCGGATGTGCCGCGCCTTGTCTCCCGCGCGGGAGTCTTCGGCAAGGTCATAAAGAATCTCGGTGATTTCGCCGAGGTGACAATCAATCTTCAGCTCAGCACCTTCGCGCCGGACAACAAGATGCAACAATTCCCCAGCTTTGTGTCGATGCAACCAATCATTGGAATGCCGGGCGGTTCCCCGCCATTCCATTTCACAATAAAGTCGCCGGTTTGCAGGCCCGCTTCCGCCGCCGCGCTGTTGGCATCCACGCTGCGAACGATGAGAGGTCCTTTGGCAGCGGCCTCGGCGACGAAACCGAGCGCTGGTTGTTGGCGAGTAGTTTGGCGCAATTCCAGACCTGCCAATGGAAATATCGCTTGGTACGGCACGGTATTCGCGGCGGCGACGTAATTCTTAAAGAAATCCTCGAACGAGGCCGCCCGCTACTTTCTCAGCGGTTAATTGCACGTCCAGACTGTCGCGATAGGGTTTCCCGGGCACGCCAAAATCTTCGTTCATCTGGCGCAGGACGTCATCCAGGCTTTTCTGATTATCGGTGCGGTCGCGAATCAAAATATCCAGAAGCACGCCCAGGATTTGCCCCTTGGTGTAATACGAAACGCTATATTCCGGATTTTCGTAGAGGGGGTATTTCTCCAGCCAGGCGTCCAGGCTGGATTGTTCCGCGCTTTGCCAGCGATTCGCGGGGCGCGCTTCCAGTTCGGTAATCTGCTCGCTTAGGTCGTGATACAGCTGCTGTTTGCTCCAGTAGGCCGGACCGCTCGAGAGTATACGACTCGTAGGTGCTCGTGACCCCTTCGGCGAACCACAGTGCGCGAGTGTATTGCTCTTTCGTATAGTCGACCGGATATAAAGTTGCGGGACGGATGCGCTTCACGTTCCACAAGTGAAAAAATTCATGAGCGGCCACGCCGGGGAGAGAGTCTCCAGACGGCACGGAGATCGCGGTAGAATCGGCGTGTTCCATTCCACCGCCTGCGCCGGCCGCAGCTTTGCCAATGTGCAGGATGAACGTGTAGCGCGGATAAGGCGCCCTGCCCATCAGCTTTAATTCGTACTCGCAAATGCGCTTCAACTCGGTTTCTACTTGTTTCTTCTTGTAGTTATCACCGTGAATGATTACCCAGATTTCAGGGCTAATCCCTGGAAGCTGAAATCGTCGAATTTCCCCATTTCGATTGGGGCATCAGCAAGCGCATCGTAATTCGGAAAGTCCGAAGAAAACGCGTGGGCGCGGTCCATTCGTTCATCCGCTTGAATTCCGGGACCTTCCCCGTTCCAGAGATCAGGGATGTCGCCGAATACAAGGTGCACTTGCTCAGAGCGGCGCTCCGGCACGTACATCAAGATCATGGCGGGGTTAATGAAGGTGTGCTCGCGATTCAGTTGGGTGGCAAAAGGCCCGGGCTCGTCCCAATCGAGGCGTAACGCACGACGACGGTTCCGTTTCCAGTGATGCGCCAGGTCTGCTTGTCGATTTTTTCGATGGAAGGCAGCGTGACATTGCTTGCGTCGCGAGTTCCAGACTGAGCCGGGGCTTGTGGACTTCCAGTTGCTGGATGTGAGAACTAAAATCGCGAATCTGATACAGCGCATTCCAGGCTGGAATTTGAATCGTGATCTCATCCGCGACATCCGGAATGGTCATCGTGACATGAAACAGGTGCTGCTCAGGATGCGCGAAGAACTCATAACGAATCGTGGCTTGCAGCGAGGAGCAACATGCAAAACCGACCAGAAGTGTTAGGAGCCCGAAAAATCGCGCACCGCGGAAATGAAAACCAATCACCTGCTGGTGGCCTCAGATGGCACGCGAACCTCTTCGCCGAGCTTCTTGATTAATTTGTCGCACAATCCATCAAAGCTGCCGTTGGACATGACCAGTAAAAGGTCGCCGGGCTCGGCTTCGGCCGCTAACACGCCGGCGATTTCGTCGCTGCTGCCAAAAACGCGCGCGTCTTTTCCAAGCGAGCGGATGCTTTTCGCGACCTCTCGGATCGAGACGATTGTCATCGCCAAGTTGATTCGAACGGAACACCCCGCCAAGCACTACGCGATCCGCCAACGCCAGCGCTTGCGGCAAGGTTTCCTGGAAGATTTTGCGCCGCATGGAATTTGAACGCGGCTCGAGAATGCCCCACAGTCGGCGTCCCGGCCACCGTGCGCGCGCTGCTTCGATGGTAGCTTTAACAGCGGTAGGATGATGCGCGAAATCGTCCACTAACAAAACGCCACCGAATTCTCCCTTTATGTCCATGCGCCGCTTCACGCTGCGAAAAGTTTTCAGTGCCTTACCAATGGCCTCGGCACCAATTCCTCTGCCCTGTGCAACAACGATGGCCGCAAGCGCGTTCAGGACGTTGTGCCGGCCGGTAGCCGCCAGTACAAATTCGCCAAAGCGGTAGCCGCGGTGCGTTACTGCAAAGCGCACGCCTTCCTTTTCGATTGCGACATTACTCGCGAT
>CAVPKZ010000181.1:0-31282 GCA_963705755.1 uncultured Acidobacteriota bacterium | reverse complement strand
GCGGCTTCGGGGGCAACGGTGGTGGCGGCGGTGGTGCGGAGGGGCGGCCCGTGGGGTAGGAGTTCAGGTGCTGCAGCAGGGTCGAAAGAATCCGGCGACCTGACTGCCGATTTATAGCGGTCCTGTGGCAGCGGCAACCGCGCGACCAGTATGTGATCCGGGCGCTCGAAGTTTCACTTTATGCAGCGCCGCGAAACTGCGCATCAAGAGTCCTGCGCCAATGAGAAGCGTAAGCGATAGGGCCACTTCAAAAACGATTACAGCGTTGCGGATATTGGCGTGGCTGGAACCACCGCTCGTTCCTTTACTGCTGTCGCGAAGAGAATCGTTCAAGTTGCGGCGCGAAGCCTGGAGCGCCGGAGCCAACCAAAAATCACTGCGGTGAGAACGGCCACGACCAGGGTGAAGAGCAGTACCGCGCCGTTCACGCCAATGACGCTTTCCGCAGGCATACTGTCGGCGGATGACGGCTATCAATCCTTTAAGGCCGGCCCAGCCAGCAGCGCGCGAATAAGGCGCCTCGACTGGCGAGCAACATGCTCTCCACCGAAGTTGTTGGCGGAGTCGGCCAGCCCCGAGTGCCGCGCGCACTGCGAATTCTTTTTCACGGGTGGTGGCTCACGCCAGAAGCAGATTCGCGACGTCGCCGCATCCGATGAACAGCAGCAATCCAACCGCAGCCAGCACGAGAACAAGGTGGCACGAAATTGTCCCACCCACCATCGGCCAGAGACATGAGCTGCACAGAAAAATGTTTGGGGTAGTCATTGGGATGTTGGGTTGCTTGCTGCGTAGCGAGCGTTGCCGCATCCGATGAGCAGCAGCAATCCAACCGCAGCCAGCACGATGAACAAGGTGGCACGAAATTGTCCGACCACACCATCGGCCAGAGACATGAGCTGCACAGAAAAATGTTTGGGGTAGTCATTGGGATGTTGGGTTGCTTGCTGCGTAGCGAGCACCGCGAAGTCGACAGCCCCTGTTCCTTGGTTACTCCGGGCTTCACGCCCCAAGATAAACCAGTACAGCGGAACCCGTTACCATTTCACCTCGAATTGGAGTTCTGGGGATCCACATGTCGGCGTCGCCCCAGGCAAAACGAGGCGGCATGATTCCGACAAGAGTCGTGACACTCCGTTCAGTGTGAAATTCTTGTTGAGGATCGAGGGATGGAGCTGAAACGGCTCACCCCGACGTTTTGTAGTCACAATACGAAGGTAGGTGGCGCGCCAGGTTGGTAGTCTGCGATTTGCGCGGCACGTCCGAGCAAAGGCTGAACGCCCAGAAATTCGAAGGTATTGGGCGTGATGAGCATGCCCACGAAACGTTCGGTGCCCCACCGGAGGTATACAACACATCCGTTTGGGCCATCCCAATGGCGTTTTCGAACACGTGGCCTTGGGTAGATAGTCCAGGAATTCAGCCCGGTAAAGGCTCCACGGCCGCCCGAGCTCTGGTCAGTGTCATGAATTACCAGGGACATCAAGCGTTGCGCTGCTGGGTAGGGAAACGGCTCCAACAGGATATTGTCTATCACGCTGAAAATTGCAGAGGAAAGCTCCAACCCCCAAAGCCAGGGTGATGATCGCGATGGCGGAGAAAGCGCGGTTTTTCCATAGGGTGCGGGCTCCGAAGCGGAGATCCGCAACCAGTGACTCGAGGATGGATTTCTCCCGCCACCCGGTCGCCGGCGGTGATGACCCTTGAGACCAGTTACTCTGAAAAAAGTTGGGTGCGAGCAAATCTTGTCTCTCTCAGAACGCGGAGAGAGGGTGGAAAGTTCCAGGTAAAGTTTTATTAAAAGGCTACCGGATGCTGACTGATATGCGGCGCGTCACGCTGTCGTCGATATACGCGTCGAAGAGCTCATTAAGACGATGGGTCACCGGACCGGGGCAGCGGCGATTTTGTGCTACCGGCAATCTCGCCCACTCCAATAACATTGCGGTTTGTTGAAGAAATGAAAACTCTGTCCGCGGAATACAAGTCCTCGGGGTGTAAAGACTGCGCCGCAACGGATACGCCGGACTCGGGGGCTATTTCCATTAAAATTCCGCGCGTCACGCCTTCAAGGCATCCGGAGCGCATGGAGGTGTCAACACCTTGCCATTTTTCACAACGAAAATATTGGCGGGAGGTGCATCGGAGACTTCGCTGCGTTCGTTCAGCAGCACAACCTCGTCAAACCCGTCCTTTCGGCTTCCGCCACGGCCCAGACGATATCCACCAGGTAAACGCTCTCGACTCCCGAAAGCGGCGCGGCGGCGCGTTGGCCGTGGCGCACGCAGACCCAGGCCGGCACTGTCGGCGTACTCGAGGAAGCGGAGCAGAACAAATGAGGAGATCGACTTAGGGCGGGGTTCGTCACTCTGCCAGAATCCCGCGTTGTTATAAATAAGATAGATTCTGGCGCAGCCCTCGGTGATTTTGTTGGCGCGGATTACTTCGTGAAGATGCATGCGCACTTTGGCTGCTGCGTAGGGCATCGGCAGGTTAATGATGGCAGTGCTCGTCCAGCCGGCGCCAGTGGCGTTCGTAGGCGAAAGCCTCGCCGCGCGCTATGCGTATAGTTGTAAAAATGCCCATCCGCAGATGAGCCCGGCCTGGCCCATGGAAAGGCGGGACTTCTCGACGGGCAACAAGCTTTCATTGTGGAAAATGTAGCGATGAATCATGTGCAATCTCGAAAAGACGCACTATCACTGCACGATTATTGTAACTGATAAAATGGCGCAAAAAATTCCCGTTGCCGTTTCTCGAAACGCCGGAACAGGCCGAAGGTGAACAGCTTAAGGATTAGCTAGTTTGTCGAGGGGCTGTTCGCAGGCCTCAGGGACTGCGAGAATTTGCCCAGTGTAGATAAGATTTGCGTCCTGAATCACGGGGTTAACCTTAGCGATGCAGCCCCAGAACCCGCCGAAGCCAAGCTTTTTCTGGGCAATTTTCCACAAGCTGTCGCCTTTGCGCACCGTCACGTTGCAATCATTTGGTGCAGTTGGCGCAACCGGTGCGGTCGCCACGATGTTGATTGGCGTGCCCGGCAGGATGTGCTCAGGATTGACGATGCCGGGATTAATGGCCGCGAGCTCATGCCAACGGTGGCCGTCGCCCAATTTTTTCGCGCCAGCTTCCACAACGAATCGCCGTACTTCACGATGATGCTGCGTGGCGCTGCGGCATTCGAAATCGCTGGAGCCGCCAGTGTCGATTGTGCAGAAGGCGCAACAATCCGCAATTCCGGCAATGAAACGACCTCTGTGTTTGGAAACACTGGAGCAACTGGGATCTCATACGCTAGCGATGCGGGCATGTTCGGTTTTGAAACAGCAAACATGGTCTTTGCCGCAATCGTCCGCGAAATGGAAACTGCGTGAGCGGCTGTCGCCCGATTAGGCGTTGGCGCCGGCACGATTGGTGTCGGCGGTACCAAGAGCGTCTTCAACCTTGGCGCATTCAAATCGGGATTTGGTAAGAGCGGCGAGGCGGGTGCGTTATGCGTCGTTGGCTCTATGGCGTTGGGTCTTGGTGCTACAAATTCGGGCTTTGCATATGCCAGCGCCGCATTTGTAACAGGCAAGTGGTATTCCGCGAGCTCGCCCGTCTGTGAGTGATTCAACTCTTTCATTGCGCGATACATGCGAGCCACATCGCCGAGTGGGAGATGTTCCAACGTTTGCGCATCCAAGGTTGTAGCGACTTCGGCCTCCGGTAGTACAGCGTCGCGCTTTTTGGAGGCCAGCAGTTCCTGATCCTCGCGAGTAAGAATTCGGGCGCGCTTTAGATCTTCTTCGGTGTACACGTGCTTTTTATGCTTGGTTTGCTGATGCTTGCGGGCTTGGGCCTGGCGGGCCACTTCCGCCACGTCCTGCGCCCAGAGCGGCGCTCCGGCGGCAATCGCGCAAGCCGCGAACAAGATGGCTCCGGCGTGCAGACGCTGCCTGGACCAATCCCATGCGGTGATATTAAATTCCGGCGGTCTTTGGTTGGTGTCTTCGTAAATTTTCATTGGCATACCCCAAGAATTAGGCTTGGAGCCAGTTTATCGAAGGCCGGACAGGGTCAAAAAATCGATTCGCGAGAGTGCTCTGTTCGATATGGGAACATTCGACACCAAAATTCGGCGTTTATACTTATGGCGCCCAGACGTCTTAAGACTCACCGCGAGCGCTATAACGGCGCTCCGACCGCGGGCGCAGGGCGGGGAGTTTCGCATGGCTGCGCGGACGGCGAACTTGACGTAACATGTCTCCGCCCAAGTTACTCTCACGAGGTCACTAATGAAGGATGAATCAGACGTGGACGGCGAATCGCCGTTGCGCAAGGCTTCGCAACTGGATGAGCGCGAAGGCCACAATGTAGCCGGTCCCGAACTTCCCGCGCGCAGAAAATTTATCCAGGCAAGCCTCCTGGCCGGAGCCTCCGCGGCGGTGCTGTCCCCAAATCCTGCGTCCGGTGCCTGTCTGAAAATCTCACCGGCGTTTCAAACGAGTTCAACCGGATCGTTCGAACTTGACGAAATTACCGTTAGCGAACTGCAAGAGGGCATGACGTCGGGCCGCTTCACCGCGCACTCCATCACCGAAAAATATTTGGCGCGCATCGATGCCATCGATAAACATGGGCCGTCCGTCAACAGCGTGATCGAAGTAAATCCTGATGCGCTTGAAATTGCCAAAGGTCTTGATAAGGAACGCAAACAGAAACATCTTCGCGGACCGCTTCACGGCATTTCTATTCTGATCAAAGACAACATTGATACTTCCGATCACATGATGACCACCGCTGGTTCGCTGGCGCTGGTGGGCTCCAAGCCGCCGAAGGATTCCACGGTGGCGCAGAAGCTGCGCGAAGCAGGCGCGGTCATTCTAGGGAAGACCAATCTCAGCGAGTGGGCCAACATCCGTTCGAATCAATCCACCAGCGGCTGGAGCGGCCGCGGCGGACAAACAAAAAATCCCTATGTGCTGGACCGCAATCCCTGCGGGTCGAGCTCCGGCTCAGGCGCGAGTGTTTCCGCAAACCTGTGCGCCATCGCTATCGGAACGGAAACCGACGGGTCCATTGTGTGTCCGGCGTCGGCCAATGGCGTGGTTGGCTTAAAGCCAACCGTTGGGCTTTGGAGCAGGACCGGGATTATTCCGATCTCGCACAGCCAGGACACCGCCGGTCCGCTCTGCCGGACCGTTCGCGATGCGGCGATTTTGCTGGGCGCGCTCACGGGCGTCGATGACGAAGATAGCGCCACGTCTGAAAGCCGCGGAAAATCCTACGCGGACTACACGCAGTTTTTGGTGGCCGAGGGGTTACGAGGTGCGCGCATCGGTGTCGTGCGCGAAACCTTTGGTTTCAATGCCGCAGTCGACAATCTCATGGGGAACGCGCTTGAGGTGTTGAAAGTGCAGGGAGCGATACTCGTTGATCCCGCGGATATTGAAACGCGTGGAAAGTTTGACGAGACGGAATCCACGGTGTTCATGTACGAATTGAAAGCTGATCTGAATGCTTACCTTGCGCGGCTCGGACCGCGCGCGCCAGTACACACACTGCAGGAAATTATCGAGTTCAACGAAAATCATCGCGAACAGGAGATGCCCTATTTCGGGCAGGAGCTCTTCCTGAAAGCCCAGTTGAAGGGCCCGCTAACAAGCCAGGAATATCTCGATGCATTAAAGAAAAACCATCAGTTGGCGCGGACCGAAGGAATCGACGCGGTGATGGACAAGCATAAATTGGACGCTCTAGTGGCGCCGACCGGTGGACCCGCCTGGCTCACGGACTTGGTGGCGGGCGATCACTTTGGTGGCGGAAGCTCCAGCTTCGCCGCGGTGGCTGGGTATCCGAATATCAATGTTCCCGCGGGCGAGGTATTCGGCTTGCCTGTGGGTATCTCGTTTTTCGGGCGCGCATGGAGTGAACCCGTTCTCATACGGATCGCGTATTCGTACGAACAAGCCAGCAAACTCAGGAAAGCACCACAATTTCTGCCAACGCTGGGCCGCTAAATCTTAGTTCGAAATCATTGAATGAAATGACGGCAGAAGCGCCGCGTTTTATGCTAGCCCGCCTGAGCGCGCGAGCTTCAGCGCTTCGATAGCCGCGCCTCGAGTGCCGGCCGTGTCGCCATTGGGCATAACAAAAATGGGAATGTCGGCCTGCTCTTCGCGTTGGGTAGGCATGCCTGCATGGATCTCCTCGATGAACCAGCTCTGAAATTCGGGGACGTTTCGATCGCGCCGCCGCCGACAATCAGTGCGTCCGGGTCAAATGTATTGATCATTTCGTCGAAGAAAAGCCCCAGCGCGTGGGCTTGCACACGGAAAATTTCCCGGCACATCGGATCGCCTTTGTCGGCCAAGCCGCGCACCATTTTGGCGGCGCGATTTAGATTGTCTAATTTTCCCAACTCATGTCCCGGATATTTCGGCAGGAAAAATGGCAGGAAATCTCTTTCGATGGCGGTCAGTGAACAGACTGACTCAAGACAGCCTATGCGTCCGCAATTACATTTGGGCTTCATACCGCTGATTCCCGAGATACTTTGGTAGGGAATCAACACGTGGCCCAGTTCACCGCCGAATCCTTTTCTGCCTTTGATGACGTTGCCGTCGAGAATCACGCCGCCGCCCAAGCCCGTTCCGATCACTACGGTCACTGAGGTTTCTTTTCCGGCAGCGCCGAAAGTATTGAAGTGCCCCCACAGCGCGCCGGCATTTCCGTCATTGAGATAACTGACCGGTTTCCCGAGCCGTACTGCCAGTCCCTCGCGGATGTCGTATTCCGCCCAATTGGCGTGCACGAAATTCGTCGAGCCTTTGGCGCTGAGTTTTCCCGCAGCACTCGCAGGCCCGGGTGTATCCAATCCGACGGCCACAATCTCGGACATCTGCACGCCAACGCGATTCGCGGCAATCTTCAAGCCGTCTTCAATCTGTTTCAGGCACACTTCTGGCCCTTGCTTAGCCAGCGAAGGATGCTCGCACAAGCCATCAATCAAAAACTTTTCGTCGCGATCAACCAGCGTGTAATTAACAGCAGTTCCGCCCAGATCGACTCCGGCAACAACTTCCACGTGTTTCTCCTTTGCTTCTTAGCGCGACCGCAAAGACGAAGGTCCTCTCTTGAGGGAGGCGTTATACTAGCGCGCTCGCCCGAGGACAAGCTCACAAACTGATGCGCCACATTGTGTTCAACATCCTGCTTGTACCAGAAAAGCTGCCTAAAATGGAAGGAAGGGACCATGGGGATTTTAGCCGCTGCAAAACCTATTGCAATCATTTGCGCCAGAGACCGCGCTCGTGCGGCAGTATTTTATCGCGATACGTTGGGGCTCAGATTGAAATTAGAGGACGATTACGCGGTGGTTTTTGATGTTGGAGGAATTGATTTACGAGTCTCTACCGTTCCCGATTTTGCGCCCCATGAACACACTGTACTGGGATTCAGCGTTGCGGACGTACCTGCGGCCGTAAAAGCGCTACTTGAGAAGGGTGTGACCTTTAATGTCTATAAGGGTTTTAATCAGGACGAACTAGGTATCTGCTCGCTTCCAAATTCAATGTTGCGAGTAGCCTGGTTCAATGATCCCGACGGGAACGTCTTGAGCGTGACGAACGCACAAGCTAAGCGCTAGCGCCGTGCACACCCTGAAAGCGTCCGATGAACCTATACATTCCTTTGACAATACCCCCTGCGTACTCTGAAGATTTATGTTTGTCTCTATAGGGAAAGGTGTGACCGTTTCAATGAGGACGTATGTAGCCCAGGGTGAGGAAGCCGAGGCCCTAAAAGTAGGCGCCAACTGGTTTGTAATCGACGCGACGGATATGGTTCTGGGGCGATTGGCCACCAAGGTGGCTCGCATTTTAATCGGCAAGGATAATCCTAGTTTTACGCCCTATCTAGATTCCGGCGATCATGTAGTGGTCATCAATGCGGACAAGATCCGCATGACCGGAAACAAGGTCGAACAAAAGGTTTATTACTCGCACAGCGGTTATCCAGGTGGGTTGAAGGAAGTGCCAGCCAAACGTTTGCGGGTGGCCAAGGCCGACTGGATGGTGCGTGAAGCGGTGCTCGGCATGTTGCCGAAGAACAAATTGCGTGCGCGACGCGCCAAGAAATTGCGCGTGTACCGTGATGCCGTCGGATTAGCGCGTCACGCCGGGCAAAAGCCGCAAGCGATGGCAAGTTAGTCGTTGAAATTGTAAAGGTTCGGGGATTGTTGTTCTGGTGGGTGTAACAACCTGCAGTATTCCAGTCTCCAGGAATTTTCCATCGGGTTTTTAGAGATGCACGCACTAAGTGTCTCTGAAATCGCTTGCACTGGTTTTCTCGCACGAGTTTTTGTTTTGGAGTTTAGGAGGAACGTTGAGTTCTACTGGTTCGCCCCTCATGGGCAAGCAAACTTGGATTCTGGGTACAGGTCGCCGTAAGGAATCTGTTGCGCGAGTGTTTCTGCGCGCGGGTTCCGGCAAGTTCAAGATCAATGGCAGAACGGCGGAAGAATATTTTCCAAACGTGGCGTGGAAGCATGACGCCATTGAGCCGCTGAAGTTCACGAGCTTGCACGACCAGGTGGACGTTGTCATCACCGCCAAGGGCGGCGGAGTTGGCGGACAGGCCGGAGCGGTCCGCATGGGGCTTGGCACGCGCCATTTCGGTCTTTAATGCGGAATTGCGCGCGGCGCTGCGCAAGAATGGATTTTCTGACTCGCGATTCGCGCATGAAGGAACGCAAGAAGTACGGGCAGAAGGGCGCACGCAAGCGCTTCCAGTTCACCAAGCGCTAAGCGCGAGTTGTTTCGATTTTGCTGGGTGTCGAGCTTGAAGGCACCAGCTTCGAACTCCGGCGGTTTCGCGCAAGCGAGCTGCCGAAATTCACGGCCGGCTAGGAGCCGGCAAAAAGGCTGTTCTTTCGTGAGAGCATTTCGCTCGCGAGCGCAAACAGCAATCCTTAAAGGAGGAAACTTGGCAGTAGAAATTACCATGAAAGAGTTGCTGGAGGCGGGAGTTCACTTCGGTCACCAGACGCGACGCTGGAATCCGAAAATGAAGGAGTACATTTTCGGGGAACGCAACGGCATTCACATTATCGATCTGCAAAAAACGCTGAAAATGTTCCGCGAAGCGAGCCGCTTCGTCGGCGAACTTTCCGCGCAAGGCAGGAACGTTTTATTTGTGGGCACCAAGCGCCAGGCCCAGGAAGCGGTTGCCGAAGAAGCGAAGCGCTGCGGCGCATTTTTTACGTCAATCACCGCTGGCTGGGTGGCACGCTGACCAATTGGTCCACGTTGCAGAAATCCATCAAGCGTTTGAAGTTGCTGAAGGCCATGAGCGAAGATGGCCGCATGAACGAGCTTTCGAAGAAAGAAAAAGCGCGCCTCGAGCGCGAAATGAAGCACCTCTTTCAGAATCTGGAAGGCATCGAGAATATGGCGCAGTTGCCGGATGCAATGTTTGTGATCGATTCCAACGCGGAAGAAATTGCGGTCAAGGAAGCGCGCCGCATGGGCGTGCCGGTGGTTTCGGTGGTAGACACCAATTGCGACCCCGACGTGGTCGACTGGATTATTCCAGGGAATGACGACGCTCTGCGCGCCATTCGATCTGTTTACTTCGAAGATTTCCGAATCGGTGCTGGAAGGCCACAACGCTTACCAGCAGTCGCAAGTCGCGGAGCAGAAAGCCACTGCGGACCAGGCCCTTGTCGATGGCGTCGAATATGTGGACACCAGCGCCTACGAGCAATACGAAAAGCAGGAAGGCGACTTCGTGGAAGGCGTGTGGAGACGCCGATCGATGCTCCTGTGGAGCCCGCGGAAACTGCAGAAGCGACTGTTCCCCCCGACGCAGCAGAAGCGCACCGGTAACGGGTAGTACCAGCGCCTAGCAGGTAGCCCAGCCCGTGCGAACGGGCCGCGAGATACCTGTATCACCATCCGGGTCATCTAACTGATAGTGAGAAGAGAAGACGAATGAGCACACAGCCAACACCCAGCAGCAACAATATTCCCGCGCAACTGGTGAAAGAGTTGCGCGAGCGCACCAATGCGGGCTTTGCCGATTGCCGAGCGGCGCTGATCGAAGCGGGTGGCGACATCGAAAAAGCCATCAGCGTCTTGCGCAAAAAAGGCCAGGCCGCTGCGGCAAAAAAGGCGCAGCGGGAGGCTAGCGAAGGTTTGGTGGGCAGCTACATCCACGCGGGCGGCAAGATCGGTGTGCTCGTGGAAATCAATTGCGAATCTGATTTCGTCGCGCGCACGCCCATTTTTCAACAGCTCTGCCACGATATCGCCATGCACATCGCGGCCCTTGATCCTCGTTACGTGCGTCGCGAAGAAGTGACGCCCGAGATGCTGGAGAAAGAGCGCGAAATCTATAGCGCTCAGGCACGCGCAACCGGAAAGCCCGACGCGGTGATTGAAAAAATCGTGAACGGCAAAATGGAAAAGTTTTACGAGGAAAACTGCCTCTACGAGCAGCACTACATCAAGGACGAAAGCGTCACCATTGGCGAGATGATCAGCCAGGCCATTGTTAAACTCGGCGAGAACATGGGCATCCGCCGCTTCGCGCGTTTTAAAGTCGGCGAAGTAAGCGGCAGCGCGTCTTCGAGTTCCGACAACGGCACAGCGCCGGTTTCCGCATAACTGTCCACAACTAGAAAAGTACTAAAAGCGTCCCGAAGGAAATTCGGGACGCTTTTTTTTGATTCCTCTGCCGTGCGGCGACTAAGATAGTTTGTTACAATTTCGAAGCTTTCTGCGCACTCATCGGAGATCCATGCCTGCAAAGATCGTGAAGCCCAAAGTCGCCGCTCGCTTACCGGCCGCAGCAAAGCGCGCGTCATCGTCCCCGTCCCCGGCTAATCATGTACAACCCATTTACAAACGTATTTTGTTGAAACTTTCTGGAGAATCATTTCAGGGGCCGCAGGGCTTCGGAATTCACGGCGAAACCATTCAGGCTATAGCGCGGGAGTTAAAGGATGTGCACGCCCTGGGCGTGGAAACGGCCATCATGGTCGGCGGCGGAAACATTTTTCGCGGCGCCCGACAAAAGGGATTTGAAATCGATCGCGCCACGGGCGATTTTATGGGCATGCTGGCCACGGTGATAAATGCGCTGGCTTTGCAGGATGCCTTGGAAAAAGAAGGCGTGCATACTCGGGTGCAAAGCGCCATCGAGATGCATCAGGTTTCCGAGCCTTTTATCCGCCGCCGTGCGATTCGACATCTTGAAAAAGGCCGCACGGTAATTTTCGCGGCTGGCATTGGCAATCCGTACTTCTCTACAGATACTGCTGCAGCACTTCGAGCCATGGAAATCAAGGCCGACGTGATTTTAAAGGCCACGCGGGTTGATGGGATATACGATGCCGATCCGGAATTGGTGAAGGAAAGCGAAGCTGTACAGTGAAGTCACTTATCGTGACGTGCTGCACAAAGAGTTTAAAAGTAATGGACGCCACGGCGATTTCTCTGTGCATGGACAATGGCATGCCTATCGTGGTGTTTAATATGAATCGCCACGGAAACATCCAGCGCGTGTTATTAGGGGAGCGCGTTGGTTCAACGGTGATACCCGCGTAGAATCTGGTTGCAACATCGCGGATGTTACGTCTGAAGTAGATGGCAACGGGAATCAGAAAACAACAAATATAGATTCACCTTGCATTTCTTACGAGGTGTTTATGAGCGCGATCTCAAACACAAAAGAAGCTCTAGCCGCCGGCGAAAACTCGCATGGAAAAAGCGGTCGAGGATTTTCGCAAAGAGTTAGGCTCGTTGCGCACCGGCCGAGCCAATGCATCACTTGCTGGACAGTATCCGCGTCGATTATCACGGCTCGCCGATGCCCGTAAATCAGCTCGGCGCGCTGACGGTGCCGGAGGCCAGTATGATCGTCATCGCTCCCTGGGACCCCAGTGTGGTGCCTTTGATCGACAAAGCCATCCGCACCTCAGAACTGGGACTTAATCCCACCAATGATGGCAAAGTCGTGCGCGTTCCGATCCCCGCGCTCACCGAAGAACGGCGCAAGGATCTCGTGAAACAGTTGCACAAGATTCTTGAGAATCATCGCACCGCTGTTAAGGAACGTGCGCCGCGACTTGAAAGAAGCCGTCGAGAAACTGGAAAAGGACAAGAAAATCAGCGAAGACGAAAAGAAGCGCGGCCTCGATGAACTCGAAAAGGTTTCTCATGCGGAAACCAAAAAAATGGAAGATTTGTCGGCCACCAAAGAGAGAGAGATTTTGCAGGTGAAATAAAGTTACTTGTTGTTAGGCCGGCAAACAATTTTCATTCGGGTGGTTATAAACAGAATTAATGGTTTGTTTGCGCGGAAGTCTTTTTCGCCGCGGGCTTTGCATGATCCTCCGCGGATGCTGGCCGTTCCAACGTGAAATCCTGGGCTTCATCGTTTTGCACCGCGTGCACGAACGCTTTGTAGTCCGTAACGCGTGCAGCCGGAACTTCTCTCAACAAAAAACGAATTCGGCGCGACGCGGTCACCGTCACAATCCCCGCGGAATCAAGCCCTTGAATTGAGTATTTCGACGCAAAGGTCGCGTAGTCGCGTTCCACGGACGTACCCGTGGGCACATGCGCGGTTGTTCCGGGAGGCAACTGCAGTGTGGCGCGCGTATCGACATCGAGCGGCGTGCCCAGATCGATCGGCGAGGCCGCTGCTCCAGTGACGACGGTGGTGGATGCATCGGGCAAACCTAGTTGAGGAAGCAACGCCGGGATGCGCACCGGTTTTTTGGACCAATCCACAAATTTCGCCGAAACAATTTCGTAGTCGACCAAGAAGGGCTGGCCCGTATTCGACGGATCCGATGCGCTTGCGTTCGTCACTTGCCCACGAAATCCGTCCGAGATCGAGAGGAGCTGCGCCAGATCTCGCCACTTTTCTCTTGGCGTTTGATGAAATGCCACGCGCAATAGCAATTCATTATCACCGCGCAGCGAGTAATGCACCTTGGCGGTTAACTGGCCGTCCGCGGCCAGAACCGAATCCACATTTACTTGCTGCGACGCCGCGAATGGTAAATCAACAGGGACAGTTACCCACGGCGACTGCGAAGAGTTTTCTTTTGTATCGGGCAGCAGCAAAAAAGCAGGCTTGCCGCGCAGATTCGCGCCGATCATGCGAAATGGCGCGACTTCCGTACTGGGGTCCAGCCAGAAGCCCGGGCCCTCTTTTCCGGTGCCGGTCCACACCAGCGCATGGCTGAACAGAGAAGGACGTGGGAGCAATTTTTCGGCTTCATCCGGTGCGCCTGCGAGAGCCACGATCGCGGGCATTTTTGCAGCACGTGTAAGTGCCGAGAATAGAATCATCTTGTCTTCCGGAGTGGCGTAACCAGAGGAGAGAATTTCCTCCGGCGCGCGAGGGCGAAAGCCATTTGATTCCAGCGGCAGCTCAACGGTGGTAATTTTTTGCGACACGAAATCGTAGATGGTCTCGATTTTCTCTTCGGGTTTTTCGGCTGACTTAATCAAATCGCCGGATTTCGCCAGCACGGCCGGCGCAATATTTTCTGTGGCTTCAAATTTCTCTGCCAACCGCGTCGAGAGCTGCTTCCAGGAAGTAAAGGTAGTCAGTGCCACGTCAGGTTCCGCAGAGAGATCTTGCGAGCTTTTCGCTTTCCCTTCTGGGGAATTCCAGCGATATTCCCAGCGGCGAATCATGCGCGATTCAGAGCCCTCGCCGGTTCTGCCTTCGTAGCTTGGCGCTGTCGCAGGATTCACGCGCAGTTGTACGTCGCGCGAGGAAGGCAAATTCAGTTCAAACTGTTCCTGCGTAACGATCGCGTCCTTCGCAAAAGTGTGGAACAAATAGAAATCTGGTGCGAGCGGGGCGTGCGCCGTGGTGACCACGCGATACTCCAGAATATCCGTGGGCTGCAATCCGAGAATTCGAACCGTCTTGCGTCGAATATCCTGATAAGCAACGGCATCAGCTACGACGGGATTGGGTTGATCGGTCACCGCACTGGGCAAAATGTCAGCAGTGCCGCCGCCGGCGTGGGTGATGCGCGCTAGAGGAATTTCCACCGTTTCGAACGCGCGATTGTAGTCAAAATTCAGGCGCGCGAATTGCCGCGTCCCAAGTTCCGTATTGATGTGTACCCGGGCGTGCACTTCTTTGCGGCTTGAACCGTCAGTTTCAAAGCGGATGTGCGTTTCGAGCAACTCGATCTGTGCGGGAGTTTGCGCGGCTCCACTCGCAGGCTTCTGGTCTGTGCTCTGACCGGACCCGGCCGGTGTGTTGCTGGATGGGTCCGGCGGCTGTTGCGCGGATAATACTGGCAGAGTTGTTGCTAGTACAAAAACCGCGGCCGCAGCGTATCCCAATACCAGCTTCATCGAATTGAATGCTCGATTGACTGACACACCTCGCAGTTTAGGTGCTCCCGCGAAAAACGCAAAGAAGAAGGTTGCGCCGCCATGTCGAATCTGTGGCATCCCGCTGAATTTCGCCGCAGCCGTAAACCCTTTTGCTGGGAGGGCCGTCTCAAGTGCATAGCATAGGTGCGTGCTATAGACTGGATATCAGGAGAGAAATTAATGCGCCGTGTCTTCGAGATTCTCGCAGTTCTGTCTGTGCTTCTTACGCTATCCGCTGCGAGTGTTGTCTCGAAGGAGAGCAACGAAGAAGCGACTAGAGCTGCGCTGGTGAAAATTGCCGGCGAAGGCCTGGTGGAATCTCACGCCTACGAATACCTGACGCAACTCAGCGACGACGTAGGCGCCCGCGTCACCGGGTCGCCGCAGTCTCAAAAGGCTGTTGAATGGAGTCTCAACAAAATGCGCGCCATTGGTCTCGAAAATGTTCATGCCGAAAAATTCCAAATTTGGCGCGGATGGACGCGAGGCACCGCGCAGGCGGAATTAACGGGTCCCATCCATCGACGGCTCAACGTTGATGCCATGGGCTGGACGGGATCAACGCCGGCGAGTGGGGCCGAAGGCGAATTAGTTGCCGCGAACGTTTTTTATCTGGATGAAGAGATGAAGGATCCCGCCAAATTCAGCGGAAAAATTATCTTGATGGTTGCGCAGGGTGAGCCAAAAAAAGATCAAGATGGAATGCTGATTTTCACGCAGTTTGGTGATTTCGTGAAGCTGGCCGCCAAAAACGGAGCAGTCGCCATCTTTGGCGGTCAAGGCGGATTCAAAAGCGAGGGCATGAACCTCACCCATACTGGCATTCTTGGCTTTGCCGCCGATTTCGCCATTCCAGTCCTTTCCCTCACCGCTGAAGATCAGAGCCAGTTGGAGCGGTTTTTAGATAACGGCAAAAAAGTTCAGGTGCGCGTGAATGTGCATAACACTTTCAGTGACGGCCCGGTGGAAACCGCAAACGCCGTCGGAGAAATTCGCGGCCGCGAACACCCGGAGGAGATACTGGTCGTCGGCGCGCATCTAGACTCATGGGATTTGTCGGAAGGAGCCACTGATAATGGCATGGGTTCGGTCAGCGTTCTAGGCGCCGCCGAGGCCATTCTGCGATCCGGCCAGCGCCCGCGGCGCACCATCCGTTTCGTATTGTTTAACGGTGAAGAGCAAGGTTTGCTGGGCTCCTATGCCTACGTGAAACAGCATCAATCGGAAATGGCCAACCATCTGGGCGATCTTGTGTTGGATGAAGGCCAGGGACCGGTCAAGGAATTCCAGCTCGGTGGCCGCGACGATCTCGTCGGCGATTTTCAGAACTTTGTCGACTCTCTGGCCAACATTCGCAGCATCCGCGTGACCGACAAAGTTGAATTCGGTACCGACACTGGGCCTTTTATAATCGCCGGCTTGCCGGGGATCAATATGAATCAGGATTCCCCCGAATATAAATATACGCATCATTCCGCTGCCGATGCCTTGGAAGAAGTAAAACCGGATGTGCTGGCGCAGGATGCCACGCTGATGGCGATGACTGCGTTTTGGATTGCGGACCGCCCGGAACGATTTGCGAAACCCTGGCCTGCAAACAAAACCGCTGCAATGCTGCGGGTGCAACACCAGTTTGAATTCCTCAGGGCCACCGGTTTATGGCCGTTCGGGGATCAAGGCGCCGACGATACTAAGCAAAAACCGCCGTCGTCTGAGTGACGCGCCCGAGATGACAGACAGTACCTTTTAAGTGGCTGATACTAAAGGTCTTACTGTTATTCTTTTTGAGCGAAATGGACCCCGGTCGCTCGATTTCAACTCGATCACCTTGGTAGGATCAGTCGCGCGTGTAATGGCGGAGCCAAAGTTGAAGCTGTGAAACTTATTTCCACACGGCGGTTTCGAAGATAATTTGACAGAGCACGTTTTCTTCCTTATACTTCCTTGTTTGTCGGGGTAGTTACTATCCCGATGGGGGCGACCGCAGTGTCTCGCGGTCGTAGTTGGAAGGAATTCTTCAGTCCCGGAACATTGCACGACGGAATGGGACAGAAGAGCGGCCGGAATGGGACGCCAGTCCCGCAAAGCCGAGTAAGCCTCTCCGAATCGAAGCCAGGAGCGAATACGTCCGCCTCTTGGAGTTGTGCACGGAGTTTCTTGCTGGTATCTCCGGATTCGCAGTAGACCTTTCAGCGTTGGAGTGCGTTCTCGCGCATTTTTGTGTGCGCGCCTTGCGAGAGCCACGGAAAATTGTGCGCGCCATTGAGGGAATTAACTGTGCCGACGTTTTCGCAACTAGTACGTATGGGCCGCGAGCAGGTCCAAGTTAAAACCAAGTCGCCGGCGTTGATGGGCTGCCCGGAGAAGCGCGGCGTTTGCATTCGCGTGTATACGCAAACTCCCAAGAAGCCGAACTCCGCACTGCGCAAAGTTGCGCGTGTGCGTTTGACGAATTCAATCGAAGTCACCACCTACATTCCTGGTGTTGGCCACAATTTGCAGGAACACTCGATCGTTCTGGTGCGCGGGGGCCGCGTGAAGGATTTGCCAGGAGTGCGTTATCACATCGTGCGCGGCACGCTGGACGCCGCGGGAGTAGAGAATCGCAAGCAGGGGCGCTCGAAATACGGCGCCAAGCGACCGAAGGCTGGTCAGACCAAGTAAACAAATTTTGTACCAAATTCGCAGCAACGTTCGTTGGCAAGTTTTTGAGTTCGCAATTTTCTGAAGGAGCTATACACAGCAATGCCACGCAAAGGACTAGTTACTCGCCGGCCGCAAGCAAGCGACCCGGTTTATGACAGCCAGCTGGTGGATAAATTCATCTGCTCGATGATGTGGGAAGGCAAGAAGTCCACCGCGCAGCGCGCGTTTTATGGCGCGATGGACCAAGTGGCTAAGAAAACCAACGACGACGCGCTGAAGATTTTTAATAAGGCGGTCGAGAACGTAAAACCGCTGCTGGAAGTAAAAACGCGACGTGTAGGCGGCGCGAACTACCAGGTTCCCGTGGAAGTAAATCCTTTTCGCCGGCAATCGTTGGCGATTCGCTGGTTGCTGCAGTATTCGCGGGAACGCTCCGGCAAGACCATGATCGATAAATTGGCTGACGAGTTGATCGACGCTTCGAACGCTCGCGGCGGCGCCATGAAGAAAAAAGAAGATGTGCACCGCATGGCTGAAGCGAACAAGGCTTTCGCGCACTATCGCTGGTAACCGCGACAAGCAATTGAATTGAAGGTTGAATCGTGACGGTTAAAGACGTAGCGCCACAGGAATCGACGAAGCAAGGATCGGCAAAACCGGAATCAGGGAAACAAGCATCTGCAGAGCAGGCTGAACAAGGACACATGGGCAGGGCATTCAAACTCGAAGACACGCGCAACATCGGAATTATGGCGCACATCGACGCCGGAAAAACCACGTCGACGGAGCGCATCCTTTTCTATACCGGTGTGACCTACAAGATCGGTTCGGTGGACGAAGGTACCGCCACCATGGACTGGATGGAGCAGGAGCGCGAGCGCGGCATCACGATTACCAGCGCGGCGACTACCGCATCGTGGGACCGCAACGGCAAGAAATACCGCGTCAATATTATTGATACGCCGGGGCACGTTGATTTCACCGTGGAAGTCGAGCGTTCATTGCGAGTGCTGGACGGCGCTGTTTGCGTTTTTGACTCCGTTGCGGGAGTGCAACCGCAATCGGAAACGGTGTGGCGGCAGGCTGATAAATACCGCGTGCCGCGCATTTGCTTTGTGAACAAGATGGACCGCATGGGCGCGGACTTCGATCACGTGGTGCGCACGATTCGCGCGCGCCTGGGAGCCCACCCTGTTCCCCTACAATTTCCTTTGGGCCGCGAAGATAATTTCATCGGCATCATCGATTTCCTGGAACAAAAGGTAATTGTCTGGCTGGAAGAAACGCTGGGCGCCAAATTCGAAGAATTCCCAGTTGAAAAATTGTGGGACAAGACTTTCGTGGATTCGCGTCCGGATGTGGCCGCGGCTTTGAAGGGTTCTGCGATAGATAAGGCATTCTACGACGAGCATCGCAACAAGGTCGTCGAATATGTTGCCGAACACGACGACGAAGTCATCGACAAGTACCTCACCGAAGGCACGCTTTCCATTGAGGAAATGCGCAAGTCCATTCGCAAATCCACGCTGCAGCTCAAAATCGTACCGGTGCTGGCAGGCTCAGCGTTTAAAAATAAGGGCATCCAGCCGTTGCTGGATGCGGTTGTCGATTTTCTACCGTCTCCTGTGGATGTGCCGCCACTTGAAGGCACCAATCCGCTTACCGATGAAGTCGAACTGCGCCGCGCTTCCGACGATGCTCCGTTTTCGGCGTTGGCCTTCAAAATTATGTCCGACCCGTTCGTCGGGCATGTGACCTATATCCGCGTTTACTCCGGAGTCTTGAAATCCGGCAGCTACGTTTATAACTCCGGTAAAGGCACGCGCGAGCGCATCAGCCGTTTGCTACAAATGCACGCCAATAAGCGTGAAGAAATCGATACCGTCTACGCCGGCGATATTTGCGCGTGCGTCGGCCTGAAGAGTGTCAATACTGGCGACACCCTTTGCGATGAAAACAAGCCTGTCGTTCTTGAGTCCATCGATTTTCCCGCCCCGGTCATTTCCGTTGCCATCGAGCCCAAGACCAAAGCCGACCAGGACAAACTGGGTGTGGCTATGCAGCGGCTGGCGCAGGAAGATCCTACTTTCCGCGTTTCCACCGAGCCCGACACCGGCCAGACGTTAATTTCCGGAATGGGCGAATTGCATCTTGAAATCATTGTGGACCGCATGCTCCGCGAATATAACGTCCAAGCGAACGTCGGCCGCCCGCAGGTCGCGTACCGCGAAACCGTTCGCAAAAAAGCCACTGCGGAAGGCAAGTACATCAAGCAGACCGGTGGCCGTGGCCAGTATGGCCATTGCAAGATCGAGCTCCATCCGATTCCGAGCTCGAGCCACGAAAACATGAAGGAAATGTCCACCGACGAACTCGATGCGTTGGCCAAAGAAGTTGTTGGCGGGCCGGCGGGTAAGTGGAAGTTCGACAAAGAGCATCGCTTCCTGTTTATCGACAAGATTATTGGCGGCTCCATCCCGCGCGAATTTATCGCTCCGATTGAAGCGGGCATTCGCGAAGCGCTGGACAACGGCATTCTGGCGGGGTTCACCATGGTGGACGTCGCCGTGGTGCTGATTGACGGCAGCTACCACGATGTAGATAGCTCAGAAATGGCCTTTAAAATTGCGGGTTCCATAGCTTTCAAGGAGGCGTGCCACAAAGCTTCGCCGGTTTTGCTGGAACCCATCATGAAAGTGGAAGTGGTCGTTCCGGAAGAATATATGGCCGCCGTTTACGGCGATTTGAACGCTCGCCGCTCGGCGATTCAAGGTTCTGAGAATCGTTCCGGCAGCAACGTGATCCGCGCGGAAGTGCCCCTGGCGCAAATGTTTGGTTATGCGACGGATTTGCGCAGCCGCACCCAGGGCCGCGCAAATTTCACCATGCACTTTTCGCATTACGCCGAAGCGCCGAATTCGATTGCGCAAGAAATTATCGACAAGAACAAGGGCAAGAGCACGCGCGGGTAATCCGGGATTAAGAATTCAGGTTTTGTAGTGGCAGCAAAAACGACTTTGATTTGAGGAGCTGAGGAACAGATGGCGAAGGAGAAATTCGAACGCAATAAGCCGCACGTGAACATTGGGACCATTGGTCACATCGATCACGGCAAAACTACTTTGACGGCGGCCATCACCAAGGTGCTGTCCAAGCATAACCCCAAGGTGCAATTCCGCGCGTTTGACACCATCGATAACGCGCCGGAAGAGCGCGAGCGGGGCATCACCATTGCGGTTTCGCACGTAGAGTATGAAACGCAGAACCGCCACTACGCGCACATGGATTGCCCGGGCCATGCGGACTACATCAAGAACATGATCACCGGCGCGGCGCAGATGGATGGCGCGATTCTGGTGGTCGCGGCCACTGACGGCCCCATGCCGCAAACGCGCGAGCACATTTTGCTGGCTCGCCAGGTCGGCGTGCCGGCCATTGTGGTCTTTTTGAATAAATGCGACATGGTGGAAGACGCAGAGTTGCTGGAACTCGTGGAACTGGAAGTTCGCGAACTCCTGAAGAGCTACCAATTTCCTGGTGACAGCATTGCCATTATTCGTGGTTCGGCGTTGCAAGCTTTGAACGGCGATGCCAAGTACGAAAAGGCTATCGATGAGTTGATGGAAGCGGTGGACAAGAATGTGCCGCAACCGGTGCGCGACATCGACAAACCGTTTGCCATGCCTATTGAAGATATTTTCTCCATTTCCGGCCGCGGCACGGTAGTGACCGGCCGAGTGGAACGCGGCAAGGTAAAAGTTGGCGAAGAAATCGAGATCGTCGGTTTCCGTCCCACGCAGAAAAAAGTTGTTACCGGCGTCGAAATGTTTCGCAAGCTGCTGGACGAAGGTCTGGCTGGAGATAACGTTGGACTCTTGCTGCGCGGCACGGAAAAAGAAGATGTGGAGCGCGGCCAGGTAGTCTGCAAGCCGGGTTCAATCACGCCGCACACCAAGTTCAAAGCCGAAGCGTACGTTTTGACCAAGGAAGAAGGCGGGCGTCACACCCCGTTTTTCACCGGCTACCGTCCGCAGTTTTACTTCCGCACCACGGACGTCACTGGCGACGTGAAGCTGCCGCAAGGCGTCGAGATGGTGATGCCCGGCGACAACGTCAGCTGCGAAGTCACACTCATCACCCCAGTAGCTCTCGAAAAGGGCTTGCGCTTCGCCATTCGCGAAGGCGGCCACACCGTGGGCGCAGGCGCGGTCACGGAGATCCTCGAATAATTTATGAGACAAAGGCGACAAAATCCGTATACGCCTCAAGGCGTACGATCACAGAATTCTCGACCAGTCCACCAAGGAAATTGTGGATACCGCGAAGCGTACCGGAGCTGATGTAGCGGGGCCGATTCCTCTGCCCACGACCATCAATCGCTGGACGGTGTTGCGTTCGCCGCACGTGGACAAGAAATCGCGTGAGCAGTTCGAAATGCGCACGCACAAGCGCCTGATCGATTTTCTCGGCCCCACGCCGGACACTGTGGACGCGCTCATGAAGCTCGATCTTCCGCCAGGCGTGGACGTGGAAATCAAGGCTTTTGGACATACCGCGAAGTAACGGTTTTTTAATTGAAGACTTTAAAGCCTAAGAGAAGAGAGAGAAGGCATGGCAGTCAACGGGATTATCGGAATCAAGCTGGGAATGACGCAAGTCTTCCAGGACGACGGCACGCTGGTCGGCCATGCACTGTTTTGCAAGCCGGACCGTGCGTGGTGGTGCAACGCCGCACCGCCGCGAACGACGGCTACGAAGCCGCGCAACTGGGGCTCGTGGAATTCGTCAAGCCGCAGCGCGTCAACAAAGCCATGACCGGACATTTCAAGAAAGCCGGGCGCGGCGCCCATGAAAGTCCTTCCGCGAATTCGACATCGAGGAATCGAAGGATGAAACCAAAGTTGGCGACCGCGTGTTGGTTGAAAACTTTAAGCAGCCGGAGAGTTGGTAGACGTCAGCGGCAATCAGCAAGGGTAAAGGCTTCGCGGGCGGCGTAAAGCGCTGGCACTATCGCGGCGGCGACGCCACTCACGGTTCGATGTTTCATCGCGCACCGGGGGCATCGGCGGCAGTTCGTTCCCATCGCGGGTGTGGAGAACGAGCATTTCCCGGGTCACATGGGGCACGAGGGGGTGACCGCCAAGAATTTGAAAGTGGTGAAGTCGATAACGACGAAAATCTGTTGCTGGTGAAAGGCTCGGTGCCTGGCCCGGCGGGGAACGTACATTTTTATTCACAAAGTTCGCAAAGCGTTGGTAAACACCAACAAAAAAGTTAAGTAAGGAAACGAAATTATGCCGGTGGTTGACGTAGTCAATTTAAAGGGCACGAAGGTCGGCCAACTCGACTCTCTCTCGACGCGGTATTTGGCGTCAAGGTGAATCAGTACCTTTTGCATGAAGCTTCGCGCTGGTATCTGCGCGGGCTGCGCAGGGGTACGCACAAAACCAAGGACAAGAGCGAAGTCAGTGGCGCGGGCCGCAAGTTGTGGAAACAGAAAGGCACCGGACGCGCGCGTGTTGGCTCGATTCGCTCGCCACTCTGGCGCCATGGCGGAACGGTTCATGGACCGCGCCCGCGGGATTACAGCTATGCGCTGCCTAAGAAAATGCTGCTGGGCGCGTTGCGTTCGGCATTGTCGGCGAAGCTCACCGAACAACGGCTGACCGTCGTGGAAGATTGGGAACTGGAAAACCACAAGACCAAAGAATTTTTGGGCGTGCTGGGCAAACTGAAGCACAAGAAGTCCGCCTTGATCGTGGCTCACGGCGAGAACACCAATCTGGAACGAGCCAGCCGCAATATTGAAGGTGTGACGCTGGTGGCGCCCAATGGGCTTCAGCCTTACGACTTGTTGAAGCACGATCTGCTGCTGCTCTCGAAGGAAGCGGTGGCGCGGCTAAGCCATTCGCTCGATCCAGAAAAAACTCCGGCGGCAACTCCCGACGTGGAAACCATCGCGCCGGCGCCGAAGCGGGAAAAGAAAGCTGCCGCGAAACCTACGGCCGCCAAGAAATCCAAAGCGGCTGGCAAGAAGCCGGCAAAGACCGCCAAGAAAAAGGGCAAGGAATAACCGATGTCTACGCCTCACTACCAGATCATTCGCCGCCCGATCATTACGGAAAAAGGGTTGGGCGTAAAAGAGACGCAGCACACCGTGGTTTTTGAAGTTTCCGCCAAAGCCACCAAGACGCAGATCAAGGAAGCGGTGCAACAGATTTTCAGCGTAAAAGTGACGGACGTACGCACTGCCAATTTTTACGGCAAAATGCGCCGCCGGGGACAAGAATGAAGGCTACCGTCGCGACTGGAAGAAAGCCTACGTGAAGCTTGCGGAAGGCGAAAAGATGATTGAGTACGCTGAGAATTTATAAATATCGGGCCACTTTTTTAATGCAGCACGAAACGAAAAGAGTAAGAGTGGGACCGGCGTGCCCGTCGCGCCGTGCGGTTCTCATCCAGCTTGGCCTGCACCCTGTCGAACACGTCGCGATCGACGATCGGCATGTGCTCGCCCGGATAGCTGCGATCCCGATGATTGATCTCTCCCAGATAGGTCCGGTTGCGGAGCAGGTGATTGAGAGGACCGTTGGTCAGAGGCACGCCGCCTCGGGTTCGTCCCGACGCCATCGGCCGCTGCCGGGTGACGATGTTGCGGTCGCGCAGGTCGCGTTGCAGATGCGACAAGGACCCGAGCGCGAGATAGCGCTCGAACACCAGGCGCACGGTCGCGGCTTCCGCCTCGTCGATCACCAGCTTGCGATCCCGCAGCATGTAGCCGAATGGCACGACGCCGCCGAGCCAGATGCCCCTCTTCTTCGACGCGGCGATCTTGTCGCGAATGCGCTCCCCGGTGACTTGCGCTCGAACTGGGCGAAGGACAGCAGAACGTTGAGCGTCAGCCGCCCCATGCTGCTCGTCGTGTTGAACGACTGCGTCACCGAGACGAACGACACACCCTGCGCCTCGAAATCTCGACCAGCCTGGCGAAGTCCGTCAGCGAGCGCGTCAGGCGATCGACCTTGTACACGACGACGATATCGACCCGATGCTCGCGGATGTCGTCGAGCAGCTTCTGCAGGGCGGGGCGTTCCGTAGTCCCGCCCGAGAAGCCGCCGTCGTCGTAGCGCTCCCGCACCGGCTTCCATCCTTCATGCGCCTGGCTCTTGATGTAGGCCTGCGCTGCCTCGCGCTGGCTGTCGAGCGAGTTGAACTCCTGCTCCAGCCCATGGTCGGTCGACACCCGCGTATAGATGGCGCAGCGAAGCGTCTTCACGCCGGCCGGCTTCATCGCCGGGCTCCGAGCGGCACGGGCCCAGCGCGGCCGTTGCGCAGCCCGAAGAAGCGGTATCCGTTCCACTTCGTGCCGCTGATGGCGAGCGCCACCGCCGACAAGCTCGCGTAGGCCGCGCCGTTCCAGGCAAAGCCGTCATCGAGCACCATGACGCGCTCCATGCGTCCCTGCCACTCCCGGCTGAGCAGCGTGCCGGACTTGAGGCTCCACTGTGCGGCCGTGGGCGGCGCGACCGATGTCCTGGCGCCCTCGGCGCCATCCCCGGTGACCGGCCACAGCCGATCGAGCATGCGGCGGGTGCCGCGGCTCAGGTCGCCGTATGCATCGGACTGCATCCGATACGCCAGCACGCGCAGCAGTCCCTTGTTGATCAGACTGTCTGCCAAGCTTTGGGCTGCTTTGCCCCGCAGCCGGCCCGGGATGACGACTCCTTCGCTGTTGAGCGCTGCAGCGGCCGAAAGGACGCTCATCTGCGTGTCGGTCAGTCGAGCAGGTTCGGAATTGTTGCTGACGTTGGTCAACGCTGCCTCCATGGTGCAGTTCGGACAGAGCAAAATCGCCCCGCCACCACCGCAACCCCGCTCCAGCCCAACGGCCAGCGGGGTTCATCAGGGATGCGTTGCCGGCCACGTCCGGCCATACGTCACGGACACAGGAACGCTCTCTTCCGAGTACTAGTCCAGTCCTATTTTCGGCTTTGAAAATGGCTGAACCTCAGGGCACTCGACCCGGCCCGAACCGAGAAGGGTCTCCAGTTCGAATCCTACGAACTCTCCCGGCTCATCTCCAGCTCCGCTGCACCCGCGATGCGGCGTTGTTCGCACGATTACAGCACTCTGAGATTGACCGCAGCTGCCTTGCCGCTTCGCCCTTCTTTGGTGTCATAACACATCTCCAAGCCTCGTCCGGGTGGCCTTTACCGGCTATGGACTAGGGATCGAACGCCGCTATCCGGCTCGGCGCGTTGCACTCGGCCGACCAGCCAACGTCTTTGTAACAAGAAGCTCGACTTCCTCCGCCGGCTGCTGCCGTTCGAGCGGGGCGTCCCGTCGCACGACACGATGAACGACGTACTGAACGCGCTGCCCGCGCCGCTGTTTGCGAACTGCTTCACCGACTGGGTCGAGCGCTTGCGCGAGCGCGAGCCCGACATCGTCTTCTCACACCCGGCGTCGGCTATCAGCCCGGCAGCGCCCGGATGTTCCCGAACGGCAACGAGGGCGGCAGGACTGGGACGGCAAGCTTTTTGCACGGGTGGGCGCCATCGTCTTCGTCGCCGTGGCGATCACCGCGACGGCGATCGAGATGACCCGGAAAGAGGAAGAACCTGCCGCGCCATTCGCAGGCGCCGCCGTCGCGGCGGCCACCGACCCGCTCCGCGCCGAGCTGATCCGGTGCCAACGCCTCGGCGAGGCCGGTCCCCGCGATCCGGCCTGCCTCTCCGGCTGGGCGGCAAACCGCGAGCGGTTCCTCGCCCCCGGCGCGCGGCCGGCGGCCTCCATTCCGGACGCAGCCGCGATCCCGTCGAGGCAGGCGGACACGGCCGCGCAGAGCGCGATTCCGGATGATCCGATCCGCAAGGAGATGGCGCCGCAGCTGGACGAGGCCCGATAGCATCATGGGCGGCACCGGCGTCATCGACCATTTCCTCGAGGTCTTCACCCGCTACATCGACAGCGGCTTTGGACTGCTGGGTGGCGACGTCGGATATCTCGCAACGACCCTGGTCGCGATCGACATCACGCTCGCCGCCCTGTTCTGGAGCTGGGGAACGGACGAGGACATCATCGCGCGCCTTGTCAAGAAGACGCTGTTCGTCGGTGTCTTTGCCTACCTCATCGGCAACTGGAATAATCTAGCGCGCATCGTCTTCGAAAGCTTTGCAGGTCTTGGTCTGAAAGCATCCGGGGCAACCCTCTCGTCAGCAGATTTCCTGCGACCTGGAAGGATTGCTCAAGTCGGTCTCGATGCCGGCCGACCGCTGCTCGACTTGATCTCGAACCTGATGGGCTATGTCAGTTTCTTCGAGAATTTCGTCCAGATCGTCGTTCTGCTGTTCGCATGGGTCGTGGTGCTGCTCGCCTTCTTCATTCTGGCGATTCAGCTCTTCGTCACCCTGATTGAGTTCAAGCTCACGACGCTTGCCGGCTTCGTGCTCATTCCCTTCGGCCTGTTTCGGCAAGACGGCCTTCGCGGCAGAGCGGGTCTCGGCAACCTCATCTCGTCGGGCATCAAGGTCTTGGTCCTGGCCGTCATTATCGGCATCGGCTCCGACCTTGTTCTCTCGAGTTCACCTCCAGCTTCGGCGGTAGCCAGCCGACGATCGAAGAGGCGATGGCGATGGTGCTCGCCGCGCTATCGTTGCTCGGCCTCGGCATTTTCGGTCCCGGGCATTGCAACGGCCTGGTCTCTGGTGGCCCGCAACTCGGCGCGGGCGCTGCAATTCGGGACCGGGCCTGCGGCCGGCGGCATGGTCGCGGCCGGCGGCGCCGCGGCGGGTCTGGCCGCCGGCGGTGTCGGAGCTCTGGCCGGCGGCGTGGCTGCCGCCGCGCGGGGCGGCGCCGCCATGGCGGAGGTGCGTCCACTGCCTACAGCCTCGGCGCGGCGGGAGAGTTGGGCGTGGCCTGGCGTCGCCTCGGGCCTCGGCGGCGTGGCCCGCGCCGCCGGAAGTGCGGCGACCTCGCCCCTTCGACGCGCTGCCGCCAACATGAAGTCGGGCTTCTCGGAGGGCGGCAAGGCCGCGTTCGAGGCGACGGGCGGTTCGTCGACCATGGGCTCGATCGGCGGCCCCTCGACGGAGGCCGCGACGTCGGGGGCGGGTGACGCACCGCCTGCCTGGGCGCGGCGCATGAAGCGCTCACAAGCCCTCAGTCACGGCGCCACGGCGGCCGCGCACGCGGTGCGCAGCGGCGACAGCCATGGCGGCGGCTCCTCCATCAACCTCTCCGAAAGCGACCGCTGATGTTCAAACGACCCTCGACGCACTACGGCAAGACTCGGGAGCCAGAGACGCCCTACCAGCGCGCTGCTCAGGTCTGGGACGATCGTATCGGTTCGGCCCGCGTCCAGGCGAAGAACTGGCGCTTGATGGCGTTCGGCTCCCTGATCCTGTCGGCCGGGTTCGCGGCCGCCCTGGTGTAGCAGTCGGCGCGCGGCACGGTCGTACCCTGGGTGGTGCAGGTCCGCCGCTGTTCGTGGTCGGACCAGAAGGCGACACCTCGGAACTGGTGAATTACCGCGTGCGCGGCAACTTTATGATCGTCGATCGCCTCTTCGCGGCGGCCGACCTGCGCTTCGGCGCGGGGGAGCGCCAGAAGCGGGTGCGCATCATCCGGACCGATGGGAAGCCGACCTCGTGAGCGAGCCTGAACCCCGGAAGGAAGACGACGATGCCCCCCTGATCGTCTGGTGAAGCGCAGGTACGACTGCGTGCTGAATCACGGTGGCAGGAACTGGTGGCGAGCATACGAAATCGAAGCCATCGCCCGTCGTCGCCCATCCCGAGCGGGACAGGTCTGGGTGACGCCCCCGTGTCCCATGACGTCACCCCGTGATCCGCCTTGTGGCTATCGCATTTGACCGAGGGCGATCGGATCGAGTTCGTCATGCCGCCGCAGCGATCTCCCTCGGTCGCCGAGCACGGTGCCGAGTTCGGTCTTGCCCTTGCCGCTGCCAAAGCCGAAGTAGAGGTTGCGGAACATAGCGTATAAGCGGTCATAGGAGTGCCGTGCGGTCGGGTCGGGTGCCACCACCCGGAACGGCAGGCACATGGCCGCTGGGCCGCCGACGCGTCGGATATGCGATTTCGGCGGCCAGGCTCGGCGAACGATCGCCGAACCGAGACCCATGGGAATGCCGGCGGGACCAAGACTGGCTTACCGAGGACGTTGGCGTAGACTTGGTTCAGCGCGTCGTTGTGCTGGGGGATGCCGCCGGTATTGATGAACGCGCTCAACCGGCACTCCCCATTCGGCGAGGCGATCGAGGATCACGCGCGTATGGAAGGCCATGCCCTCGATCGCGGCGAAAAGTTCGTCCTGGGCGGTATGCAATCATATTTCCACCCCGAGTGACGCCGCTCGAGATTCGGGTTCACCAGGACCGTGCCGATCGCCGTTGTCCCAGCCCATCCGCATCAGACCGGTCTGACCAGGCGCGATAGCGCTCGAGCCCTGCCGAAAGTCGTCGCACATTGCGTGCCCGCGTGCCGCGCGATAGCTTCGAACACATCCCCGGTCGCCGACAATCCGGCCTCGACGCCGATGAGCGCCGGATCGACGCTTCCGGGCACGACGCCGCAGACGCCAGGGATCGGTAGGACCGTCTCGACGCTATGGCGATGATGCAAGTCGACGTGCCTACGACATTGACGATGTCCCCGGTGCGGCATCCGGCGCCAAGGGCATCCCAATGCGCGTCGAACCCACCGACCGGAATTGGAATGCCTGCGGAAGGCCGAGCCGCTCTGCCCATTCACCGCTCAATACGCCGGCCGTGACGTCGGAAGCGAGACAGTCGCCGCTCAGCTATCCCGGACCCCATCGAGGCGCGGATCGACTTGCGAAAAGAACGCCTGGGACGGCAACCCGCCCCAGCGAGGGTTCCACATCCATTTGTGGCCCGTGGCGCAGACGCTCCGTTTCACTTGGCGAGCGTCGGACACGCCTGTCAGCGCCGCGACCACCATGTCGCAGTGTTCCAGCGCCGATACCAAGCGGCCGCGCTTCTCCGGATTGTGGCGCAACCAGTGCAGCACTTCGGCAAATCCCCATTCGTGCGAATAGGCGCCGCCGCACCATCGAATCGCCCTCCAAATTCTCGCGCACGAGCGAGTTGCCGTGATTTCCTGCGCCTCCGTCTTCGCGCGATGATCACACCAGAGATAGTATGCGTCCAACGGCGCGAGGCCTTCGCCGACCGTGATGACGCTCGAGCCGGTCGTATCGACAGCCATCGCGGCGACTCCGACCGCCATCGATATCGGCCGAGGCGAAGCGCGCCGCGAACCGCGCGATCGAGGGCGTCCATATGGTCAGCGTGCGACTGCGTCGCGTGATCGGGATCGTCGCGACGGCGGTGGAGCGGATATTCGGCGGCAGCGGCCGCGAGTGGGCCTGGCGATCATCGACAATGGTGACCGCACGCTCAGAGTGCCAAATCGACGCCTGCTACGATGGCCATCAGAGAACTCCCCATGTAGCACACACGACGTGCGCGTCGTGAATTGCCCGCGCGATCGTCAATCCCTACTCCTCATCCTGGCCGTACGAAGCTGCAGTTCCGTGCTTGCGATTAAAATGCCGGTTGAGCAGGGCTGACGAGATCGGCTCGGCGCCGGGATCGAGGAGCATTGTGTTGAACGCCATCCTTGCGACGGTCTCCAGGACGACGGCGTTGTGTACGGCAGTCATCCGGCGTACGGCCCCAGCAGAAGGCCGTGGCCGGCCACCAGCGCGGCAGGGACCGACAGCGGATCGCGGTTGCCAAAGCATTCGGCGATCACGGCGCCAGTATTGCGGACATAGTCACCCTCGATCTCGTCCTCGGTCAGCCGCCGGGTTGCTGGGACCGGACCGAAGAAATAGTCTGCATGGGTCGTGCCCAGGCCGGGATCGGCGCGATTCGCCTGAGCCCAGACCGTCGCGGACTCGAATGCGTGTGGACCACGGCCCCTATCGCCGGGAATGCGGGTACAGGACCTAAATGCGTCCCGAGGTCGACGGAGGGACGCAACACGCCCGCGACGATGCGGCCCTCCAGATCCGTCACGACCATGTCGTCCTCGCGCATCCTTTTGTAAGAGACGCCGCTTGGCTTGATGACGACGAGGCCCTCCGACGGCTGACGGCGCTGACGTTGCCGAACGTATAGAGGACGAGTCCCTGGCGCACCATTTCGAGGTTGGCTTCGAGCACCTCGCTTCGCATCTGGTCAAGCATGCCGCCCTCCTGGCACCTTCTTGGAAATCCGCCACCCGTACTCGACATCTCGAAGAACTTCAGCCGGCGTCGCGAAGCAGGAACTCCCCATGTCGGCCGAACCATTCCTTTTGACAGGCAGCTGCAGGCGGCGGTCGAGGACGGCCGGGGTCGTCCGGTTCTCATGCTCCGGGTCATCGGCGCGGACGTAGAGCGATCATATGCCCAGCTGGATTCGGCGGGCGACCGGCCGCGAACAGTTCGGGAAGGCTCACGGCCTCGGCGCGCTTTCCCGGCCGCCCCTTGACGGCCGCGGTCGATGTGCAGCGGGAGTCATCATCTCTGCCTTCCCTCGGACACGGGCTTACGACGGAGCGCCTCTCGGGCGCTGCGTCGTCCGATGCCGGCGTGATGTCAGAATCCGGCCTTGTCGACCGTCTCCTTAGTGAAGATCATCGGCTTGCCGTAGACGATCTCGCCATCCTTGCCGACGGTGTATTTGCCGGCCTTGCCGGCTTCGAAGGTCGCACCCTCCTTGATCTCCAGTTTGCCGGCGAGCTTCAGATGGGTGGCATAGGTCGCGACATACCCGAGCTCGAAGGGGTTCCAGAGCGCGAACGCCTTCTCTGAGCCGTCCTCGAGATAGCTCTTGATCGCGCTCGGCAACGCGAAGCCGGTGGCGAAGACCTTGCCGGCCTTGCCGGTTCCCTCGATGGCGCGCGCCGCCGCCGGAGCGCTGACGGCCGAAGACGAGATGATCACCTTGAGGTTGGGATGAGCCTGCATCAGGTTCACTGAACGTCGTAGCTCTTGGCGTCGTCGTCGCCGGCAAATTGCGTGTCGACGACCTTGAAGACCTTGTATTTGGGATCGGTCTTGGTGAGCTGCGGTCATGATCTTGATGTGCGCCATGTGGTTCGGCGAGGTCGGCGACGCCGCGATGAAGGCGATCTCGCCGCCTTCGGGCGCATCGAGCAGGGCGCAATCGAGCATCGTCTTGGCCGCCTGTTCGTAGGACATCTGGTTGA
>CAVPKZ010000180.1:0-6427 GCA_963705755.1 uncultured Acidobacteriota bacterium | reverse complement strand
GCACCTTCGATCCGCAAAAGATTGAACGTGTCTTTTTTAACCTGGTGCTGAATGCCTGCGAGGCTTCCGTCACCACGCAAGGTGAAATCGAGATTGAATTGCAATCCTCGCCCACATTTGTTTAAGATTCGCGTAATCGATCACGGCTCCGGCGTACCGTCCGCCATTTGTCACACGTTGTTCGATCCATTTGTGAGTTCCGGGAAATCAAATGGAACCGGCTTGGGCTTAGCCATAGTCAGCAAAGTAATTCACGACCACGGCGGTTCCGTGGCGGTGCAAGAGACTTCCGTGCTAGGAACTACCTTTTTGGTCAGGCTGCCCCGCGTCCCCCAAGTCCTGCACGAAGCCGCCCACGCAATCAGCCTTTGAGATTCTTTCCAGCGTAAACATTCGAGTTTTTGCATCTTTCGGCCCAGCGCGCCTTCGGACGATTTAGTGGCCACTTGTTGACAACGTTTTTGCCATACCGCGACAACCTTTGCTTTGCCGCCAAGCACAATTCCCACCGAAGAGAGCCGGTAGTATTGGAAGAGTTTCTGGCCTCCAATCAATCTCAGAGAGGAAAAAATTAAATTATGTTTCCACGATCACTAGGTAAAATCTCAGGCGTTGTTTTGTTTTGTCTCGCAGTGGGCACTACGGCATCCGCTCAATATGGCGGTGGAACTGTTGGAGCGCCGGAGCTACGGGAACGGGTAATATGGCGGCCCCAGGAACTAATTACAGTTACGGCAATGGCAAAGCGATTGGCATCGGCGTAGGAGCTGCAGCGGGCGCAGCGGTCAGGCGTCGCGTTGTACATCCATCACCGCCACGTCAAGGCTAACGAAGCCGCTCAGGCTGCTCAATCACCCAAGTCCGAAGCGTCGATCATTGGCTGCACACAGTCTTCGTTAACTGGAGTCACGTTAAAGAACGAAAATGACAATCTGACTTACACCATTCTATCCAGTGGCGGCACGAAAGTGCAGCCCGGGCAACGCGTTGAATTGCAGGGCGCGGTGTTAAACGAAGAGTCTGGTGTCAACGCTTTCAGTGTTCATCAGCTGGTCGATAATTACGGAGCTTGCGGATCGTTCGCGGTGGTCGCGGAGAAAACCGACGACAAGAGCACCTTGGCGTCAAGATTGAATTAGTAAGGCTGGAAATCAAAGTAATGTTCCACCCGGCTGTGCGTATCACTTCGACTGTTCTTCAGCGAGGGATGGTTCTAGAAGTAATTATCTAAGTCCATCCTTCCTGAACGACAGTCGTATCGTTTTGCTGTTCTTCCAAACCGGGCACTCACTACCTCTCCCGCATACTCACTCACACCATCCTCCAGTCTCCGCGAAGTAACCCCCTCATGCTTTTCTGTAGGCGGCCTGATATGTGAGGGGCTGACTAACCATAGGCTCAATTGCCAAAAAAAATGGACGGCAGAGAAGAGTCTCCCCGGCCGTCCGTATACGTTGAGTAGTACGTTTGATTACTCTACGGAACCGTCCTGCTCAGCAGGGACGGGGGTTAACGTTCCGAAGAGTCCGTGGGTCTCATGGTCTGGCCCAGCGCTGAAAAACAGGGTTGTCGAACGGGCTTGCGGCCCCTTCATTGCCGAACGTCCAGGGACCAAAGTCCAGTCGATGAACAGCAGGGAATCGTTGGGATTCTTGACGAAACCTTCAAACTTGTGGTCGAAGCCGTTGAACGCAGCGACCCAACCGCTTCCAAAGTTTCCCACCAGGATCAAGTTGCTGAAGGTGCCGAAATCTCGCGGCGTCCACACCACTCCCCACGGGGAATTGAGCCATGAGCCGTGTTCGAGGTGGCCGATGTGTTTCCCTGCAGGTGTGAAGATTTCAACGTAGCCCAGGCCATCGCCGGCCACATTATCGTGCCGGACCGCGTCCTGCTTGGCGTAAGTGACAAACAAGCTGCCTCCAATGTTCTGTATGTTGAACGGCGCGAAACCCTTGGGAACGCGGTCGGAGCCACCGTCGTCATCGCCGTCGTCACCGTTTACGGCGAACGCGTCACCCGGCAATCGCACCGGTTTGAAATTGGAGTCGTAGACATCGACGGTTCCAGCACGAAAATTAGAAACAAACAGGAAACGCTTTCCGTTGTTGTCCGCTATGGTTGCGCCTTTATAGACTGCCCCGTTCGCGGAACCGTTGTCGTTGTTATCCACCACGAGCACGGCCGACGTTCCACCGTTCCATCCAGAGATAGTTCCATCCTCGGTAGCAAATATGAACAGTGCTGGTTTCCCGTTCGGGAGCACAAAGTCACCGCTGCCATTGAACATCGCACCCGTTGGAGCCGCGAGGGTGCCTGCGGGCGATTCTTAGGGGCCGGGGTGATTACGGTTCCGTTCCCGTTGATGGGAATGATTTGACCCGTTCCGGTGTAGAGCGTGGAGACTCCGGCGTTATTGTCACTGACCCACCATGGGGAGGTGGCGCTGCGAGTGATGCCCCACGGATTGATTAGATTGGGATCGTGGACGGCGGCGTTGCCCACGATGTCGGAAACCAGGTTGGTCTGCGTGTAATGCTGCGCAGAAGCGCTACCTGGATATAGCAGAACAGCCGAGACCATTACGAACAGCGCTTTCATAGATCTGAACATGAACTTCATGATTGGTGTTGCCTCCTGGTTGAGATGTTGGATCGTGAAAACCTTGAGATCGATGGTCCGCACTTGCATCGAGTAAGCGTCGCTAACGCTGGAGGATTGCTCGCTGGATAAGGGAACTAGCGGCGCGCGTGAATGACGAGCGACCTGAGCGAACTTTCACGCACTGCGTCGATCCGATGTACCGATGCAAATCGGGACCTTTACGATGATCGAAGCTTGCGGAGAGTACTGCCAGTGCGGAGTTGTAACTTCTTAAGTACATTGGAAGTGACAATATTTTGCAATTATTCGCTGGCAATTTCTTATCGGTTGGCTTGGAATAGCAGGTTTAACGTGTTGCGCGAACACCGCACGGTGAGTGAGTTCAAACGCGTTGCGGGTGGGCAGTAGAATCCGCAACATTATTACAAGCTAAACTCATAGGTAGGGGGTTGTTACTGACTCACTTGCGTCCGGAAACGACGGCTTAGAATTTAGTTAGAGAATAGACGCTGAAGCTGCTGGAGGTCAGGAGCTGAGGCGTGGGAGACGGCGTAGAACTCCATGCCTTGCTTGCGCCAATCGATCCACTGGTAACCTTGGATCGAGCCGGTGGCGGAGCGGCGTCGCTTTCAGAAGTAGGCCACACGAAAACGTTCACGACGTGTTTGCGACGGCCATACACCAGTGCCGCAACGGTGCGGTTGTCGACCACATCAAGACGCCCGCCCTGCAACGGAAAACCCTGTTCCGCAAAATCGCGGACTGGCGGAGCAAAGTCTACTTTGCCGTCGAACCACGGTTTCACGGCGTGTTGATCGGTGGAGATGACATCTTCCAGGTGGCCTGGTTGCAGCGATCGCAGGTGCGCGTCGAAGATCTTGCTGGCCATCATGGTTTCGCGGCTATCCGAGCGGTTAACGGATGCGACTCGCCACCCGCCGTAAATCAACAACAGAAATGCGGCTGCAACAGCTAGCCATCGCCAATCGGTGGTGGCACGCAATGGGGCCTTCACCGAAGCGCCCTTGACATGAAGGTCCGCCAGAATCTTCTTGCGAAACGCCGGAGACATCTTTTCGTAGGGTTGCGCGACGTTTATGGTCGAGCGCAGAGACTCCAGAGCATCCAGTGCGGCAACGCATTCTGGGCACTGTTCGAGATGATTCCCGAACTCGGCGGCCCTGAGGGCATCCAATTCATTATCGAAGTAACCGTGAACCAAGGTATCGGCGCGTTCACACGCCATGGGTGGCCTCCTTGGGCGCAGCGCTTTTCGTGCCATCTGAAGCTGCCGCCGGGCGCGCGAAAGCGTGGACATCACCGTCCCGATGGGAATGGAAGTGATCGAGGCAATTTCTTTGTAGGAGCATCCTTCGAGCTCGCGGAGCACGATGACCTCCCGGTACCGCGGCGGCAGAGACTTCAACGCCTCGGAAAGTCGGCCTCGATCATTGCCGGCGATGGCCAGAGTTTCAGGCGATGGGCTTGGGAGCCCGTGCACTTCTTCGTTGAATTCGGTCATATCTTTGGCCTTGCGATTTTTGTCTAGCCAGGTGTAACAGGTATTCCGGACGATTTGCAGAAGCCAGGCCCGGGCATTCCCTACCATGAAAACCATGGAAGAAACGGTACGCGCGCAACAGTGCTTCCTGTGCGGCGTCCTCGGCATCGGCGCGGCTGCGCAACAGCCAGCGGGCCAGATTGAAAGCGGCATCGAGATGCGGCAGCACCAACGTCTCGAAGCGCACCTGCTCCTGTGAGTCCAGCACGTCCGAACCTTTCCCTTGGACAGGATTGCTCACGATTAGGAACTCCCCGAGCCCTGACTTTATTCCCATTTCGTCATTAGTTCTTAAAATGTTTTGAACTTTGTAAACAGATTCGCCAGAGCGTTGGCGGAATAAAAGACGGACCCCCTTGGTCTGCATACATGAAACACGTCCACGGGCGGCGCAGAAACCCCCACGGTCTCGAACCCTGCGCCGCTGTTTCACAGCGCTACATCCGGACGATGCCGAAATTGAGCAACATAACCTACAAGAATGTAAGGTCCAGGAGGAATTATGGCTGAGAAGTTCAAAGATGAACTGCTTCACGATCACAACCACGATGGCGTCGACCGGCGTGGGTTTTTGAAGTGTATGGCGTGGGCGGGAACAGGCGCCTTCTGCGTCATGCAAGGCGGTGTTCTTAAGTCCTATCGCGTGACTGAGATAGCGCAGATGGCCGGCAAAGTAGCTGAAAGGGCGAGTTGAGCTTCGTGCAGATCAGCGATAGCCACATCGGCTTCAACAAAGCCGCGAATCCCGACGTGGTGGGGACCCTGAAAGACCGCGATTGACAAGATCAATGCCTTGCCGACGCCGCCGGAATTTCATGTTGCATACCGGCGACATCAGCCATCTTCGAAGCCCGACGAATTCGACACCGTGGACCAGATTTGAAAGGCGCCAATCCGGAAGGTATTTTTTACGTTCCCGGCGAGCACGACGTGCTCAACGACAACGGCAAACGTTTCTGGAGCGTTTTGGAAGGACGCGCAAGGGCAAGGGATGGTACAGCTTCGACCAGAAGGGCGTGCACTTTATCGGCCTGGTGAACGTGGTGAGCTTGAAGGCGGGCGGACTGGGCAACCTGGGCGCGGAGCAGTTGGAATGGATCGAGACAAGACGTCGCGCGATCTGAAGAGCCAACACGCCGATCGTAGTGTTCGCGCACATTCCGCTGTGGTCGGTTTATCCGCAGTGGGGTTGGGGAACGGACGACAGCGCGCAGGCGCTTGCGTATCTGAAGAGGTTCGGTTCCGTTACGGTGCTGAATGGCCATATCCACCAGACGATGCAAAAGGTGGAGGGCAACGTGCATTCCATACGGCCCGTCGACCGCGTTTCCCAGCCGGCACCTGGCAAGGCGCCGTCGCCCGGTCCGATGAAAGTACCCGCCGAGCAATTGAAAAGCGTGCTCGGAATTACAGATGTGAGTTCGTGCATGGCCAGCATGCGTTGGCGGTAGTGGATTCTTCGCTGGCTTAAGAAGCACCACAAAAAGGTTCCAAAAAAGCAGCTAAATAAAAGAGAGGGAAAAAACATGAGGAGAATTGTGTCTACTGCAGTCCTTGTTTGCGACCACGTTTGGAGTTGCATTCGCGGGTCTGCGTGCTGGAGCAGGAAGTTTACCTGCTGCAGCGCAGCCGAAGCCGGACGCGACAGAAGTAAAAATCGACAATTTCAGTTTCGGGCCCGCGGAGCTGAAGGTTTCGGTGGGAACGACGGTAACCTGGACAAATCACGACGATATTCCGCATACCGCCGTCAGTACCGACAAAACTTTCAAATCCAAAGTGCTGGATACAGACGAAAAGTTTTCGTTCACCTTCAGCAAGCCCGGCACTTACGAATATTTCTGCTCGATTCATCCAAAGATGACCGGCAAAGTCGTAGTGCAGTGAGGAGTCGATGAGTGTAAATCCGTTCGACCTCAAAACTGTTCTGCTGGCCAAACACGCGCAGCATGTGGTGCTGATTCATTTTCCCATTGCGCTATTTACGGTGGCCGTGGCCTTCGATTTTCTCGGCCAGTGGGCGAAGAGTCGGAGCCTGGCCGCGGCGGCGTACTTCAATTTGTTACTGGCCGCGGGCTTCACCATTCCTGTGGTAGCGACCGGACTGGCCGCTTGGCAATGGGCATTAGAGGGACAAAAGCTAAAAGGAATTCTGCTGATGCATCTGGTACTCGGCTGCATATCCGCGGTGGTTATCTGGGTGGTGTTTCTAATTCACTTGCGTTCGTGGCGCGATCCCGAGAAATCTTTGCCTACGTATCA
>CAVPKZ010000179.1:0-24196 GCA_963705755.1 uncultured Acidobacteriota bacterium | reverse complement strand
CCATCGCGGAGATTATTATGAAATGTGGCCACCGCGAAGCTCAGCCGCCCCAAGCAAACGCCGCCATTTCCTGCGCTGGACCGCCCCAAAGACACCCTGTTAGCTTCGCGCGAATCAACCTTCTGGAAAGAAAATATCCTAGCTTTTTGACCGTGAACAAAGCCCTCTGAATGGGGGCAACTCTGCCCCGGAAGACGGTACACCGCGGTTAAGTTCTGGCTTCCCGGCCCCTCGTCCACTAATCGGTAGTCCGTGCTAGGCTGTGCTCCACCGGGAAGCAAAGAATATATGTCGATGGGTCTTCCCTGAGAGTTTGCGCGGGAAATTCGTGGCCCTTACGCTGGGTGGCAAGATGGTACGCCCCATTTGCACTGTGTTGCTCTGATTGTTGCTGCAGGGTTGTACCAAGCCAACTGTTCATGAACCGGTTACGCTAACTCTTCTTGAGGAGTGGACAAACAAGAGGTTCAGCGAGGCCCGCCAACAGGAGTTGCAGCAATTCACGAGGGAAACAGGAATTCGAGTCAGCCTCCTCCCGTCTCCGGAGTCCGCGCGGAACAGCTAGTTTTGTGGCGAGAGTTACTCGCGACAGGTGCCTCGGGTCCGGACGTATACGGCCTGGATGTGATCTGGCCCGGGATGCTGGCCGGAAATTTCCTAGATTTAAAGCCATATTTTGCCAACGAATCTCCTCAATTTCCGGCCATGACCGCCAGCTTCACCGTAGATAACAAGTTGGTGGCCATGGCGTATCGTCCCGACATCGGACTTCTGTTTTATCGCACCGACCTGCTGCGGCAGTACGGATATCGCGAGCCACCCAAGACCTGGGATGAGCTGGGAATTATGGCGGCTCGAATTCAGGCTGGCGAACGAGCCAAAGGTAAAAAACAGTTTTGGGGCTTTGTGTGGCAAGGGGCGGCTGATGAAGGGTTGACCTGCGACGCGTTGGAATGGCAGGCGTCCGAAGGCGGCGGGCGCATCATCGAGGAGGACAAGACCATAAGCGTCAATAATCCGCACGCGATTAGGGCCTGGCAAAGGGCGGCGCGCTGGGTTGGCACCATCTCACCCCCAGGTGTAGTCGGATATAGAGAGTGGGATTCGCTAAACGTTTGGCTCGCAGGCGACGCGGCATTCATGCGGAATTGGCCGTCAGCCTATGTCGACAGCCAAGCACCAGGGTCGCCAATCCTAAATAAGTTTGATATAGCCCTGCTACCCGGTGGCAAGGCAGGCCGAGTTGGTACCTTGGGAGGATGGGGTTTTGCAATTTCCCGATTCTCGGCCCATCCCCGGGAAGCCTTAGAGCTAGTGCGGTATCTCACTCGCATTGACGTGCAGGAGAAGCGGTTCCGCTTGCTTTCACAGCCAGCCACTCTACCGGAACTCTACAACCTGCCTGAGGTACTTCAGTCGAATCCCCGTTTTGACCTTTTGAGTCAAGCGTTCCGCACTGGTATTGTTTTGCGTCCTTCGGACGTAGCTGGCAAAAAATACCAGGAGGTGACCGACGCTTATATCCAGGCCGTGCACTCCGTACTGACTGGCGAGAAGAAAGCGCCGGAAGCTGCCGCAGCCCTGGAGAATGAATTGGTTCGCACCACCGGTTTCAAGAAGGGACCGCCACTGGTGAAGTCAGCACAACCTGAATAGAATTCCGAGCCGGTCCACTTCCAGACCGACTTCAGCTTTGCACGCCAATTGGCGAGCCGTGGCGTGATTTCGAGGCCAGCGATAGCTCGATAGGAACAACCATGGGGCTCCACACCACAACAGCATTGAACCGTCGAGTCAAAGCCGCTGAAGCGAAAACTCTTCATACCAGCCTCTCAACATCGGCCCCCGCCTAATACTGGGGTTCGTATTCATTATCCTTTCGATGTTAGCCGCGGATGCCGTCATCCTTTGGCAATTCCACCTGGTCCGGACTCAGGCGGAGCGCCTGAATGGTATCGACCAGAAGCTAGTCGCTGTCCTACGCGTGCATACCAGTTTGTTGGCCTTTCACGATCGGCTGGAAGAACTCGCGGACTCCCAAGATGTCCGTCGACTTGTCACAGAAGGCGAACCCCTGCGCACCGCCGTCCTGGAGGACACCCGTCGAGCAATGAGCTCCCTCAGCAGCCTGCCGTCCGACCTGCAGCGAGATCCCACCATCCTGCCTACCCTCCATGCCGTTCAGAGTGCACTGGCATGGCAGCTTGAGGACATCACTACACTGGCCAGCTCCGGCGACTGGCGGGCTGTGCACCTGCGCCTGGCGAACCAAGTACGGCCACTGGAATCGCTGACCTCGGACCTCGTCGAGAAGGTCGACCATGAGGCCGGCGAACAGCAGGCCCAAACGGTGCGGAACATTAGGCGAGTGCAACGTCTTGTTTTTGTGGTTGTGCCCCTGGCCGCCGCCTTCACATTGCTGATTGCCGCTACTCTGGGCCTAGCCATTACCCGCAGCATCACCCAGCCACTGGCGCGTTTGGTGGAAGGCTCCAAGGCATTGTCGCGCGGCGAGTTCCAACATCAAGTGTCTGTAACAGGGAACGATGAACTCGCTCACCTCGGGCAGGTCTTCAACACCACCGCCAGCCGCCTGCAAGATCTCTACGCGACGCTACAACAGAGCGAAGATCGCCTCCGCCTTGTCATCGATACGATTCCGGCGCACGCCTGGAGCGCGCGGCCTGACGGCTCCGTTGATTTCATTAATCAGCGTTTCCTGGAATTTACGGGGCGATCTATGGAGCACATGCTTGGCTGGGGTTGGGGCTCCTTAGTTCATCCCGATGACCTCACGAGGTACCTCGGCGACTGGCAAGCCGCCGTTGCAACTGGGGAACCGATGGAGAGCGAAGCACGGGTGCGGCGGGCCGATGGGGAGTATCGCTGGTTGCTGGTCCGCAACGTGCCCCTTCGCAATGAGCTGGGGAACATCGTTAATTGGTATGGAACAGCCATCGACATCGAGGAACGCCACCGAGCCGAAGAGTCCTTGCGGCAGAGCGAGGCATACTTAGCGGAAGCGCAAAGGCTCAGCCACACAGGCAGTTGGGCCGGGGCTCCCGGAGCAGGAGAGATCAGGTACTGGTCCGACGAATGCCACCACGTGCTGGGGTTTGACCCGCAAGATGGACAGCCGCGATTCGAATCATTCTTTCAGCGCATACACTCCGATGATCAAGTCAGGACCTTGGAACAGCTCGAAAGCGCAAGCCGTGAAAAGAGGGAGTTCGAGTTCGATTACCGAATCGTTCATCCCGGCGGCGGGATCCGGGACATCCATACAGTAGGCCATCCCGTTTTCAGTCCACCCGGCGATCTCGTTGAATTCGTCGGTACGGTAATGGATATCACCGAGCGCAAGCGGGCCGAGGAAGAACGCGAGAGATTGCGCCAGGTACAGGCTGATCTTGCGCACTTAAGCCGGGTGACGACGATGGGCGAGTTGACGGCATCGTTGGCGCACGAGATCAGGCAGCCAATTTCCGCAGCAATGACAAACGCCAAAACTTGTTTGCGTTGGCTTGGTCGTGACGAGCCCGACCTCGCAGAGGGGCGCGAAGCGGCGGCAAGAATAGTCAAAGATGTTACTCGCGCGGCTGACATCATGAGCAGAATCAGCTCGCTATTCAAAAAGGAAGCTCTGCAGCGAGAATTGGTTGATGTAAATGAACTCATACGAGAAATGATTGTGCTACTGCGCAGCGAAGCCAACCGCTACTCAATTTCAATCCGAATCAAGCTGGCTGATGATCTTCCCAAAGTCATGGCAGACCGTGTGCAAATGCAACAAGTTTTCATGAACCTCATGCTCAACGGCATCGATGCCATGAAGGAAACCGCTCGCGAAGGTGAGCTTACTATCTCGTCGCAAGTCGAACACGGTCACGTGCAGGTCTCGGTCAGCGACAACGGTGTGGGCTTGCGCCCGGAGCAGGTGGATAAAATCTTCAAAGCATTCTTTACGACCAAGGATAACGGGACTGGCATGGGGCTTCCCATTAGCCGGTCAATCATCGAGTCGCATGGCGGTCACTTATGGGCCACGGGTGTCCCCGGGAGCGGTGCAACTTTTCAGTTCACCCTGCCCGCCGCCGCCGCGGCGCACGCATGAGGGTTTGTTCATAGCTGCCGTTTTTCATCCCAAGGCGAAGAGGGAACCTGTTTAACCAGGCGGGGTGCGTTCTACGGTGCTAACTCGCTGGTGGTTCAAGATAATATCCAGGCCGCGCGCGCACCGTCACTCCTGGCTTGTCCACGCTGATTTTAATTTCGTGATAGCCCGATTCTGCAGTGCCAGTGGGCGTATAACTCACGCTGTACTGCGAATGCAGCTCTCCGCCGACTTCATCAATGGCCTTCTCAATGGAACGGTCCCGGTACGTCGCCACGTGAGCTCCGCCGGTCGCTGTGGCGGCCACTTCCAGGGCATGCGCCTTCACCTGGTTTTCCGCATGCTGCACCGCCCAAACCGCCAGCGCCAATATATCAATACCGCCCACACGCTGCGCTTCTGAAGTCGGCGTCTGCACCGTGCCCGGCAGCGGCGGGTGCCCAAAAGTTCCCGGCGGCGTCACTTCCATCGGTTGCTTTTTCGTTTTCGATTGCAATTCCGCGCGTGTAGTCGACAGCCCCACGCTATAGATCGTGATATTCGCGAGCTGCGCCCGCCGTAGCACTTCTCCTAATTTTGTAGCACTGCCCACGTCCGTCGCTTCAGACATGACGAACAATATTCTGCGCCTCCCGGGAATTTCAGCGGACGCCTGCGGACGGCTAGTCAACATTTCCACCGCTACTGCCATCGCATCGTACAATCGCGAACCCCACGTTCCTTCCCGCATACCGTGAATCGTCTTTTCAATCGCTTCACCGTCCGCGGTAAAATCCTGCAACTTATCCACGGAATCGTTGAATCCCACAATCGCGGCCTCTCCACTTGCACCCATCACTGTTTCCGCGAAAAGACTTCCGGTCTTGCGCATTTCCGGAAATATGGAGTCGATCCTTTCACTGGTCTCCATCAAGATCACTACCGAAAGCGGATCGCCTCCCAAATCAAAATGGGTAATCTTTTGCGCGATTCCATTGTCCGTAACCGTAAAATTCCTGGCGTCCAGATCGTGAATCATTTGCCCGCTACGATCGCGCACCGTCACCGGCGTGTTCACCAGCGAAACTCGCACCTTCAATCGCGCTGCTACTCCTGGCGGCGGCTGCTGTACCGCGCTGCCAGGTTTCGGCGCCATGGGTCCTTCCGGCGCTTGCGCCGATGCTTGTGTGCACGCGCCGGTCAGCCCAAGCAAAATCAATCCCGCAACTCGCGCCGTAGCTCGTACAGCCATCGTCACCTCACTGTAGCGTCGCACCCATAAATCTGATGTAACACTGTTCGCAGTCTGTGCTTCTCTTGGGCCCTGTGCCAGAACACAATAGAACCAGACCATGAAGCGCCACTGTATCGGATTCGACGCCTGCGACCCTCTAGATGTTGCCGGGGCCAGCTCCGCTTCCTACAATTGAGGTTTGTCCTTACGGAGAGAAAAGCATGTCTGCCGCATTACCAAAGCTCAAGCCCCGCCACGCTCCCAAAGCGCCCCACGAAGATCCTGACTTTCTGCAGAGCACTCCCGCTCGCCCGCTCCGCATCCTTGCGGAATACATTCATCCCTACGTGCAATTAAAAAAAGAAGGTATAGGCGACACCATCGTCATGTTTGGCTCCGCGCGTATCCTCCCGCGAGATCTGGCCCTGGCGCGCTACAACCGCTTAAAACTCCTCCCGGCGCACAAAATCCCCGCAGCGAACCGCGTGAAGCACCGCGCCGCCGTTCGCCGCGCAAGAGTTTGCTGGAAATGTCCCGCTACTACGAAGAAGCCCGTCAACTCTCTCGCAGAATCACTGCCTGGGCCATGACATTGGGTCCACGCCCGCGTCGCTTCGTAATTTGCTCCGGCGGTGGTCCCGGCATCATGGAAGCCGCCAATCGCGGCGCCACCGAAGCGGGCGGCAAATCCATCGGCCTTTCCATCGAGCTTCCCCACGAACAATTCGCCAACGCCTATATCAGTCCCGAGCTCAGTTTCAATTTCCATTACTTCTTCATGCGTAAGCTTTGGTTCGCGCAGATCGCCAAAGCTCTCATCATTTTCCCCGGCGGCTTTGGCACCCTCGACGAGCTCATGGAAATGCTCACGCTCATGCAAACGCACAAGCTGGCCGAGCACAACATCATCCTTATCTACGGTCGAAAATATTGGGATCAGGTTCTGAACTGGAAGGCCATGGTGAATTCCGGCACCATCAACGAATGTGAATTTAAAATGTTGCAGTTCGCCGATACCGTGGACGAGGCCTTTAACTACGTCCGGGCCGGCCTCGAGAAGTACCACATGCAAGTCGATTCTTTTCTTCAGTCTTAGTGCTTAATTGAGCACGAAATCCATACCGCATCGCACTAAGCCCTCCTAAGGGCATTGCCGTATAGCCCAAATCAATCCGCGACCCTACCCTCCATTTCGAGGCTGGTCCTCACAAGGAGAGACAATAAATGAACCTGCCACATCGATGGTTACACTACCTCGGCAAAACCGCGCTCTTGACTGCGGCCCTCGCGGCCTTTGCCACATTAGGCGCAGCCCCCAGCTTGCGCGCTGATGACAACAACTGCCAGAAACGCATTAATCGCGCCGACCATAGGCTCCACGAGGCTATCGAGCATCACGGGTACCGCAGTTCCGAAGCCGACAACGCCCGTCACAACCTCGCGGAAGCTCGCGAATATTGCTGGGGCCATGGGCACAGGTGGTGGGATGCAGACTCGCAGACCTGGCATACCGAGCACGATTGGCGAGATGAAGATCATGAGAACTATCACCACGACCACGACGAGCATCCTTAATCCGTAGTGAGGTAAATTAGGCGAAGAAAGTCTAATGGAAGGTTACATTTACGAAGGCGCAGCCGGTTTCCTGGGCTGCGCCTTCGTGCGTTTGGACAGCCTTTCCGCCCTTTGCCAACAAAACGCCACAAAAACAAAAAAGCGCCCGTTTCCAGGTGCTTCGTCTACTTTATCAAAATATTAGTCTATTGCCTTACGCTGCCAACGCGTTCTTTGTTGACGCCACCGGTAACTCCGGCAATTCTTCCGAAAATACCGCCTTAAAGCGCCGCGTTTCGTCTTGATCGTGCAGCAGCACTACTGGCACAACCCGCAATGACCCGTTGCAGGCGCGGCAATGCGTCGCCTCGCCCTGCAAATCCTGCAAAAATCCATCCGTGAAGTGATACTGCGCACGCTCGCGCCGGGCGTTCTTCTGGCCCTGCGCCCCGCAGTGCGGACAGGTGTATTCCACCGTATCCTGCTGCGGATCGCGGTCCAGAGCGGCCCAGCCCGTGCGGCGTACACCTACTGTTTCCACATTACGCCGGTCCATGGCATTGCCCTCCTTAGGATCCACGTCCACAAAGGGTGTGATGCACCCACGCCCCACTTCGGTACAGTTTCCCGAAAATATTCAATTTACAAACATTTCGAACGTTTCTCCTTCAAAATCACCGTCATCCAACGCAACAACCCCTGCTAAAGCCCATCCCGACCGAGAGGGTCCGGCGCTTTTTCCCTCGCATCGCCAACCCATACGACCAACGGCCATCCCGCTTGCCCGCCACCGGCGGGACCGAAGCAGGCCGACGCCTTTTCCGCTCGTTCGTCCGCGAACGACTCGGCCTGCGCAGCAAGGAATCTCTCTTCGATTTTTCCACCATAGGAACTTACTTCATTCCTCGGTGTCCAATGAACTGAGGAACGCGCGTACCTCACATCCCTGCGAGCGCGGCGCCGGCTTCCTGAAAATCTAAATCTTCAGGAAGTTGGCGTCGCCAATCTCAGCAATCCGAAACTCGTATGAAACCGGAGGTGTGTGGTGCGTGCAAAATCGCAAAACCAGTCTGTTGAAACTCATGATTCAGTATCCTTAAGCGCCTGTCTCGTCGACGGCGACGCCGATCAGCTCCATCGCGCTCGCCGCACCCGTCGCCGCTCTTTGCTTCTGTCCGTGCTCGTACAAATTGCCAGTACTGGCAGCACTAATTTTGATCCCCATCCTATCCAAGACTCCGCGCATCGCTCTCGCGAACGTGATGCCTTTGCCGCCCTACTATCACGCCACCACCTCTGAGCACACCGTGGAACGCCTGCATCACGCCACGCGAACTCATGAATTTAGCTTTTGCCTGAGTTGCCCGCCGGTACTCGCCACAGCTCACACGCAGTCCACTAAATCGGGACACTCGGACGAAACCATCCCTGGCGCCGATATCATCGAAGGCGCCGGTCCAGAATGCTCCGAATGTAGGGGCCTCGCCGCCAATACCGGCCCGCATCCCGTCATTCCGGATGTCCCTACACCCAGCATCGTGCATGTCACACACATTGACCCCGCCATGCTCATTCATCGCGTCGAGCCCACCTTCCCCACGCTAGCCCGCCAAACCGGTCGCGAAGGCCGCGTCGAGCTCCACGCCCTCGTCGGCGCCGACGGCGCAGTTCGGTCTCTGCAAGTTCTCGAAGGCGATCCCATGTTTCATCAATCCGCGCTCGATGCCGTGCGCCAATGGCGTTACAAACCAACGCTTCTCAATGGGCGCGCCGTCGAAGTCGACACCCACATCACCGTCATTTACAAACTCTATCGCTGACGCTTGCTATCGCTGGACGGTACAATTTTCTTAAGATGTCAGCTTTGCGAGTTTTATTGGGGAGTTGTGTGACATATAAACAGCCTACTGTTACTAATAGTGTAACCACCTTCTTGCTCTTTTTCATTAGGGATTGAAGGTCCATCTAAGTACTGCTGCCAGCTAACACTGTGATCATGCGCAACGCTATTGGGCGTCTGTTGCAGGCGTATTCCGGAGTGAATCTCGTCCCCGAGGCCGCCGGTTTTACTCAAACCGTACCTCTGACGTCAGCATCGACATGGCTGAGGATTGCGTCGGCTTTTTCGCGAGGTTTTACAACGCGGAAATCAGTGGGTGTGCACCGGGAAAAACGTCTCCCCACGAAGCAGTGTCTGGATGCCCTCGATGATACGCTGGGATTCGCTCTTGGAACAAACTCCCTTAAGCCCCGCCTTCTGCGCTTCGTCGCATAACTGTTCGGACCAGAAGACCGTCACCATAAGGATCAAGGCATCTGGGCATTTCAAGAGAATTAAACGCGAGGCCTTCAGCCCGTCCATTCCGGGCATATTGAAATCCATCAATGTGACGTGCGCCTCGTGGGAGTGTTTTTCTACCGCTTCTTTCCGAGTCTCCGCTTCACAACAAACCACCAAATCGCGTTCCATTTCTATCAGTCGGCGTAGTTGTCGCCGAACATGATTATCGTCATCTACAATAAAAAAATTCGCCAACACACACCGCACTTTCGTACTGTCTAGTTGGCATTTAACCCTTTTGTCAGTTACCCTACCATACGACCATCGCTGTACCTAGAGGCTTAGCACGTTAGTGTCGTGTTAGATGTCCGATGGATATGCCTGGGCTTGACTTCCGAAACATGGGATCCGGCCCACCGTTAGAGAGGGGTACCAGGCGCGCCAAACGTAATTTTATCTGGGATTTTGCAAAACAAAGACAACTGCTTCAGCGAGTGAGATGAGTCTAGCTTCCATCATTCATAAACCCCTACGACATCGCTTCTCCAGAATTCCTTGCCACCGATTCCCTCACACTGTCCCGCAGCCGAATCAATTCATGCCAGTCCGCTCCGCCCGCCGCTGCATCGCCGCTGGTCAAGCGCGGAAATATCGGCGGCGACAACGTAATCGTCACGTCCGAAGGCCGCGGCAATACTGCGCCGTCGGGTAAAATTTTGCGCGTCCCTCTTAACGACACCGGAATAATCGGCGCTCCAGTCTCCACCGCTGCTTTAAAAGCGCCCAATTGAAACTGCCGCACCCCCGGATCGCGCGTAAATGTTCCTTCCGGAAAAACAAAAACCGACTCGCCTTTGCGCAGGAAGTCTTCTATTTCCGCCGCCTGATGCAATCGCGATTCCGCATCCGACCTGTCAAATGACAAATGCCCCATCTGCCGAAGAAAGGTCCCGATAAACGGCATACCCGTCACTTCCATCTTGGCCACAAATCGATAGGGAACTCCCAGTCCCATCATCAGCGCCACAACATCGAAATAACTCGTGTGATTCGACGCGTAAATCTTCGCGCCCGGAGTATCCATAAACTCTTTTCCCATCACGCGCACTTTGCAGCCAATCAGGAAAAACAAAATCTTCAGCGCGCCGTTCGTAAATCTTCCCGCCGCTCGATGGTCCGTATATAGCTGCACGATCATCCACGTCGGCACGATCCACAGCGTGAACACCATCGCGAAGTAAATTCCGTACAAAAATTCAAGCCCACGCTTCACGCCCTTCGCAATCGCGCGCCCTGTGGCTGAAACTGCTCCGCCTGCGCCCAGCCGCGCAATTTGCAGCCAGGCGGGCGCCTGGTTCTCCGACAGCGTTCCCGCCAGATAGAGTTGTTTCGTCTCTTCCCGGCGCAATTTCCCACTCGACGTCTTCGGTATGCTGCCCAGTGGAAGCAGTTCCACGCGATCCGGCGGCAATCCCAAGCCTCGCGATACTACTTCCGTAATCTTGGCCGCCATCTCAGCACGCCGCGCGTCATTCGTTTCTCGCGATTCCGCCACCACCACCATTTTTTCTGTTCCACTTGCTTGATCCTTAATTCCAAACGCCACGATGCAGCCCTTGCGAATTCCTTCTATCCGCGCCGCCAGCTCCTCTACTTCATGCGGATACAAATTTCGTCCGCCCTTAATAATGATGTCTTTCACGCGGCCGGTTACGTACAGTTCGCCATCCGCGATGTATGCGCGGTCACCCGAATTCACCCACGCGAATTCTCCATTCCCGTCGTCAGGCCCCAGCGGCAGCAACGCATCCGTCGCAGCTTTATTTTGATAATATCCCGTGGTCGCCGAAGGCCCGCGAAACCACAAAAACCCCTCGGTCCTCTCCGCCACTTCCACGCCCGCATTGTCCACCACGCGAATTTCATGTCGCGGCACGGGTTTCCCCGCCGAAACAAACGCAATACAATTTTCATCTTCAGCGCGCGTCGGTATTGCCTTTCCTTCCGACTCAAAAACTTTTCGCTCGATTCGATCGACCACCGGCTCGCGCCCCATTGGCCCTGCCGTAACCGCGAGCGAAGCCTCCGCCAATCCATAAACCGGTAGCAACGCCGTGGCACGAAACCCATATTTCGCGAAGCGTGTTGCAAAGCGTTCCAGCGTTCCTGGATTCACCGGCTCCGCTCCATTCATCGCCATACGCCACGAACTCAGGTCCAGCCCCTCAATATCTTTGTCCGCGATTTTTCTCACGCACAACTCGTACGCGAAATTCGGAGCCGTGCTGATCGTCCCGCGATGATTGTGAATCGCCCACAGCCATCGCTCCGGCCGCATCAAAAACGCAATGGGCGACATTACCGCTAGCGGAATTCCGTAATACAGCAGCGTCAACCATGCGCCGATCAGCCCCATGTCGTGATAAAGAGGCAGCCAGCTCACTCCCACATCGTCTGGCCCCATCTTCACCGCTTCGCCCACTGCTCTGATATTCGCAAGCAAGTTTGCGTGCGTCAGCACCACACCCTTGGGGTCCCCAGTTGAGCCCGAAGTGTATTGCAGCAACGCGATGTCTTTTCCCGTTCTCGCGCGCATTCCACTTAAATGCAGCGGTCGCGCCCCCGGTGAGGGAAGAGGCGCTCTATCCGCCGCCTCAATTAATTTTTCCGCATCCCCCACGGCGGCAAGCGAGGCAACGCGGGGCTTCAATAATTTCGCCACTGCTTCCGCTCGACGAAAAGTCAGCAACAACATCACGCCGGCATTATTCAAAATTGCCGATTGCCGCGCCGCGTACTCTTCAATGCGATCGGCGCGAAATGGCGGATAAATCGGCACCGGAATCGCGCCCGCCAGTAAAATCCCCGCGTAAGAAACAAAAAACGCGCGTGAAGTCGGCAGCATCAGCGCCACTCGGCTGCCCGCGCTCACTCCCCGCCGCATCAATTCCGCCGAGCAGCGCTGCGCCGCCCCGTGCAACTCACCGAACGTCATCGTTATCGTTTTGTCTTGCCCGTCCGCATCTTCCGTAATCACCAGGTGCGGTCGCGACGCGTCATGCGCCGCACGGTAATGCAGAACATCCACTAGCGTTTCCGCTGACACCACGCCAGTTTCTTCAGCTTTGCGTCTCAGCTGCTGCACTTTAACGGACGCCCGCTCCGCGGAAATTCCCCCTGTCTCCGCAACGCTTTCCGGAGCCTCCATCACTGCCGCAGCAAGATCGTCCGGCGTATTCGCTTGGGTAGCCGCCTGGTCCGCGATGCGCACGCCAAACGCATTTTCAAGCCGCGCCATCAACTCCACTCGTTCCAGGCTGCCCAATCCCAAATCGCGCTCCAGATGCGAGGAACCGTTCAGCATGGGCATCGCGCCCGCACTCCCCAATTCCTGCAACAAGCCACGGATCTCCTCCAGCACGCGTTCGCGCACCATGGAACGTTCGAATTGTGCCGTTGGTGTAGCCAAAGAAGAAAATCTCAGGAAACCTTCAACCCCCTACCCACAAATACCCCAACCACAAAAACCGAAAAGCACCATCTAATACCAGCACCAACTTCCAACACCAGCTACCAACGGTCATTCCGACCGGAGCAGGCCGACGCTTGTTCCCCTCGTTGGTCCGCGAACGAGTCGGCCTGCGCAGCGGAGGAATCTCTCTTCGATCCCTAGCGCGAGCCAAGCGGCCTCGTTCCGTTGACATGTCATTGTTTCAACCACCGGACGTTGCGATGCGAAGTCTGCCTACTAACGCTGGGCCCTTTTCCTCGCCGCGTTTCGCGCTTCGCTCACAACTACGCGCTCTTCTTGCCCGCCGCCACATACCCTTTAGGCATCAGGGTAGTCGCCAAATCTACACCCGAAAGGTCCACGCCCGTCAAATCCGTCTCCCGCAAAATCGCCACGCCCATATCCGCGCCCGCGAACTTCGCCCCGCTGATATTCGCCAATCTAAAATTCGTGTTCCGCAAAAGCGCGCGTTCGAAATTCACATTGGAAAGGTCGCATCGAAAAAACTCAATCCCGCTCGCCTGCGCTTCCGACAAATCCGCGCCCGGCAAAATCGCCTCCGTCAAATCGGAATTGCGCAGATCCACTCCATGCATCTTGGCCCCCGATAAATCCGCACCTGGCAGTTTTGCCTTCCGCAGGTCGCTGCCCGTCAGGTTAGCCCCAGTCAATATCACGCCGCTAAGGTTCACTCCGCTCAAGTCGGCCCCAGACAAATCCGCCCCGGCTAGGTTGGCGCGCTCCCCGCCATCCTGCCCCCGAAAAAATCGCTCGTGCGCCTCCAGAATTTCCGTCAGCTTCTTCCCGTTGTGGGTGATGCTTTTCGCCTTCTTCAATCCCATCGTCAATTACCCTCGATCGTTTTTTCCACCCAAGCAACAAATGTTACCAATCCAGCTTCGAACTGTTTTACTACTCCAGACTCTACCGAAAATGCTGTATTTACGGAACCGCTACAACGTTCCGCTAAGCCCCCTCTTCGAACCACTGTGGTAGTGTGAATCTATCGTGCTACATCGCTCGTTAATTTCGATTTTCTTCGCAGCCATGCTGCTGCCAGCGATCACCGGCGCTCAAAACCTGCAGCGAGAAGATGAGATCGTCGCCAGCCTCGCAGGCGGCCGCGTCATCGCTCAGGTCGCTAAGGACAACGTCATCGTCTTTGCCGCCATCAATCAGCCCGTCGAGGTGAACTCTGTACCGCCTCGCCTCTTGCAGCTCGATGCCACCCACGTCGGTGTCCTCCTCGGCGCATCCGAATGGCAAATTCCTTCCGTTCCCGATCCCGTTCGCCTGGATCGCAATTATCAAAGCATCGCGCAATCCCCGAACAACCAGCACTATTCGCCATATCCTGGTCAAGAAGCCCCCGATCTGGAAACCATCGGCGTCGCCTTTCTCGAAAAACTTCGCCCCTTGGTCGCGCAGCTTCATCACAAGCTCGATTTCCGTCCCGACGACGCGCTTTTCGAGCTGGTCATTATCGGCTTCGGTCCCGATTACGGCCCCGAAATCTGGCAAGTGGAATATCGCATCGAGCAGCAACAAGTGGCCGCACGCGGGGGAATATTGGCAGACGCGCATCCTGCGCCCGCGCTTCACCCAACTGTATCCGCCCGAAGGCGGCAAGAAAGCGCCCCACACCTTGGTCGAGGCGCGCTATCCCCCTGAGGATCCCAGCGTGCTAGCCAGCAAAGTAGTAACGCAAAACACCGAACCGCCTCTGATCGCACTTATCCAAGCCGGCGACCCCGCTCTCACTCGGCTACGTTCCGGTGATCCAAAATTCGCCAAGGTCATGGACGCTATCGACCATGGCCAGGCGCAAAAAACTTCTGCCGCGGATTCCATCGATTTTCTGCGCGCAGCATTACCTTTAATCGCTGGCGGCAACAAATTTTTTCTTGGCACTATGGAAGAGCAGCATGGCTTCGATTGGATTGTTCCGCCCGATGAACCCGTCGAAAAAACCGACGACAAAACACGCCCGCCAGGCGCGCCTTCACTTCGCAAAAAGCCCACTCCGTGAGTTTTCCGCGAATGGCAATCTCGCCGCAGCTGAAACTTTTTCAATCGTGTCGCCCCTACGAATCATTCCGCCCTCCAGCACGCGGCACAACATTCCTCGTCGCCCGCGCATCTCGCGCCGCAATCCTGGCCGTATTTTTTCCAGCTGATCGCACGGATGGCAAATCTCGCTCACTTGCAATCGCACTTCGCCAATGCGCAATTCTTGCTGCAGCGCCAGGCTGTTCACATCTATCCCCTCGGTCGTAATATTTTCGCGCACAATCCCCGGCCGCAGGTCCATCGCCTCCAACGTTTCTCGATCCACCAGCAACACTTGTCTCGGTCCGCCGCCCGGACGCGCGTGCGCACAACCCTCCAGCCCCACATTCGTGATTACCCGCACTTCTTCAAGCTCTTCCATCGGAAGCCGTTTCTTCGGTGCGCGAAAAATATGCAAAATCTTTGCCATAAAAAAGTGCCTCGCTAATTACCGCCACTAAGTACAGCAAAACTCAAAAGCGCGGAGGGTGCCCCACCCTCGGCTTTTTGGAGGGTAGGTTTTGTAACGTGAGAACATCATTATTAATCGTTCTCCCATTCACGCTCGCATATGCTCCAATATCTTTCCTGTAGTGCGCCCCCGCAAAATGAATTTTTTGCGCCGCTTCATAAGCAGCGCCCAGCGCCGCGTCCAAAGTCGCGCCTGCCGCGGTAACTCCAAGCACCCGTCCGCCACTAGTCACAATTCTATCTCCGTCGCATTTCGTTCCGGCATGCAACACTCTCACCCCGAGGACCTGATCCACCTCACGCAACCCGGTAATCTCCTTGCCTGTCTCAAATTTCCCCGGATAACCCCCCGACGTCATCACCACGCACGCGCTTGCGCCACTTTTCCATTTTAATTTCGACGCGTCCACCCGTCCCGCCGCCGCGTCCGCCAGCACCTCGGCCAAATCAAAATCCATGCGCGCCACGATCGCTTGCGTCTCCGGATCGCCCAGCCGGCAATTAAACTCCAGCACCTTTGGCCCCGTCTTCGTCAACATCACCCCAATATACAAAAATCCCTGGTAGCGAATCCCGTCAGCGGCCAGCCCTTGCAGCGTCGGCGCCACAATTTGCGCTACGATTTTCTCGCGCAACGAGGTCGGCAACAATTCATCACTCGAATACGCTCCCATCCCTCCCGTATTCGGCCCCTCATTCCCATCAAAAACACGTTTGTGATCCCGTGTAGGGACCAGCGCCGCGTATCGCTCGCCATCCGTCAAAATAATAAACGACAGCTCCTCTCCTTCCAGCGTTTCTTCCAGCAGAATCCGCGCTCCGCCTTCTCCGAGTTCTCGTTTCTCCATCACACTGGAGATAAAATTCTTCGCCGCCTCTTTATCCGCCGCCAGGAAAACCCCTTTGCCCGCGCACAATCCATCCGCTTTCATCACCACTGGCCATTTCACATTTTCGAGCGCTGCATTCGCCTTGTCCGCGGAATCGAACGAACCGTACATCTGTGCCGTGGGAATATTGTGCCGCTGCAAAAACTCTTTCGAAAAAATCTTGCTGCCTTCCAATTGCGCCGCTTGCCGCGTTGGTCCTACAATCGCCCACTTCCGCAGCGCAAACGCATCCGCGATTCCGTTCACCAGCGGCAATTCCGGCCCCACTACAGTTAAGTCCGGCCGAGTTTTCTCCGCCAGCGCGACTAACGCCGCCACCTCGCCCGAATCCACATTGACGCATTCCGCTTCCGCCCCAATGCCAGCATTTCCCGGAGCGCACCAAATCTTGGTCACTCGCGAGCTCTGTTTCAACTTCCAAGCCAGCGCATGCTCACGCCCGCCGCCACCAATCAGCAACACCTTCATGCGCCAGTCCTCATCTTCATCACCCGCTCACACTAATTCAGCCATTATATCGCACGTGTTTGGTGCGTCGCGGCTTTAGCCAGGACATAAATTGAGTCTCCAAACCTTGGGCTTTAGCCCGGATGGCTGTAAACGCAAAATTTCCTGAACGAATTTAATAGCTAGGATTTTTACAGGAGAAATTTCAAAGAAGAATGATTGCCAGCCATCAAAACGGCGTTAAGAAGCCCGCCCAGCCGCCCGAATCGGAATTGTAATCCCGGAAGTCATATCCGACGACGCCAACATGTGGCATCGCCCATCAAAAATTCCGCCCGGATCAACCACCATGCACGGCGCGTGCACTTCGCCAGTGACCACGCCCTTCGCTTGAATCTCCACGCGCCCCTTTGCGAAAATCACGCCGTCGAATCGCCCCGCGATTACCACGCGATTGCCTTCAATCTGCCCTTCAACCTTCGCGCCTTCGCCCAATATTACCGTGTGCTCCGAAATAATATTGCCCTTCACGATTCCGTTAATGCGAAACGTTCCGGTGACCTGCAGCGTGCCTTCCAGCGTCACCCCTTGATCAATAAATCCGGTCCATTCTTCTGTGACGTTGTTACTTGAAGCGCTGGGCCATTTCCAGGCCATGAAATCCTCCGCGAGACTCTTCTACTGTAGCCTCGCGCGCCAGCAAGTCAACGCAACCCATTCCTAACGTGTCGAATGGACGCCTGACCGAATGGCCAGTCCTCTTCATCCCCCCGCAATCGCTCCAATAATCAAAAGTGGCTCGACGCCCGAAACCACAGCATCCGGCAGCGGAGCATCCACCGAATCGTGCGACAAATCTTCGCCGCACGCGAAAAATCGCAAAAATGGCCGTCGCTCCTGCGTAACATGCTCGCGAATGGTCCCGCGTAGCATCGGGAATCGCGTCTCCAATGCGTCCAACACCGTCCGCACCGTCACCGCACCGTGTACTTCAAGCTGCACTTCGCCCTGAAAAGACGCGAGCGTCCGCAAATGCGCCGGCATCACCACACGAATCATGCCAGCGTCTGCACCTCAACGGAAAGCACTGCCGGCAGATCGCGCACAATCGGCTTCCAGTTATCACCGGCATCCGCGGACGCATAAACCTGCCCGCCCGTCGTGCCGAAATAGACGCCGCACGAATCCATGGAGTCCACCGCCATCGCATCGCGCAACACATTCACGTAGCAATCGCTCTGCGGCAGGCCACGCGTCAGAGCTTCCCATTCGTTTCCGCCCGTCTTGCTGCGGTACACACGTAGTTTTGCATCCGGCGGATAGTGCTCCGAGTCGCTTTTGATCGGCACCACATAAATAGTTTCCGGGTCGTGCGCATGCACATCAATCACAAATCCAAAATCCGTAGGCAAGTTGCCGCTCACTTCCTGCCACGAGTCTCCGCCGTTGTCGCTGCGCATCACGTCCCAGTGCTTCTGCATAAAGAGCACGCCGGGCCGCGCCGGGTGCATCGCAATGTGGTGAACGCAATGGCCCACCTCGGCCTCCGGATCAGGAGTATATAGCGACTTCAGGCCCTTGTTGATGGGCTGCCACGTTTCGCCCCCATCGTCAGTCCGAAATGCGCCCGCAGCCGAAATAGCGATGAACATTCGTCCCGGATTCTGCGGATCCTGAATGATCGAGTGCAAACACATCCCGCCGGCTCCCGGTTGCCAGCGTGGCCCAGAGCCATGTTTACGCAATCCGGAAATCTCTTCCAGTTTTGCCCGCCGTCCTTCGACCGAAACAGTGCCGCATCTTCGATCCCCGCGTGCACCGTATCCGGATCCGTCAATGACGGCTCCAGATGCCACACGCGCTTGAACTCCCACGGGTGTGGCTTGCCGTCATAAAATTGGTGTGTACCTGGCACTCCGTTATAGATAAATTTGTTACCGACGGGCTCCCAAGTTTTCCCGCCATCATGCGATCGTTGAATCATTTGACCGAACCAACCGCTGCACTGTGACGCATACAGCCTGTTGGGATCCGCCGGCGAACCCTTTATGTGATAAATTTCCCAGCCCGCAAAATGCGGCCCGCTGATATCCCACTTTTCGCGTTTTCCATCCGAAGTAAGTACGAACGCGCCTTTCCGCGTTCCCACCAGAACTCGCACTCCACTCATTCCGTCCTCCCGGGTTGCTTTCTACAAATACGTTTGAAATCCCTAATAATTTCAACACATTTTGTCAGATTACTTGTTAATTGCAAGTGACAATATTACACTTCGTTTATGCCACCCCGTCGCCCGCGGAACAAGCTACGTTCCGGGTGTCCCCTAAACGTCTCCGTCGAAATACTCGGTGATCGCTGGTCGCTGTTGATCATTCGCGACATGATGCTGCGTGGATTCCGCAGCTACACGCAGTTTCTTGATTCCTACGAACGCATCGCCACAAATATTCTGGCCCATCGACTAAAAAAACTGGAGCACTATGGAATCATCGCGACGCAAGAAGATCCGTTAGACGGAAGAAAACTCATTTACACGCTCACGGAAAAAGGAATGGACCTGGCGCCCGTCCTAACAGAAATGGTCCTCTGGACCGCGGCCCACGAAGAGCATCAAAATCCTGAGCTGATTCGCCAGATCAAAAAAGACAAACAGAAATTCCTGACCACCGTCCGGCAAAGATGGTTGGAAAATTCCTCACCGGTGGAGTAACAAAAGGGAACCGTGCGCTGTTCTCGCATAGCGCGGCCGTCTGGCCGCCGCGCGTACCAGCGCGAGCTTTATAGGTATTATCGAGCTCGCTAATATACTACTTCATCAGCTGATCGTACAGCCTCATCAAATGGGGATCGTCGTAGAACTCAATGATCAATTGTCCCGGGTGCGTTTTCGTATGTGGCCGCAGCAGGATTTTCGTTCCCAGGCTCCGTTGCAGTTCGTCAATTGCCGATCGTGTGTTCGCATCCGATTCTTCCCTGGCTACCGGGGCTCGATTGCGGGACCGCCGCGACGCCAACCGCTCGATCTGTCTTACGGTCAAGCCCCCACGCGAAGCCCGGTGCGCGTAGCGCATTCGGAGCGGCGAATCCGGCACAGCCAAAAGCGCCCGTCCATGACCCGCCGTTAGCTTTCCTTCTTCAATCCATTCCTGAATCGTCGATTCCAGTTTCAGCAGCCGGATCGCGTTCGATACTGTGGTCCGGTCTTTCCCAGTCCGCTCTGCCACCATTTCCAGCGTCATCTGAAACTCGTTTATCAAGCGATCAAACGCGCGGGCCGACTCAATAGGATTCAAATCCTCGCGCTGAATGTTCTCAACAAGCGTCATCTCGAGGGCGAGTTCATCCCGAACTTCCCGAACGATCGCTGGCACCTTAGTGAGCCCCGCCAATTGCGCGGCCCGCCACCGGCGCTCTCCAGCGATCAGTTCGTAACGGTTGCCAACTGGGCGCAGGAGTAGTGGCTGTATAATTCCGCTCGCCAGAATTGAGCGGGACAGTTCTTCCAAAGCCGCTTCACGGAACGTTGTTCGAGGCTGAAAAGGACTGGGCTCGATCAGGTCGATATCGATTTGTAGGGTTTGACTTCCATCCCGCGCGGGCGCAACCGCAGCCCCGCTTGGGGTTGTACCATAGGGCTGATCTTGTTGATTCGTATTAACTTGTGGTGTTACTTGAGGTGCGACCGCGGGCTCAGGCTCCCGAATGAGCGCTCCGAGCCCCCTTCCCAACGCGTTTCTCGTCATTGGCTATTACCTCCTGCGCAAGTTGTGTGTACCCCTCGGCCCCTTTGCTGTGTATATCATAGAAAATGATAGGCTTACCAAAACTAGGTGCCTCCGCCAGCCGCACATTGCGAGCAATTACCGCCTGGAATACCTGCGTGCCAAAAAAACTTCTCAAATCCGTTGCCACTTGCCTCGAAAGCGTGGTCCGCTCGTCAAACATCGTCAGCAGAATTCCTTCAATCTCCAGGCTCGAATTCAGCGTCCTTCGGATACGCATTAGCGTGTCCAGCAATTCAGAAACGCCTTCCAGCGCCAGATATTCGCACTGGATTGGCACCAGCACCGAGTTGGCGCAGACCAGTGCGTTCAAAGTCAATAAGTCCAGAGCCGGAGGGCAGTCCAGAACCACGAATCGATACCGATCTTGAAATGATTTTAGAGCTGCTTGCAGCTTATATTCGCGGTTTTCGGCGGTTACCAGCTCTACGGCAGCCCCAGCAAGGTTCTTATCCCCCGGAATGACATCTAAGAGCTCCACTTGGGATTTTTGAACGATTTTCTCAAGTGGCTCGCCTAGGATCAGTGAATGATAAAGAGTCTTGCGGGCGGGGTCTTTAACGAAGCCGATGGCGGCTGTAGCGTTTCCTTGGGAGTCGCAATCGACGAGAAGAGTAGGTCGTTCCGAGGCGGCCAAACAAGCGGCCAAATTAACGGCGGTTGTAGTTTTGCCTACACCGCCCTTTTGGTTTGCACAAGCGATGATTCTTGCCAAATGTTGCCCCAGGCGAAAACTTAGCAAAGGTTTTGCGCACTTGCAAGTTGTTTCACGTGGAACAGGGCGAAATCGGTTCGAACGACCTCGTGGAATTCCGTTTTTGAACCAATTGTCGGAATTCCGACCCTTGAGCAGTCCGAGGGTCCCGTTTCACGTGAAACGAGTGTTTCGTGGACTGGCCGGCCTACTTCCGGCCTGTGTCGACGCTTGTTTCACGTGAAACCAATAATGAAAGGACGTGGGCAGTACTGCCCCTTGGTTGTTTCACGTGAAACCGACATCGTCGCGTCGCCCAGGGTCCGGTAGAACGAATCTGGACGGCTAAGCCCACGAATGCGTTTCACGTGGAACAAACTTTCTGTCGCCGAGTTAGCCATGGGGCGCTATCGTCAGTTTCACGTGAAACGAACTTCAAGGGGTTATTGCCACAGAATTCTGTTTCACGTGAAACAGGGTTTTCGAGCGTGAATCGGCTAATGGACTCTAGGGAACGGCTCTTGCCCAAAAGGAGTAACAGTTTACCCAAATCCCCGTTCCACGTGAAACGAACTTCCAGGGCTATTGCCACAGAATTCTGTTTCACGTGAAACAGGGTTTTCGAGCGCGAATCGGCTAATGGGCCTCTAAGGAACGGCTCTTGCCCAAAAGGAGTAACAGTTTACCCAAATCCCCGTTCCACGTGAAACGAACTTCCAGGGCTATTGCCACAGAATTCTGTTTCACGTGAAACAGGGTTTTCGAGCGCGAATCGGCTAATGGGCCTCTAAGGAACGGCTCTTGCCCAAAGAGTAAAAGAGTATTCAAATCACGGTTCCACGTGAAACAAGCCCTCGGCCATCAGTACCCATTTTGTTTCACGTGAAACAGAAGTTTTCGGCGGACAAAGTCATTTCGTAGGTAAGAATGTCGACGGTTCGACAATCGTAGATTTAATCAGACAGTTCAGCAGAAAAATTGGGAGTTTGGAGGTATTTGCCGCAAATAACAGCCCGAATGTCGGCGCGCCCACAATTTAACAATTTAGACTAGGGAGTCGCTTTATTACCGATCAGAAGTACCCGCCGGAGTGACTGAGGAACAATCACGGCCGGTTCCCAAGCCCACCCGGGACTCTTGAGCACCTGCTCAACATCCGCTGCGCCGACCCAAAGAATCACTCGTTTAGCGTCAACCCGTTCTGAAGCGGCCCACTTCAAGAATACGTCAAACTCTCCTAATGCTCTCGCCAGCAGAAAATCGATCGGCGCAATCTCGTCACCAAGTTCTTCGTAACGGCTCACTAATACATTCGCCCCGGTAATCCCCAAGGCCCGAACGACCTCCGCCAAAAAGGTGGCTTTCTTAATGTTGGACTCCACGAGCACAATCTGGGCTTCGGGCAGCAAAATCTTCAACGCCAAGCCCGGAAACCCCGCCCCTGTTCCAATGTCGGCGAGTCGACATTTTCCTAACTCCACGACATTCGCAGCAAACATGCTTTCACAAAAATGACGGTAAAGAATCTCCAAAGGATCGCATATCGCCGTGAGATTAACTTTTTCGTTCCACACAAGTAACAATCGGATGTATTCCTGAATCTGAGCAACTTGATCGGAGTTTACATCGATTTGAAATTCGCTTAATGCCTTTCGAATGGTGGACTCTGATGGCGCGACTATTGAAGCCATGGACGACTAGGTTCCTCCGGCAACGATGCGTCTGGTAAAAATTCTTGGCGTTTGCCGCCGCGATGAAAACACATTCACATCCTTGGTGCAAACTTATTCGCAACGGGATAGTGGCAGTCGATAATCTTTGCCGAGACATCAACCCGTCCTTATAATGGCGGCGCAGGTTCTGAAACACCATAGAAAGAGGTGGCAGGTGGCTTCAGCTCTGAAATTAACGTCAATGACTAAAGCCGCAGGATGTGCGGCAAAATTGAATCCCGCCACCCTCGAAGCAGTCCTAAGAAAGCTTCCGCGGCAGGCAAATCCAAATGTACTCGTAGGATTTGAAACCAACGACGATGCCGGGGTCTACCTTGTCAACCACGAACTTGCCTTAGTCCAGACTGTCGACTTTTTTACCCCTATAGTCGACGATCCATTTTTATTCGGTCAAATCGCAGCAGCCAACGCCTTGAGCGATGTGTACGCCATGGGTGGCCGACCCGTCTCGTCACTCTCCCTGGTTGGCTTTCCCGAACACGCGGATCCCGCAATCCTTGAACAAATCATACGCGGCGGCCTATCGAAGATGAATGAGGCCGGATGCAGCGTCCTCGGCGGCCATTCCATTCGCACCGAAGACATGTTATTTGGCTACGCCGTGACCGGAACCGTGCACCCCAAAAAAATCTGGCGGAACGTGGGAGCCCGGCCAGGTGACGTGCTCATCTTCACAAAGCCGATTGGCACCGGAGTGATCACCACCGCGCTGAAAAAGAATCAAGCCTCGGAACAATCGTTGGCAGCTGCAGTTGGCGCCATGACTACACTGAATCGGGCGGCGGCCGCAGGTTTGGCTGAGCTTGCTGACCACTCCCACAATCGTTTAAACGACCCTTGTGCCGGATACACGCCGTCACAGATGTCACGGGATTTGGCGTGCTGGGCCACTCACGTGAAATGGCGCTCGGCAACGAAATCGGAGGAATCGAGGCCGTGTCATTTGAAATTGACCACGCTGCTTTTGCTTATTTTCCAGGCGCCATCGAAGCCGCACGGGATGGTCATCTTTCCGGAGGGCTCAGAATAATCGCGCGTTTGTAGCAGAGTGCGCTGAATTCGCCGCGGAAGTACCGCAAGAATTTCGCGATCTATTTTCGATCCGCAAACCTCGGGTGGCCTACTCGCTGCCATCGCCCCTGAATCCACGGCGGAATGCAGCGCGGCCCTTGCGCGCCACGTCGTGGACGGCCATCCGGTGGGGCCGTGTCGTGCTCGAAGCGCTCGCCTTAATTTTTATTGAGTGATATCCGAGATGTATTCGGTGTATGCCTTGAAAGAACTTGTAATTTCGCCGGTTTCGTTTTTTAGCTTCACATCAACACTGAATAATTATGGACACCCTCACACATGGAATTGTCCGAGCAATAATCACTAGCCGGTTTTTAAGGGAAACGATTTATTCGCCTCGCGCCCGATGAACCGCCAACGTATCGTTACTTGGTCCACAATGCTAG
>CAVPKZ010000178.1:0-14498 GCA_963705755.1 uncultured Acidobacteriota bacterium | reverse complement strand
ATGTATTGCTGGGCATTCCGAAAATGGAACTGGAAGCAGATCTTCAAGCGTTTTTATCGCGTCCCCGGGCCGCTTTCCATGCGCGTGAAAGGCACCGGCCTGGGCCTTTACATCGTTCGTTCTGTAGCCAGCGGCACGGCGGCCGCGCCTGGGCCGGAAAGCGAGGGGCTGGGTCACGGGAGCACGTTTATCCTGAAACTTCCCATCGTAAAATGAGTCGCGTATTGGTGGTGGAGGATGAGCAGCATCTGGCCGAAGGACTCCGTTTCAACTTGGAAGCCGAGGGCTATCAGGTGCAGCTGGTGGAGAGCGGGGAAGCAGCGCTGGCGACGCTTAAAACCGACTCGCCGTCTTTCGACATCGTGGTGCTGGACATCATGCTGCCCGGGATAGACGGGTTCGAGGTGGTTTCGGAAATGCGGCAGACCGGCCAGTATGTTCCCACGCTGATCCTGACCGCGCGGGGCCATCCGGAGGATGTATTGAAGGGGTTCGCGGCGGGCGCGGACGATTATCTCGCCAAGCCTTTCGAGCTGGCCATTCTCATCGCAAGGCTGCGCGGCCTGCTGCGGCGGAAGGAGTGGTTCCGCAAGGGCGCCCCAACCGCGAATGCCGCTCCGGATATCGCCGTGGCCGCCGATGCCGCTCCGAAAGATGTTTTCGCATTTAACGGCAAATCCGTAGATTTCGACCGCCTGGAACTGCGCGTTCATGATAGGATATTTCCCTTGACACAGATGGAGGCCATGTTCTGCGCTATCTGATTCAGCACGAGGGTAAGCGCGTTTCGAGAAAAGCGATGCTGGCTGACGTTTGGGGACTTCATGAGGACACCGACACCCGCGCCATCGACAACTTCATCGTGCGCCTGCGCCGGTACATCGAAGACGACCCAGCGAAACCCCGGCATCTGTTGACGGTTCGCGGCGTCGGCTACCGCTTTGTCGCGGCACCGGCTAATTAACGGCAATGCCGGGGCGTCGGTTATTCATCCTGGCGGCGCTGCTCCTTCCCGCTTGCGTGTTCGCTCAACTCGCGCCCGGGAAACTTCTGATCGCGACCCGAAAATCCCGCGATACGGACCTGAAGCAGTCGGTGATTCTTCTGGTTCAGTACGACCGGGAGTCTGCTTTGGGCCTGATCGTCAACCGCCGCTCCGACGTCCCCGCTTCCGAGGCTTTCCCCGAGTTGACGAACATGAAAGGCGGTCCGGTTCTCGTCTGGCGGGAGGCCCGCTTGCGATTGGCATCCGGGCTCTGCATCAATCCGATTTCGAACCCGCGGAGGGGCGCGAAGTAATGCCCCGAATATCGCTTATTTCCGACAAGCCGCTGATTCTGAAATTGCTGGCGGCCTCCACGCCGCCCGATAATTTCAGGATCTACGCCGGCTACGTGGGCTGGACCGCGCAGCAGTTGCGCAGCGAGGTGGCGGCGGGATTATGGCTGATTCGATCGGGAGATTCCGACGCGGTATTTGACGCAAATCCGGAAACTTTGTGGGACCGCCTGACCGGGAAACGGCCGCCGCGATAAGACGGATCTCAGGCGGCCACCCGTTGGGTCTGTCTTCGCCGAAACAAGCCACCCAGCGCCGCGCAAGGCGCCATGACCACAAGAGTGGCAATTTCAGACCAAACAGTACCCTTACCGAGCATAGCGACCAGCGATCCAGCCGCTATAAGAATAATTAAGCAGACCAACGCCGCGGTATGTTCCATCTCACGCCGTCCCGCAAGCCGAGCGGTGACATAGCCACCCAAGGCCGCGAAGAAGGCTCCGTACAGCGTGGTGAAAAGCATGAAAATGGGCGAAGGCCGCGGCGCGTATGGATCCATGCGAGCCAATTGAAATAAGAGCACAGCGGATCCGCCGAAGATTACTTCCCCGGCGGCCACGGCTCCAATGCTGCGCAGATAGCTCATCCGAAGAAAGTCCGTCGCGGTAAATTTATTCTATGCTGCCGCGGGGGTTGAATGGCAAATCTGGTTTACAAGAAGGCCTGCAGGTACAAGTTTGGGCGGTGCGACTGGAGGCGTCCGAACAGCGGTTCTCCGATTGCAGCTCTTGGCTGTCCCATGACGAAACGGCGCGCGCGGCACGATTCCACTTCGAGGAACACCGGCGGGCGTTTGTCCTGGGCCGCGGCGTGTTGCGGGCGATTCTCGGCGGGATCTTAGAGACGCCTCCCGGGCAGATCCTGTTTTCCTATGGACCAAAGGGTAAACCGGGCTTGGCCGATCCCAACTCGCCGCTGCGCTTCAATGTATCGAATTCCGGGGATCTGGCCGTATTTTGTTTGGCGGAGGGCTGCGACATCGGTATCGATGTGGAACAGGTGCGGCCCATACCGGATATGGACCGGATCGCGGCGCGATTCTTCGCTCCCGAAGAAGCCAGCGAACTGATGGGGCTTCCCGAGGCGGACCGTCCGCGAGGGTTCTTTAATTGTTGGACGCGCAAAGAAGCGTATATCAAGGCGGTTGGAGATGGGCTTTGGTTCCGCTGGATAGTTTTCAAGTCACGCTTCGGCCAGGCGATCGCGCGGAGATGCTGTCTCTGGGAGGCAGGGCCGAGGCGGCCCGCCGCTGGACGCTGCATGGGTTCTCACCTGCGCCCGAATTCGTTGCCGCAGTCGCTTATTCGGGCGGTCCGCGACGAGTGGCGTTTCAGCCCCTGACGAATGCCGGTGCGTTGCTGGATCGCAATACCTAGCACCGGGGCTAGATCGCTATTGCGACAGGCGGAGAATATCGCCGGCGATGGTCGCAAATGCCGAGGCTAAGTGAGCCGTGTCGGGCGTGTAGACGTAGATGCCATCCGTGTAAGCGGTTTGATGAGCCAGGGCCGACGGGTCGTTAGCGATTCGCTTCAACAATTCGTCGTTGACACCACCGGAGTTTCCCAACCCGATCGTGTACGCGACATAGGGCATGCTGGCCGCGGCGGCGTCGATCCTAGCAGCCTGGGCGGCGTTATCCAGAGCGTTGATACCCCCGTTAGTCACATTGGATGAACTGAGAGTGACGTGTCCGCCGCTCGTCGTCACCGAGGCGGGGAAGCCCGAACCGCCTAGTAAGCTCGTCTTAATGGAGTGTCCGAAGGCATCGGTGTTCTGCAGATAAGCGACATCGTTAGAGGGGTTCCAATTACTCGGGAACGAACATCCACCGTTGTTTCCGTAGGTACTGTCAATGGTAAACTGATCCGGATTTGGCGCTGGGTAAGTAGCAACGGTTTGTTTATAGATCCCGTCGGCGCTTCCGCCGATCACACCCGAAAAGCCTGGCGTAGAGTTGCAGTAGCTTCCGCCCTTTAATGGCAGCAAGGGACCCGAACCTCCATCCACCGTCCCAAATGTTATGGTGTTCGGCTGGCCATCCGTGAAAAACAAGATGATGTTCAGGGCGTTCAAATCTCCCAATCCTTTTAGAGTCGAGTAGCCCTTCCAGAAGGCCGCCCCGGCATTGGTCCATCCCCAGGTGACCAAGATTTACACCCTCACACATGGAATTGCCGGAGCACTAATCGCTAAGGCGGTTTTTAAGGGAGACGATTTATTCGCCTCGCGCCCGATGAACCGCCAACGTATCGTTACTTGGTCCACAATGCTGGGCGCGATTTTTCCCGACTCCGATGTGTTTCGCGATATATTCTCGCGCGACCCGATGTTGGTCATCTCCTGGCACCGCAGCATCACGCACTCGCTCATATGTCTTCCAGTTTTCGCGCTGCTGCTCGCAGGGCTCACGCAACGGGTAGCCCGCTGGCGAAAATGGGATGCACCTTCCTTCGTTGTCCTTTCAGGAATTTACGCGGCGGGAATTCTTAGTCATATCTTGCTCGACCTGGTGACCAGCTTCGGAACCATGGTGTGGTCCCCGCTAAAATGGTCGAGACCGGCCTGGGATCTGATTTTTATCGTGGATTTCACCTTCACCGGAATTTTGCTGGTTCCACAGATTCTTGCCTGGGTGCAGGAGCGGCCGGAAAAGTCCAGGCGCCGCGCCATTGCCTCATTCGCAATTTTCGCAATAGCGATTTTCGTCATTCAGAGACTGGCGGACGCTGTAGGAGTGCCGATTTCGCCAGCCACAGTTTTGCTTTTCGTCCTGATCCTGGCCGCGTTCTTCTTGCTGCCGCTTCCCACCGCGGAAAAAATCCAGCGGGCGCAGCGCTCAGATCTCGAAGAACAAGACTCGGCGCGAAAGAGTATTCGCGGGCGCTGGAATCAATTCGGATTAGTTTGCGGTTGTTTGTATCTGGGGCTCGCGGTTGTCGCACACCACACCGCGCTTTCTCGTGTAAAGAACTTTGCAGCACTCCAGAAACTCAACGTTCAATCGATCGGTGCGCTTCCGTTCCCTCCCTCGCTGTGGCGCTGGGACGGCTTAGTGCGCACTGCTGGCGGCGTTTACGAAATACGGATGGATCTAAGTCAGAAATCGCCGTTCGAGATTCCCGCGGGCGCCGATCCGGGAGAACACTCTGCGGGGATTCAGACCGAGCGGCCACCTATCGAGTACCGCTTTTATCCTGAAGCTAATCCCAACGTTTATATTGAAGCGGCCAAAGAACTTCCGCCGGTGCAAAAAGTTTTGTGGTTTGACCGCTTTCCGGTGACGCGCTACCACGAAGAAGCCGGCGAGCCCATCGTGGAATTTTCCGACATGCGTTTCCCACAAATGGGGAAACGCCGGACTCCGTCATTCACCTATCGCGTTCGGTTCGATCCAGGAGGCAAGGTCCTGGAACAAGGTTGGGCAAAGTAGATTACGAAATGAAAGACGAATTGTTAGCGCTTCATGCGCATTATGCAGAAGAAGCTGGCAAGTCCGGAGCCAAGTAGGAGCATCGTACCGGGTTCCGGGGTGTTCACCGGCGGTAGAGGTACTGGCGTCCCACCACCCGGCGGTACGGTCAAGCCGCCGCCCAAACCAGTGCCAGTGCCGCCTGTTCCTCCGGTGCCTCCGGTGCCTGTCGTGCCGCTTAGCAGGTTGGTGCAGGCTATGGAGATCGTGTTGGTGTCCATGGTGACGGCGGCAGTGTGGGCTAGCTAGCGCTCGGCCGCATTGATCAGTTGCGCCGGTGTCCAGCGTGATGCTAGTCAATGCAAGGATATTCCCTTCGAACGACGTTGTAGTGTCCAGAGTGCGGAACTGCCGACATTCCAATACAGACCGGCTCCCGCACCGGTATTAATTACGTTGACGACTGATCCCGGTGAAGTGATCAGGGTGCTGGGCATCTGGAACACTCAGAAGGCATTGAGGTTACCTTGACCGTTGAGTGTAAGTGTTCCGGTCAGATTAGTGGTCCCGGCGGGAACGGTATAGACGCCAGGACTGAGCGTGAGTCCGCCCAGGTTCGCCGGTAACAAAGTGCCCGCGCAAGGGATCCGAGCTCGGTCTTGGCAGCAGCTAGCTCACTCTGAGCGGAAATTGAAACCGCGTCATTAGAGTGGACAAACGGATTACCGATCATCGCCGCATTTGTGCCATTGACGGTGATCGTAGACTCGCCCGTGATCGCAGAGCCCGGGGACACACCCAGATCGCCAGTGAGTGTAGTCGCACCGGTATTGGTAACGGTGGAGGCACCCAGAACTGAAAAGGTGGTCAGGTCCGGTCCGAGAATACCGTCCGCGTTCGCACTGGGTACTGATACAGATAAGATAGCTAAGGAGAGAATTAGGAAGGAAAAAACAGAAAAGTGCCCTATTTTACGCATTTTGAAATACCTCTGTGGCGGGCATCATGGATGAACTGGGCTCACGAAACTGTGCAGATAGAGACACTGTGATTAACTTGTGAGTACTATAACTTGGTATTTAATCGATGCTATCTTGCGGGGATGAAGACGACGTCGACCGGTGCGGGCACTTGCACGATTTGGCCTGTGGCGGTGAGGGCGCCGGTGGATTGATCAATGCGGAAGACCACAATGTTGTTTGATTCCTGGTTGGCGGCGAGCAGAAACTTTCCTGTTGGATCCAGCGCGAAATTTCTAGGTTCTTTACCCTGTGTGGAGAAATCTCCGGCAAGAGTCAGTGTTCCACGCCCTGGATCAATGGTGAACTCGGCGATGCTGTCGTGGCCGCGATTTGAGGCGTAGAGAAATTTGCCCGAGGGATGCACGACGATCTCGGCGGTGTCATTGCGCCCCTTGAAATCTTTTGGAATTGTGGAAAGAGTCTGCAACGTTGAGAAAGAACCATTTTCGGCATCGTAGTCAAAGGCCGTAACTGTGGAGTTCACTTCACTGAGGACATACGCGAATTTGCCGTTGGGATGGAAAGCCAAATGGCGCGGCCCTGCGCCGGCAGCGAGCTTCGCGAATGGCGGATGATTGGGAATGAGCGAGCCGGTGGCGGGATCGAAGTGATAGACCACAACCTCATCGAGACCAAGATCAACTACAAACACGAAGCGATTGTCGGCAGAACTGGCGATGAAATGCGCGTGTGGCCCTTCCTGCCGCTCTTTGTTGGGGCCAGAGCCGGAGTGTTGCACGAACGCGGAGGCGGATTCAATGTGACCGTCAGACGCGACGGGAAAAGTAGAGACACTGCCGCCTGAGTAATTGGCGACCAATAGATATTTGCCGGTTCCGTCGAAGGAAACGTAACACGGGTCGGCGCCGCCGCTCGGGACTTGGTTCAGCTGACTCAACTGTCCGGATTTTGGATCCCGAGCGTATGAGGTGACCGCGCCGCTTTTTTTTCCATCAAACTCCCCGAGCTCATTCACGGCGTAAAGATATTTTTCGTTTGGTGCGACAGTGAGAAATGACGGGTCTTGCGTCGTCGCGGCGACAGCCATGGCAGTCAGCCGGCCGGTGCCCGAATCAAAGTGAAACGAATAAATGCCTTTGCTATCGGTTTTGGAAGTATAGGTACCGACGAAAGCGAAATATTGTGATGGCTTGGCATTATCGGCGGGCGGGCGCGCGCTAGAAAGTAACAGCGGAGCGCCGATGATCAGCAACAAAGCAAAAAACCGGCGGGTCATTTTCATGGAGAGATGTTACAGGGGGCGCGACAAGAAAAAAAGTTTAAGTTAGTTAGGAAATCTCTGGCTCAATAAATTGTGATCGGCCACTGCAAAATCCCCGCGCGTAACGCCCGCGCGGGAAACTTAAACAGTGATCCAGAAGGCCATTTGGAAATGGCGCTTATTTCTTTTCTTCTTCCGATTCTTCCTGGAGCACGGCGGCCGCTGCCACGGAGTCATCGGCATCGAGCCGCAACAAGCGCACGCCCTGTGTGGAGCGGCCTGCTTCACGAATTTCATTGGCATGCACGCGAATGACTTTGCCGTTGTGGGTGATGATCATCACGTCGGATTCTTCGGTCACCTGTAAAGTGGCCACCACGTAGCCGTTGCGGTCTGTAGTCTTCATATTGACTACGCCTTTGCCGCCGCGCGAAGTGATGCGATATTCGGCCAGCGGCGTCCGCTTGCCAAAACCTTTTTCTGCCACGGTGAGCATCAACGTCACCAATGAATCCTTGATCTGCTCGTTTTCGAGTTCCTCGAGATTTTGTGACGTTTGCTTATGCTCTTTTTCGATAATGCTGAAATCGGGCGGCACAGCGTCCATGCTGACAACGTAATCGTCTTTGTCGAGGTCCATGCCGTTTACGCCGCCGGCATTGCGGCCCATGGGGCGCACTTCCGTTTCACGGAACAAAATAGCCTGGCCTTCATGACTCGCCAGGAAAATCATCTGCTTGCCGTCGGTTAACTTCACGCCGATCAACTCGTCGTCGCCGTCAAGATTGATGGCGATGATGCCGTTGGAACGTGGATTCGAGAATTCGACGATCGCGGATTTCTTGACCGTGCCACTCTTGGTGGCCATGAAGACGTAACGGCCAACTTCTTCGAGATTACGCGCGGCAACCAGTGCGGTGAGTTTTTCGTCCTCCTGAAATTTCACCAGGCTGGAGATCGCTTTGCCACGCGTGGCCGCGGCGGCCTCCGGCAATTCGTAAACCTTCAGCCAATAGACTCGACCCTTCGAAGTAAAAATCAAAATGTAGCTGTGCGCCGAAGCGATGAACAGATGCTCGACGAAATCCTCTTCCTTGGTGCGCGCACCGATGCGTCCTTTGCCGCCGCGGCCCTGATGACGATAAGTGTCCGTGGAGGTGCGCTTGATATAGCCGGCATGGCTGACAGTAATCAGCATGTCGGTGTCGGCGATCAAATCTTCGAGCTTGATCTCGTCAACTTTGTCGACGATTTGCGTGCGGCGGTCGTCGCCGTAGGCTTTGTGTACTTCACGAAGCTCGCCGGTAATGACCTGCTTCAACTTTTTTTCGCTGTTAAGAATTTCTTCCAGCTCGGCGATGTGCTCGCGAATGGACTTTAATTCCTTCAGGATTTCATCGACGGAGAGCTGCGTGAGGCGATGCAGTTGCAGCTCGAGAATCGCATCGACCTGGATGGGCGTAAGACCGGTGCCGCGGGCGGCAACTTCGCCTTCGATCGGTCCCAGCTTGTACTTGCGACCGTCCAGCTTGACGCCAGAAAGCTTGCGGGACTTACCGTTCTCCGTGATGGTGACGTCCTGCTCGGTGAAATATTTGAGCAAGTTTTCGCGGGCGTCGGCACGATTGCCAGAGCCGCGGATAATGCGAATGACGTCGTCCAGATGGTCGAGCGCGATCTGGTAGCCGACCAGGATATGTTCGCGTTCGCGTGCTTTGCGCAGCTCGTAAATCGTGCGGCGACGAACGACTTCCACGCGGTGCTCGATGAACAGCTTGATCAGCGGAATCAAGCCCAGCTCGCGCGGTTGCCCGGCCACGATCGCCAGCAGAATCATGCCGAATGATTCCTGCATCTGCGTGAATTTGAATAAATTATTGAGAATGAGTTGCGATTCTTCGCCGCGCTTCAGCTCGATGACGATGCGCATGCCTTCGCGGGAAGATTCGTCGCGCACGTCGGCGATGCCTTCGAGCTTTTTGGATTGCACCAGCTCGGCGATGCGTTCGATGAGCCGTGATTTATTGACCTGGTAAGGGATTTCCGTGATGACAATGTTTTCGCGATCCTTGGCGGCTTCTTCGATCGCTGCTTTGGCGCGCATGATGAAGCTGCCGCGGCCCGTGCGATAGGCGGCTTCGATGCCTTCGCGCCCAGCAATGTACGCGCCGGTCGGAAAATCAGGCCCGGGCACAATCTTCATTATTTCTTTGAGCGGCGTATCCGGCTTATCGATCAAAAGGATCGCGGCTTCCACGATTTCGCGCAGATTATGCGGTGGGATATTTGTGGCCATTCCAACGGCGATGCCGCTGGCGCCATTGACCAGCAAATTCGGAATACGTGAAGGAAGAACCACGGGCTCTTCGCGGGTCTGATCGAAGTTGGGGATGAAGTCGACAGTTTCTTTTTCGAGGTCGGCAAGAATATCTTCAGAAATTTTCGCGAGACGCGCCTCGGTGTATCGCATCGCCGCCGGAGGATCGCCATCGACGGAACCAAAATTTCCCTGGCCGTCAATCAACGGGTAGCGCATGTTGAAATCCTGCGCGAGACGTACCAGCGCGGGATAAATCACCGCTTCGCCATGGGGATGATAATTACCGGAGGTATCGCCGCAAATTTTGGCGCATTTGCGATAGCCGCGATTGGAAGCCAGCCCCAGATCGTTCATGGCCACAAGAATGCGGCGCTGCACCGGCTTGAGTCCGTCGCGCACGTCGGGAAGGGCGCGCGCGATGATCACGCTCATGGCATAGTCGAGATACGACTTGCGCATTTCTACTTCGATATCGATGGGAAGCAGTATTGAAGTGTTCTTTCGTCCGCCATTTATCCTCAGGTTCTACGTATTTTTGGCCGATCTAAACTGATTGCTTTGCTGCATGATCTAAAACAAACGCTTTTACGCTGTCGAAGGCGTCTGCCGCGTTGGTGAAGCGCTTCGCCCCGAAATAATTTCCCAGTTGCCTTAACAAAGTGTCCCGCTGCTCTTCACTTGCGATTTCTATGGCCACACCGCGTTCGTTATCGGGTGCCGCTGTTGGCGTGGCGCGAAAATCACTGCACGCCAATCCGCGCAGTCCGGGTAAAGTGCTCCATCCCAGTTGATAAATCATTACGAAATTAAATATCCAGGTTCACGACTTCGAGGGCATTCTCCTCGATGAATTTGCGGCGCGCTTCCACGTTTTCGCCCATCAGCGTTGTGAAAATATCTTCAGCAGCGACGGCGTCTTCCAGCTTCACCTGAAGAAGCGTGCGGGTGTCAGCATTCATGGTGGTGTCCCAGAGTTGCTCGGCATTCATTTCGCCCAGGCCTTTGAAACGCGTGATGGTGAAATCTTTCTTGGCGTCCTCCACCACGTAGTCGAGAACGTCTTTGGCGTTGGCCTTGCTAACTTTGTCGCCGTTGCGGGAGATCGTAAATGGCGGATGATTGAATTCCTCGATTTGTTTCGCAAGGCCGCGCAGGCGCTTGTATTCCGCAGTGGAAGCGACGGCCCAGTTGATTTTCCGGCTGTGGGCGGGCCAAACTGAATTTCGTACAAGCTGTGTTCCTCGTCGAAAGTAACTTTGCCTTCGATCTTCAGCTTGGACTTTTCAATTTCCTTCAGGAGTTTTTCCAGGCCCTTTTTATCTTCGAAGTCGGTTTTCTTTTCGAGTTTGCTCTCGGAAAGCAGCTCCACGAGACCCGGTTCGCGAAGGCGGCGGCCGAGTTTCGCGGCGGCGGCCTGATATTCCTGACGTTCAGCAGGAATGAAGTCAAGCCGGAGCCTTCGAGATTCACGCCTTCTTTGGCTCTGACGACGTGATCTTCAGTGGCGCGTTTCATCAGCTCGTGGGCGAATTCATGCTCGTCGCGGATGTAGCGTTCCGTCTTGCCGCGCTTCACGCGATAGAGCGGCGGCTGCGCAATATAAATGTGGCCGCGATCGATGAGTTCCTTCATGTGGCGGAAGAAAAATGTGAGCAGCAACGTGCGGATGTGGCTGCCGTCAACGTCCGCATCGGTCATCAGAATTATTTTGTGATAGCGGAGTTTGCTGGCGTCGAAATCGTCTTTGCCGATGCCGGTGCCCAGCGCGGTGATGATAGCGCGAATTTCTTCGTGGCCGAGCATTTTGTCGTAGCGCGCTTTTTCTACGTTGAGAATTTTTCCTTTGAGGGGAAGGATGGCCTGGAATTTGCGGTCGCGGCCCATTTTTGCGGAGCCGCCTGCGGATTCGCCCTCAACAACGAAAAGTTCGCAGCGCGCAGGATCGCGTTCCTGGCAATCGGCGAAGTTACCTGCAGCCCGCTGGAATCCATGGCGGGATTTGCGGCGCGTCAGCTCGCGGGCTTTGCGTGCGGCTTCGCGAGCGCGGGCAGCTTCGATGCATTTGCCGACGATGCGGCGCGCCACTGTGGAATGTTTGTCGAACCATTCGCCGAGTTTTTCGTTTACGAGCTGCTCGACGTCACCTTTGATGTCGCTGTTGAGTTTGCCTTTGGTCTGCCCTTCGAATTGCGGTTGCGGTAAGCGCACGCTGATGACCGCGACAAGGCCTTCGCGCACGTCATCACCATTGATGGTGACTTCGTCTTTTTGCTCCTTGAGCATGCCGGTAGAGGAAGCGAAATTGTTGATCGAGCGCGTAAGCGAAGAACGGAACCCGGAAAGGTGAGTGCCGCCGTCGACGGTATTGATGGTGTTGGCAAAGGCGAAAACATTTTCGCCGTAGGTGTCGTTGTATTGCAGCGCGATTTCGATTTCTACGGCGCCGCGTCTTCCCTTCAATGTAGATGGGCGAATCGTGCAGCGTACATTTTCCGCGATTGAGATGCTTGACGAATTCCGCGATGCCGCCGGTGAAGCGCAATTCTGTACTTTTTCGCTGCGCTCATCGGTCAGCGTGATTTTCAGGCCTTTGTTAAGAAAAGCTAGCTCGCGAAGGCGCTGCGACAAAGTGTCGAAACTGTAGACAGACTTATCAAAAATAGCGGGATCGGGATGGAAAGTAATTTTTGTGCCGGTCTTGCGCGACTTGCCGGCCTGCTTGAGCTTGGAGGTGGGCTTGCCCTTTTGTAGGTTTTTGTCCTCCCAGACCGAACCGTCACGCGAAATTTCCAGCTCCAGCCAATCGGCGAGCGCGTTGACCACGGAAACGCCGACACCGTGAAGACCGCCAGAAACTTTGTAAGTGTCGCTGTCGAGTTTTCCGCCGCGTGCAGCACAGTGAGCACAACTTCGGCCGCGGGACGCTTTTCCGTAGCGTGCATATCGACGGGAATGCCGCGCCCGTTATCCACTACGGTCACGGAATTGTCGGCGTGCACGGTGACATTTATTTCGTCGGCGTAACCGGCCATGGCTTCGTCAACGGAATTGTCGACGACTTCCCAAACCAGGTGATGCAAACCCATTTCGCCGGTGGAGCCGATGTACATGGCCGGGCGCAAACGCACCGCTTCGAGGCCGCCCTAGAACTTTGATGGATTTGGCGTCTACTTGTGACCTGTCGCCGCAGCGATGACCGGCTCTTTATCGTCCATGAATACTCCGCAGTGAATTTTCCCTAAAGTTTGGCCCGGCGTTCGTCAACGGGCAGCTAAATGTTTTTCTAGACCCGATTTTATTTCTTTGCGAACCCCACGTTCGCAAAAACACGGCACGCAATTTAGCGTTCAAAACAAATTGGGCAAAAACTTTGAAGCGAGGAAGGCGTGCTTGCGGAATGCTCCGTACGTCGCCTCACCTTTTGATTTCGCTCGCGCTGGCGATGAAAATCGTAAGGTTTCCTGCTCCATCCCATCTCGCGCAGCGAGACGTGGCGAAGACTGATACTTTCCAAGCGAAATAACTATTTGGTTCCTGGCGCGAAACCAAACCCCGAAAATTTCACCTGGCCGACGTGCCGATTGGGAGGGCCCAACAACGAATCGACAACACAAATAGTGTAGCGGATTTAATGCAATTTCTCAAGGCGTTAAACCGTTTACTGTGGCCTATAAACCTTTTATTAATAGATATTTACAGCTTACCTGCTTGGCTGGCGGGGCTTGTGTAGCATGTCACGATTTGGACTGTGATGGAGGATTTTGGAGCATCAACGCGCGAAAAATTGCGGTGATTTTTTATTTGCAGAGCATAGACGAATCGATGCGCATTGGCATGATGATGTAGCGATAGCGGTAATTCGTCGCGACAGGGCGATTTGGCCAGCGGATTGTTCGTCTTTTAGCTCGATGCTGATGGGGCCGTCGGCCGCGGCGGCGAAGAAATTCAAGCATGTAGCTGGAATTGAAACCGATGGCGATGGGATCGCCGGTGTAGTCCTTCTCTATGTTTTCTTTGGCTTCACCGTACTCGGGGCTTGAGGCCGAAATTTCAATTCCTTTGTTGGAGACGGCCAGTTTGACGGCGTGCGAGCGCTGGTCGGCAAGTTGCGAGACGCGGCGCACGGCATCGCATAATTCGGATCGCTCGATGACCACCGTTTTGTTGTTTTCGCGCGGGAGGACGGCTTCGTAATTAGGAAATTGGCCAGTAAGAATGCGCGAGATCAGCAAGCGGTGACCAGCTTGGAAAAACAGATGGCTTTCGTCCTTGGCAAAATCAAGTTGGGCGTCGGAACCGGCGGTGCTGGAAAGTTTTTCGACCTCGTCCATGGCTTTCTTAGGAATTAAGACTTTCACTTCGCCGTTCAGGCCGCTGAGCTTTTGGCTGGTTTCCGCGAGGGCCAAGCGATGGCCATCGGTGGCCACCATGGCAATCGTATCCGGCTTCAAGATGAGTAGGCCGCCATTCAAAGTGTAACGGGACTCTTCCATGGAGATGGCGAATTTTGTTTTAGCGATCAAACTTTGCAGCGTGGCCGCAGGGAGCTTCACCAATGGATGGGGCATCGCGGGAAGCGCCGGGGAAATTCTCCCTGGCCATGCCGACCAATTTGTATTTCTTTTGTCACTGATAATTTCGACCCAATGATTTTCTAGTAGGTGGAATTTGATTTCGCCTTCGGGCAGCAGGCGGACGAGTTCGAGCAGTTTCTTCGCGGGGATGGTGCCCGCGCCTTCCTTTTTAGTTATCACTTCGCAGGACGTGCGGATGCTGAGTTCCAGATCCGTGGCGGTAATGGTGAGGCGCGAACCTTTAGCTTCGACAAGAATATTGGACAGGATGGGGATGGTAGTTTTGCGCTCGACCACACCTTGCGTGGTGTTCAATTCATTCAACAGCGCGGACTTGGTTACGCTGAATTCCATCGCTTGATAATCCTCACGTGCCGGCACCGGTGCAGTTGCGGTCATTGGCCTTCCTTATGCAGTTATACCGCTGCCGTACTTTACCCGTTTTCGCAGCAAGTATAAAGCGCAATACGCTGATTGGCGCTGTGAAAATGAGCGAATAACAGATTTCATAAGCAACAAGGGTTTGAATTTGATTAAGAAAATTATAAAGCTTGTTGTGGTGATGACAGCTGTGGATTGGTGGAAATCGCGACAAGCGGGTGTGGTGAGT
>CAVPKZ010000177.1:0-18740 GCA_963705755.1 uncultured Acidobacteriota bacterium | reverse complement strand
AAATCCATCGACGATCTGCTAAAGAGTCTGGACGCCATCCCCGAAAATATTCGCACCGCGGTGCGCAATAATGGCGGCGGCCACTGGAATCACAGCCTGTTCTGGCCGCTGATGAAAAAAGGTAGCGGCGGCGAGCCAAAGGGCGATCTCGCGACGGCAATCAATTCCGCTTTCGGCTCATTTGCCGGCTTCCAGGAAAAGATTTCTGCCGCGGGTGTGGCCCGTTTCGGTTCGGGCTGGGTATGGTTGTTGGTTCGCGATGGCAAACTAGCTATCGACTCGACCCCTAATCAGGACACCCCTTACCAATTGTCAGGCGGCGGAAAAGCCGTGCTGGGCCTCGACGTTTGGGAGCACGCATATTATTTGAAGTATCAGAATCGCCGCCCCGACTACATCAAGGCGTGGTGGAATACCGTGAACTGGGACAAGTCTGCTGAACTCTACGCCCAAGCCAAGAAGTAACCAAAAAATAAAACAACAGAAAATCGGCATAGGGGGAACGGTCGCCCGCTCTCCCCTGCCCCAGCTTTCGCACCCCGCCGTCCGGCTTCGGGATTTCCACCCGTCGCACCGGTTGTGGTTGGTAGGTCCCGCTCCACAGTTGTTCCCGTATCGTGGGCCAGTGTCTCTGACGTTGAAGTCGACGGGGAGTATCAGTTTGAGCGGCGGATGTTCGCTAGCAACCCCGAACAACTGTGATCGCTGGCTGCATGGCTCCTCAGCAAGAAGTCGAGGAAGTGGTCATGGAATCGACAGCGCAATACTGGAAACCCGTGTGGGAAGCATTGGAACGGTATTGGAAACCGCCACGCCAGAAGCGGGAAGGTGCAGGCCGGATGTCGGGAACGCTGCATCTGGCGCAGGCGCAATCGAACCGCGGGCCGCGGGGACGCAAGAGAGATTTCCCCGATGCCGAACGTCTGGTCAAGCGGCTGGTAGCCCAGGAACTACGCCTGAGTTTTGTTCCCGATGCCGAACAGCGCCTGTGGCGAACGGTAACGCGGAGAAAGTATCAGCTGACGCGCGACCGCGCGCGGCTACAGAACCAAGTGGAGTCTCTGCTGGAAGAGGCCCATATCAAGTTGTCCAGCCTGGTCTCGGATTTGCTGGGCGCCAGTTCCCGGCGCATGTTGAAGGCGCTCGCCGAGGGTGAAACCAACCCGGCGGCTCTGGCCGTCTTAGCCGATAAGCAGTTGCGAGCCACCGCCGAACAGTTGTGCGATGCGCTGGGCGCGTGCACAGAGCTCAACCCCGTCTATCGGCGGCTGCTGAAGATGGCGCTGAAGCAATTACAATTCGTCGAACAGCGGATCGGCCAACTCGATCAGGAGGTCGCCGGTCTGCTCCGTCAGCACCAAGATGCGGTCGAACGGTTGGCGGAGGTGCCGGGTCTGGGAGTGGATTCAGCGACCCAGATCATTGCCGAAGTAGGTGCCACTGCTGCGACCTTTCCTTCGGACAAGCAACTCTCCTCGTGGGTGGGCGCCTGCCCCGGCGACGACGAGAGCGCCGGCGTGAACTACAACCACCGGTCCCCGAAGGGCAACCGCCACATGCGGCGCGTTCTCAACCAAGCAGCCAACGCCCGCCGTAAAGGTCAAAGGAAGTATCTTCGAGATTGCCTACCGTCGCTCCGTCCCGCGCCTGGGACACAATCAAACCATCGGGGCCATTGCCCATGAACAGTGTCGACTGATCTGGTTGATCCTGCATCAGGGAGTCCGTTACGAAGAACGCGGCCCAGCGGTCACTAAACAGTCGAGGCAGGCAGGCACTGCGAGAATGATCCGGCAACTCCGAACCCTCGGCTACCGGGTAGAACTAGCTAGAGAATTCGCAGTCGACTAATCCAGTAGGAAGGTGATTTTCGACCCTGCTCGGCACACAACAAAAAAGGCCTGCCCAAGCCGAGGGCAGGCCTTTTGCATTTCAGGGACACCAATTAAGCCATACAGCGCTTCACTAACGGCAGTACGTTAGAGCCGGACGAGAAGCCTTTCGGCAACTCGCCATAGTCTCCGCGAGCTTCGCGGTTTGCTGGTGCCGCCGTCGGAGCATTAGAGTGCCGTGAAGCCTCGCGAACCAGTTCGAGACGCCCGCGCACACGGAACTTGGCGAGAAGCGAAGACACATGAAACTTTACTGTGCGCTCCGAAAGGTTCAGATCCGCGGCGATCTCTTTGTTAGCCAGGCTACGCATGATTCCGCCGAGCACTTCATCTTCACGGCGAGTCAGCTTCACAGAAGAGCCCGCGGAGCGGCCAGCTTGCAGCAACTTGTCAGCCTTTTCTTTGAGCCCGTCCAGAAAGTCGTTCTCTGCGGGAACCATGACGATGTAATCGTTGGGAGATTGGCCGCGAACCATGCAATGCATGGCCAGCAGCCCGGCAGCCTGCTCGACGGGGAACTGTCCGTCAGGCCCGGCTTCCACGTTAAAATGCGCGACACCGGTGTTCTTTTCGTAAAAAAAATACATCTCGCGCGGTTGACCTGACCGTGCAGACAGATGTGGCTGTTCGTTTCTGCGAATAAGCTTCACTTAACCCCTCCAAATGCAGCCTCGACTTCCGCCGAGACCCGTTTAAGTTTTTTTTCGATTTGCCCCTGAGCGAGGCCAGCTTTACAGACTCACTGCTAAGGAAAACAGCAAACAGAAGTCAAGGTTGACAGTTGTTATCCCGTCGCCCTTGAAAAAGGGCACCCGACGTTCCGCTTGCGAGCACTGCACCGAACCGCCCCAACAGTGCAAATTTTTATCCAAACTACAATTTATTATATTCCTACAGAAAACACAGTACTTACCCTTAGTCCATCACCGAACCTTCCATGATTGATGGTAGTAATTGCACGCACGAAGCAGTTTTTCCTCTTTTCGCCGGCCAAAATGTGTTTTTGCCATCGCATCCTGGTACTTGGTCTCTCTTATACCTGGCACACCGTGAAACGACAGCGCATAATTTGTCCAAAAGCGCCATTGGGAGAATAATCAGGGTGAATTAACTGTGGAAAACTTGCCCCACGCAACGATTCCACCCTAGCTCAACCCCCAATGATGCGTGTTTGGTTCGCTGAGATTAATTCATAGTGCACATTTCGCCACCGAATCTTCCGGGTGATCAACGAATGCGCGAAATTCGTCAAATAAAGAAATGGAATTACGGCGGGCAGGGCAATATTTACCCACGCTTGACTCATGATTTGTGCTTTCGACCCGGAAAGCATCTCCGTAACAGCCACTAACCGCAAGCTGGCGCGGATTGCCGACAACAATAAAATGAAAAACAAGAGCGTTGCTAGATGCAGTGCGGGCCGTTCATTGACCAACTCTCCAATCACAAGAGTTAGTCCCAGGACTACCGTGACGCAGTAAAGCAAATGAGTAAGCGCCGCTGCGCGCCAAATTCTTCCCGCGTAAACTCGAGTAATCAAAATTTGCCGATTCGTAAATTCGAACAGTCCGCTGAAATCGGTCTCCACAAAGGAAACTGTCAGGCATTCAGGAACAAAGAAAATTGAACGGCCCGCACGCTCCACCGAGTGGGTCAGAGAGTAATCATCACTAACTGACGTGCGCCATTCATCGAGTACCCCGATTCGTTCGAAGACCGATCGGCGAATGGCCGTGCCTCCGCCCCAACAAAAATTTCGACCCTTCTCGCTGAGCATGGTGACAATCGGCGCATTCCACGCTGCGAGCAACGCGGTAGCCAAGTTGCCGCGATTGGCAATCAGCCAGCGCATGGTGGTCGTCGCGCCTATGCGCTCGTCGCCTAAAGGTGCGGTCAAACGCTGCAACCACGCCTTGCCAGGGCGCCCATCAGAATCGGTGAATACCAATACTTCGAATTCTTCGGGTAATTGCTCTACTGCGACGCGCAGATTATTTACCTTTTCGCCGCACTCTTGCGGCGGGCCCGCCACAATCAGGTGCGCTTTTACGCGCGAACTGGAAATAACCCGTTTCACAATCGCAGCCGCAGGATCGGATGCCGAAGCCAGAATAAAAAACACCTCATAGTTTTGGTGATTGAATTCCGTGAGTGAAACCAGATTGCGCTCTAATCCAGGTTCAACCCCTTTGCACGGACAGAGCACCGCGACACGTGGCGCATGGAATCCGGGATCGGTGCGCATTCGCCGGCGCGCGTAGCCGAGCCATTGCCAGCCCTGCCAGATTAGATACGCGCCCACGACAATCTGCACGACAGCCAGGAAATAGAAGAGGTTCTCCACGCGCCTTGAGCGTAGCAAAGTAAAATTGCTAGGGTCCGATTATCTGTGCGGTTAGAATCGCAGCGGTAAACGTTGAATAAGGGAGGGGACTATGGCTTTACCATCAGTAAATACCGCGATGGTGACCTCGGCGTTGGAATTGCCGGGTTATCGCATCGTCAAAAATTACGGCATCGTGCGGGGAATCATCGTGCGCTCGCGCAGCGTAATAGGAAATCTGGGAGCAGCGTTGCAGACCATCGTGGGCGGAAATATCACTATCTTGACTGACCTGTGCGAGAAGACCCGCGAGGACGCCTTCGAATTAATGTTGCAGCACGCGCTGCAGCACGGAGCCAACGCCGTGGTATGCATGCGTTACGACGCCACGGAAGTCATGCAAGGCGTGACGGAAGTCCTGGCCTATGGCACCGCGGTGCATGTGGAACCCATCGCATAAGTCGCGCCCCAATAGGCACTGAGGGGAACGCGGCATGCGCGTTTATCCGCCGCTCATTGCGATTTAGCGCCGCTCTTTTGTGGCCCGGCCGACGCGACCACGTGAGCCGCAAGATCTTCCAGGTCGCCCAGCGCGCGGCTTGCCGCGATGCGCGCTTTTTCCATAAATGACGAATCCAGCAGGAACGCAGAGCGATCCACAAACGGATGGTTGGCGACCTCGAATGATTTGCGCCTACGCCGTGTCGCGCTGTTTCGCCTGATCAAATTCTCGTAAATTTGTAGATCGGTCTGAAAATCGAGGGCGTCCCCTACGCTCCATTTCTGCTGGCGCGCCAGGGCGCTCAGAAATTTGCGCCGGAATATCGCCACATCTTTCTGCGACATCGGACGAGGCTTGGACTTTTTGGAAGCTGCCGGCTCGAAGCACGCAGCGGCGAGCGCCTGAACCGTTAACGCCAGAAGAGCTTCGCGTTGCAGAAGAGCCAGCCGATCGCGATATTGCGAGGCATGCGCTTGCAAAGCGTGGCGGCCGTTTTCGACCACGTAGGAATCCACAAAACGAGGAATGACCCGCTCTCCGATCAGCGCTTCGGGCAGTCGTTGCGCTAATTCACTTGCTAGGTCCGTTGCATTTTGCGGCTGGCTACGCATGCGTGGAGTGCCATGTTAACAGGGTTTGTTTTACTGCATATCGTGCGCTAAAAACAAAAACGGGCGCAAACTTCGCGCCCGTTTCTTACTGGGACATTCAATTAATTTGACAGCTGTTCGCTTTAGTGAATCGCGCGCGGAGCATCCGGCCCCACGTGCGGTGTTTTTGTTTTGGGTTCTGGAACGATTGGCGGAGGCGCTACCACTTCCTTCGATAGCGCGTGCTCCAGCACTTCGTCCAGCGTTCGAACGTAAGTGATCTTGATGTCGCCGAGAATTTCCGGCGTCAGATCCGCTACGGCGTTAGGCTCATTGTCGGCAGGCAACAAAACTTCTGTGATGCCCGCACGCTTGGCCCCCAGAACTTTCTCTTTTACGCCGCCGATCGGCAGAACAATTCCCGAGAGAGTCATTTCGCCGGTCATCGCCAGGCGATCTCGCACCGGCCTTCCCGTCAGCAAGCTGACCAGCGCCGTAACCATCGCTGCGCCGGCAGATGGACCATCCTTTGGCACCGCGCCCGAAGGCACGTGGATGTGGATGTCATGCTTCCGGAAAAAGTCCGTGTCGATGCCGTAGCGATCCGCATTCGCGCGAACCCACGTGAGCGCCGCGGTCATGGACTCTTGCATCACTTCGCCCAAATGTCCGGTCATCGTGAACTGCTTGCCTCCACGCATGCGCGTGGCCTCGATGAAGATGATATCGCCGCCTACAGGCGTCCACACCAAGCCGATTGCCACGCCCGGTTTCTTGACGCGCTCTTCGACTTCTTTCTCGGTGCGGTACTTCGGCACGCCCAGGTATTCCCGGACAATTTCTGGCGTTACCACCATTTTGTCCAGTTTACCTTCGGCGATACGCCGGGCCTGTTTGCGAGTGACGGTAGCAATCTCGCGCTCCAGGTTTCGAACGCCAGCTTCGCGAGTGAAGCTATGAATAATTTCGCGAATGGCGTCGTCGCTGAATTCCAGTTGCTCCCCAACTTTCAAGCCGTGTTCCGTGGCCTGCTTGGGAATCAGGTATTTGTGCGCGATATGCAGTTTTTCTTCACCGGTATAACCCGGCAGCTCGATGATTTCCATCCGGTCGCGAAGAGGTTCCGGTATTGGATCCATCCAATTCGCGGTGGCAATGAAGAGCACCTTCGACAAATCGAAAGGCACGTCCAGGTAGTGATCGCGGAACGCGTAGTTCTGCTCAGGATCGAGTACTTCCATCAACGCAGACGACGGGTCTCCACGGAAATCGCGTCCGAGTTTATCAACCTCGTCCAGCATGCAGACAGGGTCGTTCGATTCAGCGCGCTTCAATCCCTGGATAATTTGCCCCGGCAACGCGCCGATGTACGTCCGACGATGGCCGCGAATTTCTGCTTCATCATGCATGCCGCCCAGAGCCAGCCGCACGAATTTGCGGCCAAGCGCACGAGCGATGGATTTGCCAAGCGAAGTTTTACCTACGCCAGGAGGCCCAACGAAGCACAGAATCGGCCCCTTCATACCAGGCTGAAGCTTTTTGACCGCCAGGTAATCCAGGATGCGTTCTTTGACCTTTTCAAGATCGTAGTGATCTTCGTCAAGAATCTCGCGGCCCTTGGCGATGTCAATTTCCTGGTTGCCCGAGGATTTCGACCACGGCAAGGAAGTCATCCACTCGAGGTAAGTGCGAGACACCATGTACTCCGCGGATGCCGGAGTCATCTTGGCTAGCCGCTTGATCTCGCGGTCGCATTCTTTCTTGGCTTCCGCGGTCATGCCCGCTTCTTCGACTTTTTTGCGAAGCTCGTCGATCTCCTGCATGGAGTCGTCGGATTCGCCGAGCTCTTTCTGAATTGCCTTCATCTGCTCACGCAACAAATATTCGCGCTGGTTCTGGCCCACTTGCTCCTGAACCTGTTCGTGAATCTTGGAACGCAACTCGAGAACCTCGAGCTCTTTGGAAAGCTCGCGAATCAAGGTTTCCAGCCGTTTGCGAACGCTGGGAGTTTCGATTAACTCCTGGCGAAGCATGGTGGACAGCGACGGCAAAGTGCCGGCAATAAAGTCCGCCAAACGTCCGGGGTCGTCAATATTGGCAGCCACGGAATGAAGATCGTCCGAAAGCTGCGGAGAATGACTCACCACATCGCGGAACAAATCCTGGGCGTTACGCTGTAGCGCTTCCAACTCCGAATCCGGCTCGGAATTCAAGTCAGGCTGGGCTTCAATCCGCGCGCGCAGGTATGGCCGCAGACTGATCAGGTCCACGACCTGTATCCGCTGCAAACCTTCCAGGAAGATGACCACGTTCCCGTTAGGCATCTTTACGGTCTTATGAACTTTTGCGAGCGTGCCGACTTTGTGCAGATCGGCCGCTGCTGGATCCTCAACACGAGGGTCAAGCTGTGCGACCACGCCCAGCAGCTTTTCATCCCCCATCAAGGCATTAACTAACGCTAGAGAACTTTCACGTCCCACAGTCAGCGGCAGGACCGCCCCAGGAAACAGGACAGTATCGCGAACCGGCAGGATAGGAAGGATCTCTGGTACAACAAATTTTTTCTCAACCATGGTGTCCCCTAATCTAAAGCGCGGAGGAGAAAGGGTCCGGGCTTATGAAGCGTTAGATGCGAGCCAAAACAAAAAGGTGCCTTAAGATATAAGTGTCTGCAGCACAAAATCTTAGTGTACTTCACTCAATTATAGCGCCTTCCTGATGGCGCCCGGCAAAAACCATAAACTACACATGTTCAATAAGATAATGGCCTGCTCATCCTGACGCTGAAGATAGCTTACGGATTCCAGAGGTCGTTTCGCCGTGATGTTTAGCTACAAATGCGATGGCCTCTTCTCTGGATCTCACTAACCCCTCCAGTTGAGCATCTTCGAGCGACCGCAGAATCTTACTGAACAAAGGCCCGGGCTGATAGCCAAGGTTTTGCAGATCGTTCCCAGTCAGCAACTTAACCGGACGAATCTCTTCGGCTGGCGTTTGCTCCAGAGTGCGGCGCACGAAATCGTAAGCGTCAAGGTGGCGATGGCTCGACAGGCAATCCAGGCGATGCAAGGCCAGATGCTCATCAAAGCGCGGCAGGCGGATAAACCGCTTCAGCGTGGAGGTGCGCATCCGCGATACATCCTTAAAGCGCATATGATTGGCAATCAGCGCGAGAATCTGATCACTGTCTTGGTTTGAAAAACGCAAACGTTCACAGATAACTTCGGCCATACGAACACCGACGTCAACGTGACCATTAAACCGAATGCGATCGCCGGTTTCTGAAATCGGCCTGAAGGTGGGAGGCTTTCCTACGTCATGCAGAAGAACGCCCCACGCCAGAGTGGCGGAACTCCCCGCTGGAAGTCCCTCCAACATGAGCAGTGTATGTATCCAGACGTCCCCTTCAGGATGGTATTGCGGCGGCTGCTCGATTCCCTGCATGGCCGCGACTTCCGGCAAAATGTGTTTCAGCAGGCCGCTTTCATCGAGCAATTCCATGCCGCGGCGAGCCGCGCCTTCAATCAGCAGCTTCGTCAATTCCTCACGGATTCGTTCCTCGGAAACCTGGCCGATTTCGTGAGCATGCAGGCGAATGGCGGCGAACGTTTCTGCCTCGATCCGAAATCCAAAACGCGCTGAAAACCGCACCGCTCGCAGCATGCGCAGTTTGTCTTCAGCAAAACGCCGTTCCGGTTCGCCGATGGCCCGAATAATTCCGGCGTGCAAATCTGTCTGTCCCGCAACGAAATCAAGAACTCGCCCGCTATCGTGGCGCATCAACAGGCCGTTGATGGTGAAGTCACGGCGTTGCACGTCTCGCTCGGGACTGGAAGTGAAAATAACTCTCTCAGGGTGGCGGCCGTCAGCGGAGCCGATGTCCGACCGAAACGTAGCCACCTCCACATGGTGACCGTCGCGCGGCACGATGATTACGCCAAACTGCGCGCCCACCGCGACGGACTCGGGAAATAAGGAAATCACGCGATCGGGTGTCGCGTCTGTGGCTATGTCGTAATCAGCAGGTTCGCGGCCGAGCAACAAATCGCGCACACAGCCGCCAACCAGGAAGGCCTGGTGCCCTTCGCCAATTAACGTGTCGCAGATCGAATTGGCAAGCTCGCGAGGCGTCACTTTTCGATTATGCGCCAGGGCGCAGCACGCGAGAAGACTTGTTGTCTCATGCGATGTTAACTGCACCATAATGGCTAACATTTGGATGAAATAGATGGATGGAAGGAAGCTTAGCGATCCTCCGGCTTGGAATCGCCGCGCCGCAGCGAGCCGCCGAATTGCACCTTGGTGAACCCAAACTTATCTCGCAGGCGATCCGTGGCTTGCGTTAGTTTCTGCAGTTTTTCGCGGCGTTCCGCTTGCAGCAAATCGAGTTGCTCTCCGCCGTGACTGAAATTGCTCAGGCTGACTCCCAGAAGCCGCACTTTTCTGCGCTGATCGCGATGTTTCTGAAACAGCTCCTGGAACACAGCATTGATCCCTGCGTCGAGCGCCGTGCTTTCACCTAGCGATTTCGAGCGCGTGTGGGTATCGAATCCCGCATAACGAATCGTCAAGGTAAGCGTGCTCGCAGCAAGCCCAGCCTCGCGAAGCCTCTTGCACGCTTTTTGCGATAGGTGGCTCAGCACTGCGATCAAAGCCGCTGAATCGTCAGTATCTTCATTGAAGGTGTGATTCTGAGAAATGGATTTGGGCTCCGCATCGACTACAAACTCGTAGGAATCGCCACCGCGCGCTTTGCGATACAGCGCCGTGCCCCATTGCCCGAAAATCTTCTCCAGTTTTTCCTGTGGCTGCGCCGCAATTTGCTCCACCGTTTGGATTCCCAGCGCGAGCAAGGCCCTTTCGGTCACTTTGCCAATCCCCGGAATTTTTCGCGCCGGTAGCGGCGCCAGAAATCGCATTTCGCTTCCCGCGGGAACCCAAACGAGTCCGCGCGGCTTGCCCTGATCGGAAGCTACCTTAGCCACGAGCCGTGTCGAAGCGAGGCCGCCCGAACATGGCAGACCAGTCGCACGAGTAATGTTGCGGAGCAGTTTGTCCGCGGCGGCCAGCGGTGGTCCGTGCAGGCGTTCTGTGCCGGCGAGATCGAGATAAGCCTCGTCTATGGACACCATTTCCACTACCGGAGAAAAATTTATGAGTATGGTAGCGACTCGGTCGCTCCATTGCGTGTACTTCGCGTGGTGGCCGTCCAAAAAAATTGCGTGCGGACACAAGCGTCCCGCAGTGCGCAACGGCATCGCCGATTGAATGCCGAATTTCCGCGCTTCGTAACTGGCCGCGGTAACTACTCCACGTTGATCGGGGCGCCCGCCCACCACAACTGGCTGACCACGAAGCTCGGGACGCTCCAGCAGCTCCACGGAAACAAAAAACGCGTCCATGTCGACGTGCAGTATTGAGGTGGCAGTCTGCGAACTTAAGTCGGCAGGAGCATCGTGTTTGGCCCGAAAACGTGCTAAATCCGGCATGTTCAGCTAAGCCTACGCCGGTTGCGAATAGGCGACAACATGCAGGCAGCGCCTGCGCCAGAACCCAAAAGTAAGAAACGTAGCGTAAATTTTTTTACGGCAGGCGTTCTGCCGCAATCACCCGTGGAATGCCTACAAGATCGTTACTCACGCCGACTGCAGTCCACTGAGGTCCATCCAGCAGCGGTTGAACTGCCGGTACACTGCCGTGCCCAAGTTCCGACACGAAAATTCCGCCCGATCTTAAATATCGTCGTGCCAGAGCAATCAGACCGGCATAAAGTTCGTAGCCTTCTTCGCCACCATAAAGCGCAACAGCGGGTTCATGATCGCGCACCTCGCGCGCCAGGGTGTTCGCATCCCGTCTAGGGATGTAAGGTGGATTGCTCACGACGAGATCAAAAGCCGATTCGTTCGCACCATCCGCAGCCAGCGGCCGCGACAAATCGGATTCAAGAAAGTGAATGCGCTTTTCTGTCCCATGACGAACGGCATTTCTGTGCGCAACCACAAGAGCTGCGGGAGAAATGTCCGTGGCATAAATCGTCGCTAACGGAAGCTCCCTCGCCAGTGCAATCGCCAAGCAGCCGGAGCCGGTTCCGATATCCGCAATCAAAAACCCTTCACCGTTCGTTTTTTGCGGCCTCCCCGCACGAAGTTCACGTAACGCCAGGCGGTCGAGTGCGACTTCAATAACATGTTCCGTTTCCGGCCGGGGAATAAGCACGTCAGGCGTAACTTCAAATTCCAGGCTCCAAAATTCTTGTTTGCCGGTCAGATGCTGCGTGGGCTCGCCCTTTGCGCGACGACTAATCAGAGATAAGAAAGTTTCCAGCGGCTCAGAATTTATCGGTTCTTCAGGGTGCGCATACAACCACGCGCGGTCGCGCCCCAGCACGTGTAGCAACAGCAATTCCGCAGCCAGCGCGTAGGAAGCGACTTGCTTCTCGCGAAGTTGTGAAATTCCCGTTCGCAGCGCGCCACGAACATCCATCGCTGTTTTTAGATCGCAATGCCGGCTGTTTGACATCGAAACAGACATCCAAATACGCACTCGAAAAATTACGCCGCGCCCAATTCCTGATCGAGCCGTTCCGCTTCGTAGTGCGAAACCAGCCCATCTACCAACGGTGCCAGCTTGCCGTCCATCACATCTGTCAGCTGGTGGAGCGTCAAACCAATGCGATGATCGGTGACGCGATTTTGCGGGAAATTATAAGTGCGAATTTTTTCCGAGCGATCGCCGGTTTTAATCTGCCCACGACGCTCCGCGACGATGGCCGCTTGCTGCTTTTCCTGCTCCTGCTCATAAAGCCGAGCGCGCAGAACGCGCATGGCCTTGGCGCGATTTTTAATCTGCGACTTCTCGTCCTGCTGTGAAACCACCAGGCCGCTGGGCAAATGCGTGATGCGTACCGCGGAATATGTCGTGTTAACGGACTGCCCGCCGGGTCCCGAAGAACAAAACGTATCGATCCGTAAATCCTTGGCCTCGATTTTAATGTCGATCTCATCAGCTTCCGGCAACACCGCGACGGTCGCAGCCGACGTATGAATACGCCCTTGCTGCTCAGTGGCCGGCACGCGCTGCACGCGGTGAACTCCACTTTCATATTTCAGCTTGGAATAAACTTTGTAACCCTGAATTGCCGCAACGATTTCTTTCAGTCCGCCAAGAGAAGACGGCGAGCTTTCCAGCACTTCGACTTTCCAGCCCAAGGTTTCCGCGTATCGCGAATACATCCGGAAAAGCTCAGCGGCAAATAGCGCCGCCTCGTCACCGCCCGTGCCCGCGCGAATTTCCACGATGACGCTCTTTTCGTCGTTGGGGTCCTTGGGAAGCAGCAGCAGTTTCAGCTCACGTTCGACGGCCTCTTTGCGCGCCACCAGTTGCTTTTCTTCGTCGTACGCCAACTGCTTCATTTCCGAATCTTCCGCTTCGGAAATCATCTGATATGCGCCAGCAAGATCTTTTTCGATTTGCTTGAACTCGCGATGCTTTTCAACGATCTGTTCCAGCTCGGCATGCTGCTTGGCGACTTTTTGAAAATGGGAAGTGTCGGACACCACTTCGGACGTCGAGAGCTCCTTGGTAAGCTCATCGTAGCGTGCGCCCAGTTGATCTAATCTCTCGGATAGTGTTACAGCCATAAAACCCTCACGAATTTTAACTGTTCAGATGAATCGACGGAAGGAAAGTAACAGGACGAAAGCCAATAGGCTTGAAGAGGAGCCGCTAATAGAAGTTGGCGTTCACTGAATAAAGCTTAGCACGCTTTCCGTTTGCGACGCGCCCGCATAGCCGCGGCGCCCAATCCCACCAATACCAATACTGCTGTCGCGGGTTCAGGTACACCTACCGGAGGCGGAGTTCCACCGCCGCCACCACTACCAGGAGTTCCACCGCCAGGGGGAGGAGTATTTCCGCCTCCACCACTGCCACCGCCTGGAGGTGGAGTAGGCGAATTCCGGTTTCCAATGATTCCTCCGCCGCCTGGCAAAGGGAAAAATGGCGCAACTGGCACAAAGGCGGCCCCTGGCCCGCCAGGTGATTGGACTGGACCAGGAAACAACGCCGGCGCCGGAGCCGAATATGCCGTGAGATAAGCCGATGACGCAATGGCGGGAAATTCCGGGCCGTCCAGATCCGACGAAGTCGGTTCGGCAGGCGCGTTAGGTCTGACCGGCAGAACCGAGATCCGATTTCCGCAGCGAGTTCGGGCCATATTGGTGCCGTCGCTCAGCATGACCTCGCCCTTTCGCAGCGCCAGCTTATTCTTAGTCCAAAAGACTTGGTTCCCGATACGATAGGAGACGTACACCAATTTCGGAGCATCCAGCGTCACGCGGCGAGCGTTCGTTATATCGAAGTCCGCGTAGTGCTGGGCGACCACCGGATCCGTTGCCACCGCTTCCTTCAACTCCTGAGGCGATTGTGCGCCTCCGGCAATGACCGAGTAAGGGTAAACAGTCCGCGAATGCCCTGTCGGCAAAAGCATTGAAGAAGGAGGCCAGAATGGCACCGCGGCAGGCTCAGCTGTAGCCACAGGCTGCCAGGAATGGAACCCGAGCTCCAACGAAACGGCCAATACCACCATGCAACCCAAAAACATTAAACCGGCTGCAACCGCGACTCTGTTCCGGAATGGAACATGCCTATACGTCCGGGCGAACTTCTCCACTAATGTGACTTTTTGAGAGGCACGGCGAGTACGACCACTACGGTGATACTTGGACCGGCGGACCGACACCTGGACACCTCAGGCCTTCGCGGCGCGCTCTCGAGTGGACAACGCTCCAACAGGCCTTCAGAACAGGTCGTAATTCTAGCACTAGTCCGCACAGAACTCAGCAACAAACTCTTGTGACCAATCAGTTAACATTTTCCCAAAATTGCCCTCTGGGGCCCACACTGGGTCGAATGCCGTCAAATTCGTGAACCCCCGCGATATTTCAGCGACCCTGGCTTTCGACACCCACAACACCAGACTCGCGTAGGAAGCGTTTAGTCCGAGAGTTTAGTCTGGCCCCATGGGGCCCGTTGGACTGCAGGATGACGAAAGAGTTACCGGCCTGTTGCCAAATATATTCGTGTTCTATTCGCCTAAACATGCCCTCGCTATTAATCGCTGGCTCAATGCTAAGCGCCAAAATAAGCCCCCTGGCCGTTCTTAAAGTATTGATTCCTTTGAACCGCACCCCATCATCTGTACACTCCCTCCATGCGTGTTCTCTTCGTCGGCGATATCGTTGGCTCGCCCGGGCGCCAGATCGTTCGCGACCGTCTCGCCGACATCGTATCCCAGAAAAAAATAGACCTGGTCATAGCCAATGGCGAAAATTCCGCAGCCGGATTCGGCATCACCCCCCGCCTTGCGGACGAATTTCTTCACGATGGCATCGACGTTCTGACTGGCGGCAACCACAGCTGGGACCGCCGTGAAATCATGGATTACCTGCCCCACGAGCCTCGATTGCTGCGCCCGGCGAATTTTCCGGATGGCAGTCCTGGTAGCGGCCTCTTCTGCGGCACCGCCAAAAATGGTGTGAAGTACGCGGTGTTGAATCTTCAGGGCCGCACTTTTCTGCCTGCTATCGACGACCCATTTCGCAAGGCCGACGCCGAGCTCGCCCGGCTATCCCCGGACATAGACTTCGTCCTCGTCGATATGCACGCGGAAACAACCAGCGAGAAGGTGGCCATGGGCTGGTATCTGGATGGCCGAGCTACAGCCGTCGTCGGAACCCATACTCACGTGGCCACCGCCGACGAGCATGTGCTGCCCCAGGGCAGTGCGTATATTACCGATGTGGGCATGACCGGGCCTCATGGAGGCGTAATCGGGATGGATCGGCAGGGCATCATCAAAAAATTTCTCGACGGCCTGCCAGCCCGCTTTGAGGTTGCGGAAGGCGACGTCCAGATGAACACCGTCCTGATCGAAACTGCCGACGAATCCCCACGCAACTCCGCGGGACGCCTGCGGGCCCGCTCCATCGAGCGCCTCCGCTTCCGGCTCGACACCTAACTAGCATCGATCCATCATCAGAACACCTGTAACGGGCAACCCCGGCACGCCGTCAATGCTCTGAGCATTCAGGCACCTCAATGAACATAGCGAAGTTACTATTTAAATCGGGCGCCTCGCTCTGTCTTCTGGCCGTCTGCGCAGCGATCGCTGCCGCGCAATCTGCAGGGGATATCACTTCCGTGCAGTACGAGGGCGAGCTAACCGCCAAGCGCCGACTCTTTCCCGAGGTGGGCGTAGGACTGCGAGCAGTCAAGCATGGCGATGGCGACAAAACCTATGTTCTGAGCTCGCAAGGCTTAATGGTCTTCGACGCCAAAGATCACAAACTCCTCACGATTGGCTCGCCCAAGGCCGATGTACCCACCTCCAAAACCACCTCTGCAGGAGGCACTGCTTCAGGAGCCAACGGCGCCGGACAGAGTTTCGCCGAAGATTTCGACGTGGACGCAGCAGGCCAAATTTATGTCGCTGACCGCGCCGCCAACCTCATTGTCGAGTACTCCGCGGATGGCAACCGGCTCAAATCTTTCCGCGTGAACTCCCCTCTTTCCGTCGCCGCGCTGCCGGATGGCGAAGTTGCCGTCGCAACATTGAACGATCCCCACCTCATTCTGGTTTTCGATAAGAATGACAGGGATATTCGCGATTTTGGTGAACTGGAAGAGATTTCCAGCCGCGAGGACCTGAATCGCTATCTGAACTCCGGCTACCTAGCGACCGACGCGAGGGGCGACATCTACTACGCGTTCATCTACACTCCGGAGCCCACGGTTCGCCAGTACGACCGCAACGGATACGCTTCGCAGACCATTCAATTCACGGAAATCGAGGCATTCGCGGCCGCGCAAGCGGCCAGGAAGGAGATTGAACGCCAGGAGCGCAAGGGCAAGCAGCCCGCCTTCAAACCGATCCTCACCGCCATTGGCGTTGTTCGCCCAACCGGCGAAGTTTGGATCGCGCTTCACAACCGCCTTCTACGTTTTGATAAGGATGGATATCGCAAAGCCACCTACCAGCTGTACACCCCTGACGGAACGCGTCTTGATGCCAATAGTATTGTCGTCGAAAGGGATCGCCTTCTTATCGGCAGCGACCCTCTCGGGATCTTTGAATTCGAGCGTCCTGATATCCAACTAGGGCAGTGAGCGCCGCGCTCCACGACGCGCGTGGAATCACAAAAGGTTTCGGGCGATTCGCGACCGTCCGGTGAATATCCAGTAATCCGTATTGATGTAAAGCGCGGTCGCAAGCGGACCAGACCAAAACACGCCTTCTCTTCTGCAAGAGATTACGCCGGGACATCCGATGATCGCTACTTGATATTCAGCGCAATTCTGGTCAGCTTTCTTTTCGCGCCCAAAACCGGGTCCGGCACATGAAAATAAATTTACAAACGACCCAAGTTTTAAACAGGCCAGGCATTGGCAGAAAATAATCTTGGGCGCTTCCAGACAAAAAATTCTTTCGTTTTTCCCAATAAAATTAAGAAAACATTCATTAGCAAGCGCAAATTCGTGTTGTGGAAAAACTGTGCACCATATGTGAATGTCGCCAAACGTCTGTCCGCACTTTTCTCTTGCCCCGTGCACTCGAATGGGCGACAATCCCGCGCTGTCACTCCCCGGCGGTTCGAGGGCCGGCAATTCCGAAAAGGACGCGACCGTTTGCAGGGGCGAAGTTCTGGCAACGTCGCGGGCAAGAATCCGAAGACTTAAGAAAGATGAATCAAAGCCTGCTTTCCACAGCTTATGCACATCTGTGGAAATAGCGTAGGTTTTCTATTCCTTACCGATGACTATCTCCGTAAATTCCTGGGAAAAGTTCTTAGAGCACGTGAAGTCCCGGGTCAGCATCAACACCTTCACCACCTGGTTCCAGCCCACCCGCCTCAATCGCGCTGAAGGCGAAACGCTCTACGTGCAAATCCCCAGCACCGTTTTTCGCCAGGTTTTGACTCGCACCTATGGCGAGATCGTTAAGGCCGTTTTTCACGAGATTGGCACTCCCAACATGAAGGTGCAGTACCTCTGCAACGACGACGAGCCATTGCCGGCCACTCCAGCGGTTTCCAGCATCAAGCAGTCCAAGCTCGACTTTGAGAGCAGCGACCATCAACTCAATCCTCGCTACACCTTTGACAGTTTTGTGGTCGGCAAATCCAACGAGTTTGCGCACGCCGCTTCGCGCGCCGTTGCCGAGCAGCCTTCCAAGGCTTACAACCCGTTGTTCCTCTACGGCGGCGTGGGCATGGGCAAGACCCACTTGATGCATGCCATCGGGCACACCATCAAGCAGCGCAACCCGGCCATGCGTCTCAGTTACGTCAGCGCCGAAAAATTCACTATCGAGGTCATCAACTCCATTCGCTTTGATCGCATGATCAGTTTTCGCGACCGGTTCCACACCGTGGATGTCTTGCTGGTCGACGACATCCAGTTCATCGCCGGAAAAGAGCGCACCCAGGAAGAGTTCTTCCACACTTTTAACGCGCTGTATGAACAGCAGAAGCAAATCGTCATTTCGAGCGACTGCTTGCCCAAAGACATCAACTCCATTGAAGAAAGATTGCGTTCGCGTTTCGAGTGGGGTTTGATTGCGGACATTCAGCCGCCAGATCTGGAGACTAAAATCGCCATTCTTCAGAAGAAGGCCGACAACGATCGCTTCTCGCTTCCCGATGACGTTGCCGAATATATCGCGCGCGCGATTAAGTCCAACGTGCGCGAGCTGGAAGGAGCGCTTACCCGTTTGATGGCTTATGCCTCGCTGACCGGAGTGACCGTTTCGCTTTCCACCGCGCAGCAGGTTTTGCGCAACATCATCGCTTCGCAGGAAAAGCGCGTCACCATTGACTTGATTCAAAAAAGAGTCAGCGAGCATTTCAATTTGCGCGAACAGGATCTGAAAGTTCGCAGCAACACTCGCGCCATCGCTTTCCCGCGCCAGGTGGCTATGTACATCGTCAAGCAGTTGACCACCGCTTCGCTGCCCGAGATCGGCCGCCAATTCGGCGGCAAACATCACACCACCGTGCTCCACTCCATCCACAAAATTGAAGAGCTCCGCCGCAACGACAAAGATTTGAATCGCACCATCACCCGCCTCATGGACGCGCTTCAGTAATTCGCGGACGCCGAACGCGCCAATTAATGGCTCTCCGAACCTCCGTGCATTTTCCTATTTGTCACTCGTGCGAAAGAATTGATGTACGCACCGTATAGCCATCAATATTGCACGTCAATGCGACTGACATATCACGCATTGCTGTGAACAACCGTTGCTAAAGCACTGAATAACTTGTTAACCGCGAAGGAAGAATTTTGCGCAGGCATGACGTAAACTAACTCGACGCCAGACTTTTCCGACATTTTCCCACATTGAGCCACTTGCACACCTTCGTGCCTATCTCGCA
>CAVPKZ010000176.1:0-30091 GCA_963705755.1 uncultured Acidobacteriota bacterium | reverse complement strand
CTCTCGTGCTCATCGAAGCTGGTCCCGCCGTATATCTTCTCGAAGGCAGCCATCTGCGAGCCGCTCAGCAGTTCTTAAGCGGTTTGTCGCCCGACGATCGCGTGGCGGTCGTTAAATATGCCGACGTCCCACAGGGACTGGTCGACTTCACCACCAACAGCAATCCGTCGCTGTCGCGTTCGATGATCTTGGTTTTAATCTGGGTTTCGGCTCTTTGAATTTAATCGCGAGCCTGTCAAAAGTCTTGGACTGGCTAACCTCGGTACATGGCAAAAAAAATCGTTCTGCTTTCGACCGGCGTGGACACTCTTCCACAAAGCAGATTCAGGATTTACTGAACCGCTTGCAGACCACCGACGTGAGAATCCTGGCCGTCTCGCTGACTGGCGACCTGCGAAACCCGCCGCCTGCAACAACCAAAAAGAAATCGCCATCGCCCAAGGTGGCCTTCACTTCGTAACAATTCGCGGAAGCGGACATGCTTCTCCGGCAGATCGCACAAACAACCGGCGGGCAGGCCTATTTCCCCGCCAACTCAAACGAACTTGCAACCGTGTTCGCGCACATCGCGCAAATCGTTCGTCATGAGTTCAGCTTGGCGTTCATCCCGCCAGCCCGCGACGGAACCATTCATTCTTTGGAAGTCCGGGTAACCACGGAGTCAGGCCAACCCGCGGTACGCCAGCCTATCGTGTGGATTGTCGCCGCGCATATCTAGAGCCCAGCCGGCAACACCGTGAAAAGCTACAGATAATCCTTCATCGTGTTAGCCATGCACGCAGCCTTTCATCTACCAGGGCGAAAACCGTTCCATCCTCGAATTTCCCCTTGTCGTCGCGCGTGCCCGCAGCCCTTCCGGTCAAAATTTCTATGCCCTGCTCAACTTTTCCCACCGGCCAAATATGGAATTTGCCGGCTGCTACCGCATCCAACACGTCGTCGCGCAACATTAAATCTTCCACGTTCTCTATGGGGATCATCACGCCTTGCGTTCCGGTAGTCCCGTGATGCGGCAGACGTCGTAGTACCCCTCGATTTTGTGATTGACGCCGCCGATCGGCTGCACTACTCCCTGCTGATTCACTGAGCCGGTCACCGCCAGGTCCTGCCGGATCGCTACTCCGACAGCGCCGATAGCAGCGCATACACTTCGCTCGAGCTCGCGCTGTCGCCATCCACGCCCGAGTAACACTGTTCGAAACAGATGCTCGCCGCAAGCGACAACGGCTTATCCTGCGCAAATCGCGAGCGCAAATATCCAGCGATAATCTGCATCCCTTTATCGTGCAGCCGGCCGCTGAGTTAGCTTCGCGTTCGATGTTGATTAGTCCAGCTTTCCCAACGCCGCGGATGCGGTTATGCGTACGGGCTTCCCAAAGATTAACCGCCGATTTCGAGGATGCTTAATCCATTCACCTGCCCCATACGTTGCCGGCCGTTCGATCAGCAACGTGCCCTCCTGATCATCTCGCGAACCTCGTTTCGATCAAATTGTGCCGCTCTACTTTGATTCTCGCGCAGCTCGCAGATGCGCCGCAGTACACCGGTCTCCCCGGCCGCCGTTGCCGCGTAGCAGGCCTCGCGCGCCAGGTCCGCCATATCCGAAAATCGCGCGGTCACTTTGTTTCGGCGCCCGCCAGACGTACCCCGTATTCGAGCATCCCCGCGAGGCCCCCGGTCAAACGGGAATAAATCTTCATCCTCGCACAGCGTTCGCAACCGGCCGCGTACTTCCGGATTACCCCTCGCTCATTTGCATTTCTTCGTCGAACTCCACGCGCACCTTGAAAATCTTTCTAAACTCTTCTTCGTACTGTACAGCACTTCGTACAACTCCCGATCCCCGATCAACATCACTTTCACGTCCATTTGCATCGCTCCGGTTTCAGCGCCGAAGCCCCAAATGGAAAAAACATTTCCATCGGCTGAATTTCCAGTCGCTGTGGTTGAGCGTGCGTTTCAACGTGCGCCATACGCCCGTCTCGGCAGCGCCTCGAGCGAATACATGATTAAAAACCCGCCGTCCGCGCGCAGCACCGATCCCGCGCGCAAATCCATGAAATCGCTGGTCCAACCCCCGCGCGAGTCATACGCGCGCTGAATCGTGCCGAACAGATTTGCGTACGTTGGCGTCGTCTCAAAAATCACCGGTGAAGTATCTTCATCCCCGTGCCCCAGCATCACATTTACGCCGTAAACGCGGAACGGGTCGCGTTCCGACAATCCCGGCAGCTTCGGCGAACCGTCCGGGGGCTCGGCGCCGGCTTCCGTTTCGCTTTCTCCCTCGCGCTCTTTGAATGGCCCCAGATTATCCAGCAAGTGATGCCGTACTTCTTCCAGATACTCGGCCACGCCGGTGCCTGGGTATTTTTCTTTCAGTTCTTCGACGGCCCCGTCAACCAGAACCGAGGCAGCTTCCTGCTCGAGATAGCTGAGCTCGCTGGCCAATTCCCGCGATAGTGTCAGCGTCTTGCGGTACACCACCGTGAATTCTTGGCGAAACTGCTCGTATTTCCGCTCGATGGCTTCCGCTACAGGCGATTCCAATTTACCTTCGTGCACCATCTTGGAAATATCTTCAATGGGCACCATCTGCCCTTCCAGCACCGGGAAAATTTCCGGCAGCGCTACCGCGCCCACCTGCATGTGTCCGAGCGCGAACTGTTCACGCGCAATTCGCCGCGTGAAATCGTCCATCAGTTCTTTCTCACGGACCGTAAAGCGCTCTACGATTCTTCCTTTTTGCCGCTGGAACGGTTCACCTTCGAAGACCTGGGGAATGCGCCGCCGCAAAAAATCGATGCCCGCCTGCATGTCCTTCTTAAATCCGTTGGCTTGTCCGCGTGCCAGCGACAGCAGCCGCGGGCGGTCCGCAATTTTGAAATTATTCACGTAACAGCGGTCCAGGGATTTCTTGGTTCGCGGGTGCAACTTCTCGATCATGCTGGCGATGGTTCCGCCGCGGCTGGTCCCTGCCAGCCCGCAAACAAACACGTTGTAACCGGGCGCGGATAGCTCCACGCCCATTTTGAGCGCCCGTAGCGCGCGCTCCTGACCGATGAAGCCTTCGCGCAATTCGGCCTGCGCCGTGGTTTCAAACGGAATTCGCGACAGCTCGCAACGCCACCGCAATTTGGCGGGCGGCAATTCCTCATGCACCGGCGCGGCTTTGATGTCCTTGGAAGTCATCGAGCGGGGTACTCTAACATACCGACACGTAGCCCGACCCTATTTTGGATTAGTAGTTGAGCACTCGGTTACGAGTTCTCAACTCTTGGAAGCACCAGTTCATTACTTCGCGAAGCCGCCAAATCTTCGCGGTGCATCATATGCACCCGAAATACACCCATCGCGGCAGCCACAATCGCCGGCCCAACCACCAGGCCCAACAGCCCAAATACAGAAAGTCCTCCGAGCACGCCAATAAATAAAAGCAGTTCATTCAGGTGGGTGCGGTTACGCAATAACAGTGGCCGCACGATGTTGTCGGCAATGCCCGCCACCGCGCCGCAAATGACCATAATAGTAAGCGCTTTTCCCCAATGTCCGCTGAATCCCAGCCATAGCGCAGTGGGCAGCCAGATCAGCGCCGAGCCTACCACCGGTACCAGCGAGAAAAAGGCGATTACCACTCCCCAAAAAACCGGCGAGTGTAGGCCGGTGATCGCGAACGCCGTCCCGCCCAAAAATCCCTGGATGCCCGCTATCAGCAGCCCCACCGCCACACTCGCGAAGATCAGTTCCTTGGACTCCACGAACATTTCTTCCTGTATGGTGCGGTCAAATGGAAATAAATGTTTTATAGCGCGCACTACGTCTTCGCCGTCACGAAATATAAAAAACAAGGCAAATACCAGAATGAAGAGCGCGATAAAAAAACTCACCAGATTTTTAACCAGCGCTCCGAATTTGCCCGCCAGGAAGGTCGCAACCCTCTCGGCCGCCTGCCGCAACGGCTCGGAAAAATCGGTCGACTGCCACGCCTCCGGAAGTTGCGAGCGCACTCGCGCCACCACTTCGGCAGGGAGTTCCCTTTCCGGATTCATAAGCGCGGTTTGCAATCGTGCGGTGGCATCAATGGCCTGTTTCGTGTACGACAGCACCACCAATGTTGGCACGATCAGTAACACCGTCACGCCAACGGTGCTCATCATGGCCGCGTAATTCGGTTTCAGCCGCTTCGCCAACCGTTCGTGCACTGGATAGAAAAATATAGCCAGCACCGCCGACCACGTCAGGGGCACCAGAAACGGCTCGAAGATCAGATACACCACATACCCGAGCAGCAACAACGCGCCGTACGAAAGTACGTTGGTGAGGCGCTCGCTTGTGGTGGTCAGGGTGGGCGGAAAAGTCTTCATGCGCGGTCTATTCTGCCGCAATTTGAGGGGAATTGGTTACTTGATGCCGACCTGCTCTATCAATCTCAAAACATCCTCGTGGGTCACATCGTACACCGGGCGCACGTCTTCCTCTTCCAGGCGCGCTCTCAAGTAATCCGCGGCGATAAAGCTGGCCTCGCGATCCGTCAAGTCGCGGCCGCTACGCTCGCGAAATTTCACAAATGCGGTATGCGCCAGGCCCACCATCACCACATCGCCGTCGACGAAAAATTTCGTATCGATGGTGTCGCTGTGGCGCGTGGCAATGCCGTTCCACAGGTACGAAAACCGGCAATCATAGGCGTGCCCGGTAAGTTTGGAAGTGACTTCGAAGGCGCCCACAAATTCTTTCATGGCGCCGGCGTTTGCTAATACTGGACGTGTGGTCACGCGTTCTCCAAATTTCTGTGATTCAGATATTTAATCTCAGTCCGAATTGCTGTCAGAGCATCAGCTGGCTTTTACCGTGACGCCGCCGCCGCGGTTTCCACCTGCGCGTAATTACGGATAGCCGCTGCCACTCCCGCGCCTTCGGGAACCCGCAACCCAAGCTCCAGCATTATTTTTTCGAGCGCCGCCAGGAAAAGCAGCACATTATTCTTCTGGCTGCAGTATCCCATCAGGCCCACGCGCCAGATTTTACCTTTCAACGGACCCAGGCCGCCGGCTATCTCAATGTTGAATTCGTCCAGCAGCTGGTTGCGCACCCGAGCGTCATCGATTCCCTTGGGGATCATTACCGCCGTCACCGTTGCCAATCGCTCCGCCGGATTTTTCACCAGCAGGCTTCGAGTCCATGGCTTCCAGCCCGGCGATAAGAGCCAGCTGATTCGTGCGGTGCCGCTCCCACCTCACCGCCAGGCCCTCCTGCATCACGATGCGCATCGCTTCGCGCAATCCATAAATCAGGCTGATCGGAGGCGTGTGATGATAGAGCCGTTCCTTGCCCCAATAATTCATCGCCGTAGTCAAATCGAAATACCAGCTTTGCACTTTCGTTTTTCGGGTGCGCAACACTTCTTCGCCGCGCGCGCTCACGGTGATGGGCGACATCCCCGGCGGCGCGCTGATCGCTTTTTGCGTTCCGCTGAAACAGATATCCACGCGCTCGTTATCCACGTGCAGCGGCACAGCCGCCAGCGATGCTACAGTGTCCACCACCAGCAGCGCTCCCAATTCGTCCGCCACTTTTCGAAAGTCCGCAAGCTGCGTCAACACGCCCGATGAAGTCTCGCCTTGAGCCAGCCCAATAATTTTAATTTTTCTGCCCTTGCCCGAGCGGCGCACATCCTCAGCATCCACGGTCTTTCCGTAAGGAGCCTCCACTTTGGTGATTTTCGCGCTGGTGCGTTGCGCAATCTCGTACATGCGGTCCAAAAAGCCCGTTCACCGCCACAATTCCTTCATCGCCTTCTTCCAATGTGTTGAGGACCGACGCTTCGATGCCGCCAGACCCCGACGCCGATAGCGGCATCGTCAATCTATTTTCCGTTTGAAAAATCTGCCGCAGCAGCAGTTGCGTTTCGTCCATGCAAGTTTTAAACCACGGATCGAGTGCCCTACTAGCGGCGTGGCCATCGCGCGATACACGCGCGGATCTACAGAAGACGGTCCCGGCGTCAGCATCAACCGAACCGGCGGATTTAATTCACCAACTGTTTGCGTCATGGCTTGTCCTTCTAATCTGCAGTGATGTGGAGGCACCCGCTTGCGCTCTGAGGACTGTCGAAGCGCGGCCAGAAGCTCAATTTTCGCCCATATAGCCGCCACGGCGCAACCGTCAAATTGGCAGCTTATTGGCTGTTCGAAGCTCAGGATTTGCGAAGGTGATCGAGTAGCGCGAAGAGAAACACGGCCACAATGGCATTTACGACCGCCGCGGCAGCAAGATGCATGGTGAACCACACGCTGGACTGCGCCAGAAGAATGCGCCGCGTCAAAAGCACGATGCCCTGGTGCAGACCGAAGAAGATAATCGTGAGTGCAAAACGCGCTGCGGGATGTTCAGTATCCAGGCGCGCCCCAATGGAGGACGCCAGATAACCGATGACGGTTTTGGCAATGCCATAAAGTCCGAGCGGAACCGTGGGCCCGCTGAGACTGTCCTGAAGCAGCCCGATGACCATGCCTAACAGGAGACCAGTGGAGGGATTGCGCCGGCTCAGCCCAAAGTAAATGGTGATCAGCAAAGGCAGATCGATCATCGCGGCTTTCGCAAAATAAACCGGCACGAAAGCCTGAAACATCAGGGCGAGTAGCGTGGCGCCCACGATGGCTCCGCCACGGAACTTATGCACCTCGATGTGCGATTCCATGTTGCGAATGTCGAAGGCGTCGTTCATTCCGGTTTACCGCCACCGCGTTAGTAGTGGCTGGAACCGTTGCCGGGGGCACCGCTGCCGGAGCAGGCTTTGCGACAGCTCCGCTAGTCGGAGACTTTGCGGCGTCCGCCGCCGGCTTATTTGCGGCGCTCGCGGAAGGCTTTGCCCTTTCGGCTGGCTTAGTCGCGACACTTGCAGGACGGTTTCGCAGTTTCCGGTTCCTGATTGAGTTGCAGCGGCTGAAGGGTAAACAGAACAATCACTTCTTCAAGCCGCTCCAGATTCGCCGAAGGCCGAATCGCGAATACTCTTAAAAGGATTGCCGGCTTGATATCTGTGATGGTTCCGATGGGCAGATCGCGCGGAAAAATTTTGTCCATTCCGCTGGTGACTACCCGTTCTCCGAGGTTTACGGTGTCATCGTTGGCGACGTACTTCATGGCCAGCAGCGGCTCACCAGCGCCGCCGACCGGGCTTTGAATCGGGAATTGCCGAGCATCGCCCCACGCCGCTGTCTTTGTCGGTGAGTAAGAGCACTTCGGCCGTGTTCTCGTAGACTTCGACGACTTTACCGACCACGCCTTCTGGAGTAATGACGCCCATATTCTTTTTTATGCGTCCTTCGAGCCGCGATCGAGCACGATGGTGGCGCTGGCGGTTCCCGCGCTGGTCGCGATCACTCGGCGCCGAGCATGGGCACGTTCTCATGAGATTTGTGAAAGTTGAACAGCATGCCAGGCGATCCGCTTCGTTGGCTTTGCTTTGCAGCTGGTTGACCTGCATCTTGAGTTGTCGTTTTCGCGGCGAACTCTTCGTTTTCGCGCGAGGTGTTTTGCAACGCGAAATAATGGCGCCAGGTCTCTCGAAGCGCCCGATGCCATGTGCCGGCGCGTTCGACCGGCGAGAATGCCCCCACGGTCCACACGCGAATCAAGCGGCCTTCGGTCGCGCCTGATCTGCAGGCCAACAACAGGACCTGCAGCAACACCACGCCGGTAAGAAGAAAAATAGATTTGTGACGAGAAGGTATGGCGAGCATGGTGCTTTCAGCTCGGAATCTTCAACTTTCGCTTTTTAACTCGCGAATTCTACCAAGGTCGCAAATTTTCCTTTATCAGCGACCATGGCTGTGTTGAATTTGGCGTCACGGCAAGGCGCTAGTCGATGCAAACCTGGCGCAGCAAGCCGGAAATCACTCAACATTTTTCCCGTACCGAGTACCACCGAGCGAGAGGATCATCGGCGATGGAAACGGGCAAACCCGTTTCTTCGCGAATGCGCTTGTCCAGATTCTTGAGCAGCGCACCGCGCCGGTCAGCACGATGCCGCGGTCGCTGATGTCGGCGGAAAGCTCCGGCGGAGTGCGCTCAAGCGCCACGCGCACGGCGTTCAAAATAGTCGGCCACGCACTCAGATAAAGATTCGCGAATTTCGCTGTCGTCAATCGTCACAGTGCGCGGCACGCCCTCGATAAGATTGCGGCCTTTCACTTCCATCGTTAAAGGCTTTTCAAGCGGATACGCCGAGCCAATCTCCATTTTAATTTGCTCGGCAGTGCGTTCACCGACGAGCAAGTTGTACTTGCGCTTGAGATATTGCATGACCGCTTCGTCCATTTCGTTTCCGGCCACGCGCACGGAGCGCGAATACACGATGCCGCTCATGGAAATGACCGCGATGTCGGTGGTCCCGCCGCCGATGTCCACCACCATGTTGCCGGAGGGCTCTTCAATAGGCAGTCCCGCGCCAATAGCAGCGGCCATGGCTTGCTCCACCAGATAAACTTCGCTGGCGCGCGCGCGATAAGCGGAATCCTGCACCGCGCGCTTTTCAACCGGGGTGATTTCGCTGGGTACGCCGATTACGATGCGCGGATGAACCAGCACGCGGCGATTGTGCGCTTTCTGAATGAAGTAGGTGAGCATCTTCTCGGTGACTTTGAAGTCCGCGATGACGCCATCTTTCATGGGCTTGATGGCCACCACGTTGCCCGGGGTGCGGCCCAGCATGTCTTTGGCTTCGCGCCCGACCGCCACGACTTCTCCAGTGGATTTGTTGATCGCCACGATGGAAGGCTCGTTAACCACGATGCCTTTGCCCGCGGAAAACACCAGCGTGTTGGCGGTGCCAAGATCAATGGCCAGGTCGGAGGAAAATAAACTGAAAACCGACCGTAAGTTGTAACCGTTCTTATTCATTCCCCCGTCTCCCGTGAAAAAATTCCAAGGCTACTAAAACAATCAAGTCTGCCGCATCCTGCCAACCGTGTTTTGTTCTCTGCCTAAGCATACGGCAACGCAAGAGAGGATGAACCGATGCTTGTTCTGCGATTTCCTACAAAATCCAAAACTTATTTAGGCACCACGATGGAGACTGTCTGCTGCGCGGTCCCTCCACGGCGGTTCGAACCAATAATCGAGATCGTATGCTGCCCCGGCTCCAAAGGCTCGGTGAAATGCCGGAATTGCCCATCAGGCGCGATATTCGGCACCGACTGCCCGTTTACGATGAGCGCGGCTCCCGGCTCGGTGCGACCAACAATTTCAGCCACCCGCCCGTGTAGCTGCGTGCCCTCAATTTCAAGCATCATGTCCTGCGATTTGCCCTGAGCCACCAGCGTGAACTGAAACGTCTCGCTGACTTCGCTGGTTTGCTTTTTGGCATCCTGCGCGGTCACATTCCAGAAATACTCGCCGGGATCAAGGCCGGTGATATCCGCGGACGTACCGGAAACCTTAGCTTGCTTCACGATGGTACGGAACGATGTGGTGGCGCTCAGCCGTACCGTGTACGACACCGCATCCTCCACGGACTTCCACACAAAATGCACCGGCGAAATCTTAGGCTTCTCGTTGATGATCGGCGCAAGGTTCAGCGGCTCCACAAAGAGGGCGGCGCAAGCACGTTGGACCGCTGAATACCGCCTCCGGTTGGGAAGCTGGCTTTCTCCCACTGCGTCAGTTCAATTCTCTCGTCGCCGCGCTGCACTTCAGCGGAACCGGTAGAAACCACGATCTCATGATTGTTACCCTGCGGGTCGTTCTTGACCGACGCACGGCTGTTTTGCCTCAGTTGCGCGCTGGCATCCTCTACGTTGACCACGGCTTTGGAATCGGGCGAACTCCAATTCCCAGTGGCGAGGTCCACGGAACCGGTGCTGATGCGCATGGCCACGCTGGTGGGTCGGTTGCTAGCCATGGAATTCTCTTCCACGGTCACCAGTGTGTCGGCCTTCACCGTGTACGTCGTGCCGTCCGCGAAGGTAATGCGCGCGGCGCTATCCGAGCCCGTCTGCACGAAATCGCCCTTGTCCAGCGTGGTCTTATAATCGGCCGTCACCCACTGCACGGAGTTGACCTTCTTAATTTGAACTTTGCCGTCAAGATTTACAAACTTGGCTTGCATCTGGGAGATGGTCAAATTTTCCGTGTCGGGTGTAGAGATGGCGTTCGAAGCTTTGTGATATAGCGAGGAATAAAGATCGGGTGAGATGAGGTACAGCACGCCAAGAATTGCGCCCAGCAGAAGAAGCGCGTAAACAATGACTGTCTTATAGGTGACCGCCGTCCAATAAACCTCTACCCGCCGCTCCTTGCCGGAGGCCACGGTGTGCTTTGGGTCGATGGGTGCTTGTACGCTCACGAGATTGGGTGCTTACTGCTCCAATTTTAAAATCTAGCACAGCGATTTGAGCGCCGTTCAACTGGGCTGGCAGGTCGTAGTCAAACTGCAAATAGCGAATGAGCACACCTCGCGGAAAGCCAATGAAAATTTCCATTCCGCTCAACCTTGGCGCAGCGGCTATTTACGCCTGCGGGACTCGATTACCCCCGATTGTCATTGAGGGTCCCGCCTGTATCTCCTATAATTTAATGTTTGTGCAGTGACGGAGGAGACTGATCGGATGGCTCGAATTCAGATAACCGGAAACTTGGGTACCGCATATTCCTGGGCGCTGTCGTCTTGGTTCTTGGCGGGAGCATGCTGCTTTACCTGGTGCCTCAAACACCCGGAACTGGCGAGGCCGCCACGGACACCGTGGCCAAGGTCGGAGATCAAACCGTCACCTTGGGAGAAGTGCGCCAGCAATTAGCGCAGATCGAGCAACGAAATCAAGTCCCCAAGCCGCTCGAATCGCTGTACGCGCGCCAGATCCTGAATCAATTGGTCTTTGCGAAGGAAATTGAATACGAGGCCAATCGGCTGGGCATAACGGTCTCCGATCAGGAGCGTGCGGACCGCATCAAGCAGTACGTTCCGGGCGCCTTCGTCAACGGCACCTTTGTCGGCATGGATCGTTACTCGGCCGAAGTGCAGGCGCGCTTCCAGCTTACCGTGCCGGTTTTTGAAGAATTAATCCGCCAAGGCTTACTCGAAGAAAAGTTTCGCAAGCGCGTAACCGATGGAATCAGCGTAGGGCCGAATGAACTACAAGACGAATTCCGCTATAAAAACGAAAAGATAAAATTGAACTACGCGGTGATTAAGCCCGAAGAACTGGCTGCCAAGATCAATCCGACCGACGCGGAGATAAAAGCCGAGTACGAAAAAAACAAGTCGCGCTACCAGATACCTGAAAAGCGCGTGGTCCGCTACGGCTTACTGGACACCACGAAAATACAGCGGGACATCCAGGTTTCTGACGACCAGTTGAAAGTGCAGTACCAAAACAATATTCAACAATACCAGGTGCCTAATCGCGTTCATGTGGAGCACATTTTATTCATGACCGTGGGTAAGACCGACGCGGAAGTGGACGAAATTAAGAAAAATGCGGAAGACGTGCTCAAACAAGCCAAAAAAGGCGCGAAATTCGAAGACCTGGCCAAAAAATATTCAGAGGATCCGGGCTCGAAAGATAAAGGCGGCGACCTGGGCTGGATAACTCAGGGACAAACGGTCCCGGAATTTGAAAAGACCGCCTTCGGCCTGGATAAAGGCCAAATATCCGATCTGGTGAAAACCCAGTACGGCTTTCATATCATCAAGGTGTTGGACAAAGAAACGGCGAGAACCAAGACCTTCGACGAGGTAAAAGACTCCTTGCGCGCCCCCATGATATTGCAACTGGCCGACCAGCAATCCGCCGCGGCGGCCGATCAACTCGCCAAGGCCATCCGCCAATCCAACAAAGTCTCCCTCGATGATCTGGCAAAACAATACCAACTGACGGTGTCCCAGACGCGGCCCATCAGCGTGACCGACCCCATCCTGGAACTCGGGAATTCCAAAGAAGTGAAGGACGCCATCTTCCGCCTGCGCCAAAATGAACTGAGTCTGCCGATCCGTGCCGACCGCGGCTACGTGGTTTTGTCCGTGCAGCAGATCACTCCGGCACACCAGGGCTCGCTCGAAGAGGTTCGCGAGCAAGTGGTGAACGATTTGAAGCAGGAGGAGGCCGGCAAGCTGGCCAAAACCAAGGCTGAAGAACTCGCCAAGCGCGTCAAAGCCGGTGAGAAGTTTGAAGCCGCCGCGAAAGCACTGGGATTGGAAGCCAAAACCAGCGACCTCATCTCCCGCAACGACTCCATCTCAGGAGCCGCCAGCGGCAAACAGCTCGGCGAGGCCTTTCAGATGAAACCCGGCGACGTGGGAGCGCCGATGAGTTTGGGAAACACCTGGATGGTGTACCGCGTGGAGACGAAAGAGGAACCGAATCCAAGTGATTTTGAGAAACAGAAGAAGACTTTAACCGAGCAGTTGCTCCAGACCAAGCGCAGCGTGGCCTACGAGGCGTTTAAAACCGCTCTCGACAACCGCCTCAAGCAAGAGGGGAAGGTCAAGCTGATGACCGATAAGATGGCCGGTTTTGGCAGCTTCAGTTAGTTAAACTACTTGTTTTCTTATGCTTACGGAAGAGCACCTGCGTTGATCGCTGCTCTTGCCTTTGCTTTTCCGCCCAGATACCCTAGTAGTGTTCCTACCACAGCATTTTAGCAACAAGGCCGCCGTCAGAATTGGCTTACGCGTGCGGCTTTTTTTGGACGGAGCCTTGAATCCCGTGAAAAACAGAATTACAACCCGCGTTGTGACAGTAAGGAACAGCTATCGTTGCAGCATGGAGCGAAATCAAACCGGAAAGTATTGCGTGCGCATACAAGTGCGCTTCCCGCGTCATGCCTGGTCGCTGGAGGTTTTTTTTCTGGCTTCGTCCTTCAACCGCGCCATGACCAAGCTTGAGGAGTCGCTCGATTTTCTGCAGCGCAACGAGGAAAAGCTCTGGTTTTGGGGCGTGGATCGAGCCGAAGACATGGGCTTCTCCGCGGAATTTTTGCGCGAAGCCGGGCTAAAGCTGGATCGCCGGACCGAATTTCCCCGCAAAGCCACCAATCTCACCGTCGAACCGGAATTGGAAGTGCCCGCCTTTGCTCTAGGCCCCATGCGCCGCGGTCTGGCGGAGTCGGTAGAACCTCCCCGGGTGCAAGCTGCGGGCGACTAAGCACCCTTTCGAACGCCCCTGTTTAGATCTCGTCCTCACTAACGTCTATTTACCTCGATGGCTGCACCCTCTCCTGTATTGACTTACCTCCTCATGGAGCACATCCTGCCGCCGCATCATCCTGGCTATCGCAATGTCCGGGGTTGAAGGCCGTAGGTATACGTAGAGGCACGCAAAAATTTGCGAGTCCAGACAGTTCGGAATGATGCAGCAACGAGTCTTCAAGGAGCAGCCAGAGGATAGCAATGAAAAAGAACGTTAGCTGGGCGGTTTTGCTGGTCTTGTTGTTTGGATTCGGCTTTATCAGCACGTCGCATGGCAACAACTCGCGTCAATCCACACAATCTGACCGACCAGTCGCAAAGCGACTCGACGACCGCAAAGAAGAAGAAGAAAAAACCCGCCGCGGACTCTTCCGATGCGGCGAACTCTACGCAAGCTAATTCGGGCGATACCTCCACCACCCCAAAGAAAACCAGATCCAGCAAAAAGACCGATTCGAACCAGGCGGCGGGAACCGCCAACTCCACCAGCGGCTCCGGCGCCTCCGCGACTTCTTCCCGGAGCCAGTCTAAGACTAAGACCGAAAGCGCCGGGAAGACTGACGGCGAAAACGCGAATACCACTCCAACGGCGACGAGCAAGACGAAGAAGAGCGCTGCAGCCGATCCTTCGGCGAGCGCGACGCCGCCAACCGGTGACACTCCGTCAGCCGGGGAGGCCAAGACCGGCACAGCAAGCAAGCGGAAATCGAAGAGCACATCGAGCGACTCTGGCAACACCTCAAGCTCGGCGTCCGGGAATTCAACGAAAGACCCTACGGCTGGAGCAAATTCCGGCAATACCACCAGCGCGCGGACTAAGGAATCGACCACGGGGACGAAGGACTCGACAGGCAACACGCGTCAATCGTCCAACTCTTCCGGCACCACTGACGCAGGGGCACCTACCGCTCCTCCAGCAACCGGCTCTGGCAACACCACCAGCGCGCGGACCCCCTCGAAGTCCATGAACCAACCGTCAGCGCCCGCAAACAGCAACGGGATGGTCTGGGTCAATACCGAATCCGACGTTTACCACAAACCGGGTACGCGATGGTACGGCAAGACCAAGCAGGGAAAGTACATGACCGAAGCCGCTGCGCAGAAGGCGGGCTATCGCGCGTCGGAAAAAAATTAGCAGCGGCTGTTAGTGCAGCAAAAATCTAGAGAGGGGAATTGATGAAAAAACACTTAATGCGGTTAGTAGTGGCGATGGTAGTGGCCTTTTGCGGTACCAATCTAGCCGTTTCGCAGCCAAGCCCCAATGGGGTGACGTTCAGTTCCTTTGCGGCCGCGGTTCCGGCTGACGACTTGGTGGATATAAATTCCGCGACTTTCGATCAGCTAAAGGCGCTACCCGGAATCGGTGACGTTTACGCCAAGAAAATAATCGATGGTCGGCCCTACGCCAAGAAGACCGATCTTACCCGAAAGAAAATCATTCCCATGGCCAGTTATAAGAAGATCGAGGACAAAGTGATCGCCAAGCAAGACAAAAACACCATGGAGAACGGGAAGCCTCATTAGAACTAGAAGAGATTTCTGGGAGGCCGGCACGGAACCGTGTCGGCCTTTCTTGATGTGAACGCTGCTTCGCCCACGCGTTGAACATTTTTGCTACCTTATGGCTTCAGCCAAAAAATCAGGGTTGAACCCGGACTTTTGCGGCGTAAAAACTAAACGTTGAATTGTTGAGCAATAAGGCTCGTATGGACACCGTCTGACTCACGGTAATGGAATTGACGTCCGTCACGCCATCAAAGTTCGTTGCGCCGCTGATGGTTTCCACTTGCGGGTTAGTCGTGAATGACATAAAGGGCGGCAGATTCGAAAGCGTGAAAGCCTGCCCCGAGACGGTTTGTACCGCGCCGGTAGTGCGCGTGAATCGCAGGAGAACCTGGTCCGCGGTAATCGCTTGTGTCCCAGCCGCTGCGGTGCCCGTCGCGGTCGTGACATGCACCATCACGTCCTGCCCATTCACGAGATCGCCTTGGCCGGTAAACAGCGTAGTCACTGTGCTCCCCGGCAGAGATGCATTATTAAAAAATTCATCGAAGTCCACAAGGAACGTCGGATTAATACTCAGTGTTACCAAAAAAATGTCGCCGGGATTCGCCGACGCTAGTGTCGAATTTCCGCTCGCAACAACCTTGTTCGCCACCACCAGGAAGAACTGCCCGGGAGTCCCGTTATTGATCAGTGTTCCTTCGACTTCATCCTGTGGACTAGCAACCAGAAGGTCGGCAGACACGAGCGATAGGGTCCCGCTCGTGCTTACCGTGGCATCCACGCTGACCACCGTCTGATTCGGTTCCAGGCATGTGGCATTCAATGCCGTGCACAACCCTTGTGGGTCTTCAATTATCGGCGACGACGGCAGCCCGAATTGTAAGGAGATGCCATTACTCGCCGTAACGGTTATCGAGCTCGATGTTTTAGCCGTAACCAGTCCCACGAAGTCCTCTATCAGATCGAGCGAACCGGTTGGCGCTCCTGTCCGCGGAAGGGCCGCTGCTGTCACGGCATCCGTGGCGCTAAAATTCAGAGCTAAGGTACCGCCCGTAACTGTGACCGAGTCATTCAAATTCAGGTTCAAGGAAATACCCGTCGTTTGGCCGGCGGTGAGTGTCAGAGGAAATGGAGCCGAAATTACTTGTGACGATCCTGCCGTCAGAACGAGTGTGCAAATGGTCCCGGTCAGGCATGTTCCGTTCAGCGTTGCCCCCGACTGATTGTCTATCGTCAAAGTAGGCGCGGAAAACGTAACGGTTGCGCTGCTGTAGGTTCCCGCAGGCAAAGTGAGCACACCTAGAAACGCCGTGTCGGTTTGCAAGCGTGTCAAATCGGCCGGGTAAACTGTCGGCGACAAAGTTAATGCCACCGCGTTCCCGGCACTGGGATTCAGCGTAATCCCCGTAATACCAACAGTTGCGGAGAGCACGGAAATATTCGTCAACGAAACGTCCGGCTTTGAAGTCATGGTCACGGTGAGATTGGCGTTTTGACTACCACCGCCGCCACCGCCGCCGGTAGTACCATTCGGTACGCCGCTGCAACCTGCCAGCGCGGCGATCATGGAGATACCTAGGACAACTAATAGGACGTTGCGCTTCATAGCTCACCTTAAGTGGATGTGCCTGCTTGGATCAGCACACCGATGGCACCCCACTCATCGACTGTAACGCGCCCGTTGAGGCAATGGCGCTCCAAAAGGTCTTGAACGTGTTCAACTATTAAAGTCGAGTCGCTAGGAGGAGGTGGGCACTCTAGGGGCAAGTCCGCTGGAACACGCACTGATATGCTATGGTAACTATTGCTCTTTTATTAAAAAAATTCTGCCCTTTCAACAGGACTCATAAACCTCGTGGCGCGCAACCTCAGAGCGGCAACCGATAAAAGCTTCGAGTTGCCCCGCGATGCGGGCGGGGACGCGCAAGGCTCCGAACAAGACCGTGCGAAGAGCAATGGCTCGGCGATTTCGGCCCGCCGTGGCTCTCCCGCGCAGCAGGCACGTGTCCTGGGACAACCAGATGACAAGATAGCCCCCGCAGGCAGCCCCTCGATGCATGATGTATTCGGACCTGCTGGCCTTCTCGAACGCTGCATGATCGGCGGTTACGAGCATCGCCCCGGCCAATTGGAAATGGCCGAGGTCGTTCACAACGCGTTCGAACAGCATCACCACGCGGTCGTCGAAGCCGGCACGGGTACCGGCAAGACTCTCGCTTACTTGATCCCCGCAATTTGCAGCGGACACCGGGTGGTCATTTCGACAGCCACCAAATCTTTACAGGAGCAGCTTTACCAGAAAGATGTCCCGTTCCTGCAGAAACACTTCGCGCCCAATCTAAGAGTCGCGGTGATGAAGGGCCGTTCGAATTTTCTCTGCCACGCCCGCGTCAATCAAATGGCCCATCAGCCATTGCTGAAAGGCCTGGAAGAAATAGATGCTTTCCGCCAGATTCGCGAGTGGTCGAAACTAACCGAAACCGGGGACCGCAGCGAGCTCACTTTTCTTTCTGATGATTCCGATCTCTGGACCCGCCTCGATGCCCGCCGAGACACCTGCACCGGGCAGAAGTGCGACCACTTCAACGAGTGCTTCGTGACTGCCATGCACCAGCGCGCCAAAGAAGCCGACCTCATCATCGTTAATCATCATTTGTTTTTCGCCGACCTTTCGCTGAAGCAGGACGATTTCGGCAGCATCCTTCCTGAATATTCCGCGGTAATTTTCGACGAAGCTCACGAAATCGAAGACGTGGCCAGCGATTACTTTGGCCGGCAGATTTCCAATTATCGCTTCGAAGAGCTGGCGCGCGACGCCGACCAATCCTTGAGGCTCCTGAACCTGGGCTCGCCCTGATCCTGCGCCGCACCCAGCGTGTTCGCGAAAGGACCCGCGCCTTTTTTGAAGCGTTTCCGCCTCGCGACGGCCGCTTCCCCTTTGCGCGCAGCGAACGCGACGCGTTCGTCGAGCAGCATCGCGAAGCCTACCATTCCCTGTTGACGGCGCTAAAAGGCCTGGAGACAGAAATCGCCGCCATGCCCCAAAAGCCCGAGGAATTGTTGCGCATCGCCAGGCGCAGCTTTGAACTGCGTCAGGAAGTGACCTTCCTGTTTGAGTCCAATGAAAAGAATTACGTGTATTGGTACCAGCGCCGCAACAAAGGCGTGTTCCTAACAGCAACGCCCATCGATGTCAGCCAGATACTGCGCCAGCGCCTTTTCGAGCAATTCGATACGGTGGTGTTAACTTCCGCCACGCTCACGGTCGGCGGACGATTCGAATTCATCCGCCAACGCCTCGGCCTCGATCACGTCAAAGAGCGCACCCTGCCGCCTGAATTCGATTATCCCGAACAAGCTCTGCTGTATTTGCCGACCAAAATGCCGGACGTTCGCGACGCCGGTTTCGCATCCAAAGCTGCCGATGAAATTGTGCAACTGCTGGACACAGCCAGGGCCGCGCGTTTTGTCTTTTCACCAGTTATAGCCAGATGAACGATTTGTTCGAACGCGTGCGCACCCGCGTAAGTTTCCCTCTACTACTGCAAGGTACCGCGCCGCGATCCGTCTTCTTGGAGCGCTTTAAAAACACGCCCGCCGCAGTGCTCTTTGCCACTTCCAGCTTTTGGCAAGGTGTGGACGTTCCCGGAGAGCAGCTTTCTCTGGTAATTGTCGACCGCTTGCCGTTTGCAGTTCCCAGCGACCCCATTGTGGCCGCCCGCGTGCGCGCATTGCAGGACGACGGTCGCAACCCCTTCTCCGAATTTCAAGTGCCGCAAGCGGTGCTGGCTTTGAAACAAGGTTTCGGCCGCTTGATTCGAACCAAGACCGACCGCGGCGTGCTGGCCCTGCTCGACACCCGCATCCAACGCATGCCCTATGGTAAAATTTTCCTGGAATCGCTGCCGAACTGCCGTATTACGCATAACTCGGCTGACGCTGCTCGCTTCCTCGAGAGATAGAAAGATAAAGTTACGCAGAGTCCCTCCTGGCGCAATTTGAGGATCCATGTTTGAAGTCAGCGTAGAAGAAACCTTTTCCGCCGGTCACGCCCTGCGCGGATACCGGGGCAAGTGCGAAAACGTGCACGGCCATAATTACCGCGTGCGCGTCACGCTCGCCGGACCGGAACTGGACAACATCGGTCTGCTTGTCGATTTCACGGAATTAAAGCGCGCCGTTCGCGAAATCATGGGCCGTCTAGATCATCAATTTATTAATGATCTCGAGCCCTTCAAAACCGTCATCCCTCGGCGGAAAATTTAGCGAAATATTTTTACGACGAGGTTACCCGGCGGTTGCGCGACCTGCCTCCCGGCGCGCATGTAACAGACGTCATTTTATGGGAGACGGACACCAGCCGGGCGCAGTACCGTCCGGCCACCTAACCTCATGTACCGGGCATTTTTCATCGTTATGATTCCCGTAATTTTAGTCGCATTGGGTTACGTTTTCCTATTGCGATCGCTGGGAATTCCGCCCGGCTATTTCAGACTCTTCGTCGCCGTAATCCTTTTTTCGGCGCGATCTTTATGGCTAGCACGTAAATCGCACAAGGCTGATGCGCCCAAGACAAATGCAGAAGATCGGTAGTCTCGCCTTCGAAACAATTCTTCACAAGGATTCGATCTCTAGCCCATGTTTATCACCGAAATATTCAAATCAATCCAGGGGGAAGGCACTCGCGCGGGCTTGCCCGGCATTTTTGTGCGCTTGACCGGATGCAATTTGCGCTGCACCTGGTGCGACACCGCGTACGCTTTTCATGGCGGCACGAAAATGAGTGTCGCGGAAGTGGCCGCCCGTGTCGACCAACTCGCCGGACGCCTCCCGGAAGCTGAATCACAACCAGGCCATCCCATTGCCGCAGTGCCGCTAGTGGAATTGACCGGCGGCGAACCGTTGCTGCAAGAGGAAATTTACCCACTGGCTCAGCACTTACTCGCTTCCGGGTACACCGTGATGATCGAAACCAGCGGCGAGCGCTTCATCGGCCGATTGCCGCGCGAAGTGATCAAGATCGTCGACGTGAAATGCCCGGACTCCGGCGAGCCAGACACTTTTGAAATGCGCAACCTCGAAGCGCTCAGTCCAAACGACGAAATTAAATTTGTGCTTTCCACGCGGCGCGATTATGAATTCGCGCGAGAATTTACTCTGCAGCACAATTTGCGCGAACGTGTCCACCAGGTCCTATTCTCCCCGGTCTTCGAAGGCCCGGAAGGCAAATGGCCGGGCCTTGAGTCCCGGAAATTAGTCGAATGGATCTCGAGGATTCCTGCCGGTGAGATTGGGATTACAGCTGCACAAGTTCGTGTGGGATCCGGCCACGAAAGGCGTTTGAAATATGCCCGCCCCAAATACTCAAAACATAAAAGCCGTCGTGCTGCTCAGCGGTGGCATGGATTCGTGCGTATGCGCGGCGATTGCCATACAAGCTCACAGCGCGGAACACGTCGCGTTGCTGCACGCTGGTTATGGGCAGCGCACGCAAAAGCGCGAACGGCAAGCGTTCGAATCCATCGCCGATTTTTATCATGTGCCCCACCGGCTGGTCGTTCAACTGGATCATTTTCGCGCCATCGGCGGTTCCGCGCTTACCGACGGGAGCATCGCCGTCCCGGAGCATCAACATATTTCTCACCATGCGGAAAGCAACGAAATCCCCATCACTTACGTGCCTTTTCGCAACACCCATTTTCTTTCCGTAGCGGTCAGCTGGGCTGAAGTCATCGGCGCTCACTCCATCTACATCGGCGCGGTGGCGGAAGACAGCTCCGGCTATCCCGATTGCCGCCCGGAATATTATCGGGTCTTTCAGGAACTGATCCGCGTAGGCACCCGCCCTGAAACAAATATTGAAGTCGCCACGCCGGTGATCGCCCTGAAGAAAAGCGAAATCATTCGCAAGGGCATCGAGCTCGGCGCCCCGCTGCATCTAACTTGGTCGTGCTACCAGAGCGCGCATACCCCTTGCGGGGTATGCGACAGTTGTCTGCTGCGTATGCGCGCTTTCGCTGAGGCTGGAGCAAGCGATCCCATTTCTCAGCGTGGCGCCGCAGCCCACTCCTGACCTTTGAATCCGACACCAAATCCAGTGATAATGGTGCGCGCCTCGCCCGGGCGGTAGGCCTGTTGCAAAGGAGAATCGAGTATGAGGAAGAAATACGCGAGTTCGTGGCTGTTAAGTTTCTGCACGGTTGCGCTATTTGTGTCTGTGCTGGTTCCGCGCGCCGCTGCGCAAGGCGATGGCGTGGTTCGCGGACAAATTCTGGATGTTACCGCTAAGCCTTGGGCTGATATTCCAATCCAGCTGGTAAGCGATCAAGGCGTGAAGCAGGAGACGAAAACCGATAAGAGTGGCAATTACAGTTTTAGAAACCTTAAGGCGGGAGTGTATAGCGTATTCGTGGTTCTGCCCGCGCCCAATAAACCGTTCGAAGTCAAGGTTCAGGCACAAAGTGGCCAGGAGGCTAAGGCCGATCTCAATTTTAAAGACATCGTCTCCAAACAGGGTTCGGCGGCCGCTGAGCAAGTGAAAAAACAGGAAGAAGAAAAGGCCAAGTTCGAAGGCATGAAGCAGCATTTTTCTGCTGGCGTCGCGCTTTTGGACCAGGAACGCAAAGCCAAAGATGATGTAGGCAAAGCTCCCGCCGATCAACGTGACGCGGCGAAAGCCAAAGTTACCGATCTTGGAAATCAGGCCATCACGGAATTTATCGCCGCACAAAAGGCAGCTTCGGAAAAAGATGCAAATCAGCACATTATCTGGGCCAAGCTTGCCGAAGCTTACGACCTTGCGGGCCGCAACGACGACGCCATCAACGCCTATCAACAAGCTATCGCCGCCAAGCCGGACGTCCCTGGCTATTACAACAACCTCGGAAATGTGCAGGCGCGAAGCGGCAAGGTTGACGACGCGCGCGCGTCCTACACCAAAAGCGCGGAACTCGACCCTCCCAATGCCGCTACTGGTGGCGCAATTTCGGTATCAGCTTGTACAACGCCGGCCGTTTGAAGGAAGCCGTAGAGCCTTTTGGAGGAAGCCAGCGAGCTGGATCCAAAAAATCCCCAGGTTTGGTATTTGCTGGGCGCTGTCGCTGGTGGGCTCGATGGAGACCCAAGAAAAACGGCGACAAGGATTAAGTTCATCATTCTGCCAGGAACCGTCGAACCTATCAGAAAGCCGCGGAACTTGATCCCAATGGCGGCCCCAATAGCTATGGAGCGCAGGCCAAAGCTTGTCTCGAAGCTCTACAGCAAATCATAGCCCGGCATCGACACGAAAGTAAATACGCGCAAAAAAGAAGAATTGATAGAGTGCTGTTCTCTCAGCGGTTCCGCGCCACAGGGGACCGGCCTTTTTTATTTGTTTTCCGTTAATCTGCGGGTTTTGGCGGTGGATCATATGGTATGAGCACCCTGCGATAGCTGTTGGCCAGTTCGGGTCGATATACTGATGCTTCCCAAGGTGATACAGAAATAGTCTCGATTTCTTGCGCCAGCTTCTCAGGTTTTTCATCCTCTACCTAATTCGTCCAGTGCTTCTGCTCTGTGGCGCGCTTGCACAACGTGCTGTTTGCATGGTCGCTCGACCCGTGATTAATTTTTTGCTGCTCCTCTAAGAGGCGCCAGACCCGCTTCGAGCATAAAATCCAGACAGAATATTCTTTAGCTTTTTGATAAGTACGAATGCCGGATAGTGCCTATGAAACGTTATATACGGGCATTCGATTATGTGATGGCCACCGTGGCGCTCGGCGTCTGTGCCCTGTCTCTGTATCTGAACGATTCGATTAAAGGGAAAGAATATAGTTCCGACGTGGACATGGCTCCGGCACATGCTCCACATGATTGGCATGATTATCGCCAGAAGCGATCAAGTCAAGACCTTAGCTTCTTGACGCCGAGCCGGTCAGAAGCGGCGCGAGGAGCTATCGGATGGCAAACTTTCGACACCTTTAAACCCGAGTGGCGCAGTCAAGTTGCCGATTTTATGCGACCAGATAAGGAGTCGGAACGTCCGGACCAACATCGCTCAGAGTGGGATTAGTTCTCTTAACAGTTCTTTCTCGCCGTGATTCACCGTATTCTTCTGCGAAAAAAAGAGCCTAACACCTTCAAAATTCGCTTCAAAAATCCTTTGAGCGCCGCCCGCGGTTTTGACGAGTAAGGATTTTGACTCATTACAGCGATGATGACTGTCGCATACACTAGGCTGCGCGGCCTTGGGGTCCATTCTTTGCAATCGACTGACGCAAAAAATATTCAAAACAATCTGCCCGGCGGCTCCGGTTCCCCAGAATGGGCTGCTCTACTGCAGTGCGCCTCTCCGCATTACGACTTATCCATACTTTCCGCATTGCTCAGCAAGGTATCCTGGCCCGCGCTAGTCACGTTGGCCGAAGCCCATGGCGTCATTTCGCTGCTCGCATCAAGTCTGGGTCAGCTCCCGGAAAATCTGGTGCCACCGGAGTTCGCGCATAAAATCCGCGAACTTCACCGCGCGCAAGTGCTGTCCGCGTTACAGATGACCGCCGAGCTATTTCGATTGGCGGATCAATTTCGCGACGCCGGGTTAGACGTTGTGCTCGTAAAAGGGCCTACCCTGGCTTTACGCGCTTACGGCGACACCGGTGCACGACAATATGGCGATCTCGCTTTCTCGTGCGCCGAAAAATATCTTCGCGCCACCAAGCTAATGATTTCCGCTGGCTATAAGCCCGAAATCGCCGTTGAATCCCTCAGCCCCCAAAAAATTCCTGGCCAATATCTTTTTCGTTCGAACCGCAGCTCCGCTCCTGGTAGAGCTCCATACCGAACGCACCATGCGTTATTTCCCTCGCGGGCTTCCATCGAAGAATTCGTCGCGCGCCGCCAACTGTTAGCGTCGACGGCCACCACATCGCCGCCCTCGCCATCGAAGATGAGCTAATCCTGATTTGCATTCACGGCGCCAAACATCTTTGGGAGCGTCTATCACTGTCGCGGACGTTGCCGCTTTTGTAACACGTCAAACCTCCTTGAATTGGAGCGCACCTTTGCCAACGCGCGGGCTGTAGGCGCGGAGCGTATGTTGCATACCGGCCTGCTTCTGGCAGGTAATCTGCTCCACGCTGCTCTACCGCAAAGTGTACTGACGACGTTGCAATCGGATCGATCGGCCTCGCAACTTGCTGCGAAAATTGCGACGTGGCTACCTTCGGCTGGGCAGACGCCGCCGGGATTATTCGCGCGCGCTCTTTATCGTGTACGCATGCGCGGAAGTGTAGTTGCAGGATTAGGCTACTTGCTTCGGCTTACATTCTCGCCAACTCAGGAAGATTGGCCGGCTGGAATGGAAAATGAACATGACCGGCGTTTCGCCGCGCTGCGAAGGCCTGTTCGCCTGGCCAAGAAATATCGCGGCGGCGAGAAATCTTGATGACTAAGCAATCAGCAATCTATCTGACTAAGAAAAGGCCCGGACGCAAAAACGTCCGGGCCTTTTCTTAGTTGGCGGTTAGATGTTCGTGCGACGCGCGATAATGTGTCTCGTCGTCGTTGCTGGTGCGGGCACTTCCACGTTTAGAGAAATTTCACCCTTATTACGCAGGACACCCAGTTTTACCGTACGCGTTTTGCCCTTGCTCTCTTTGTCCTTGCTCTCCGCGTCCTTATCTTTCTCGCCGTGCTGTGCCGCAAGCTTTTGACGCAGGTCCCCCACCGAACGAATGCGTTCGCCATTCAGCGAAGTGATCACATCGCCGGCCTTCACTCCGGCCTTCTCCGCCGGTGAACCCGAATTCACCGATCGCACCAGAATTCCCTCCCCATCCGGCGCACCAAAAATGATCCCAGCTGACCAGTGAGGTCCTCGGCATCAATCCCCAGGCGTGGATGGCCGGCGTAAAGCATCAGGCCATCTCCCTCCATCGACGGCATCCCCGGGATCTCCGCCACTTCCGGCATGTCTGTCATGTCTGGCATCTCCGGCACGCGAAACGCGAACGCTCCAGGCATACCGGGCGCCACTTTCGTCATGCTCCTTCTCAATTCTTCAGCCTTGCCCAGCGTGACGTTGATTTTCTGCATGCGTCCGTCGCGCCACACCGTAAGTTGCACGCTTCGTCCCGCAGGAATTTCCCGAATCATGCGTCGAAATTGCATCGCGCCTTCCACCTGCTGCCCATTTATTTCCGTGATCACATCATTTTCGCGAAGTCCCGATTTTGATGCGGGACTGTCAGGGGCAATTCGGCCCAGCACCACTCCGCGCTCTCCTGGCAGTTTTAGTTCCTTGGCGTTGTCGCTGGTGACCTCCCGTGTTTCAACGCCCAGCCAGCTCCCGCCTTCCTCCCCGAACATTACGTTGAAATCGCGCACCTGCGGTTCAGCCATCTCCTGAGCACCAACCACGTGCGCGTGTTGAGCGGCCGTATATCCCGGCGCCGCTATCAATGCAGTGCAGAGCGCGGCAGTGCCGCCTGCAATAGTCCATATGCGCTTATTCATGAATCTCTCCTCCAAAAAAAATAGCTTCTGCGAGTTTAGACGCAGCAAAACCTAAACCGTTGACCGCAACACCACCACGCGGATCCCACCGTTCACGGTACGCAAATGAATTGGTGCTCCGCCCTTGCCCAACTTTCCGTGTATTTCCCGTGGCTGCAAAGAGCTTTCGAGCGCGAGCGGCAACTCCGAAGAAAAATTTCCATTTAAGCAGCGTGCATCCAAATTTGCCTGCACGTCTGAAGGCACGGCCAGCAGCAAAGAGCCGTTAGTCGTCTCGGCCGTGGCTTCGCCCTTCTCGTCTCGACTAACACCGAGATGCGCAAGCTCCAGATGCACATTGCCGTTGGTGGTGTGCGCGTGAACGGAGCCGCCGCCTTCATACACCTCGATATTTCCATTGACGGTGTGGAGATCTTCGATCACGTCCACTCCCGCGATACGCAACGTGCCGTTCACCGTTCCTAGATGCTCCACATGCGCGCTGTGCGGCACATGAATCACATATTCCACCGCGACTTCCACCCCTGCGTTCTGTGGATACCGCGTAACGACAGACACCGCGCGCGGTTTCGCGTCCACTTCAATCGAAACGCGATCCAGATCCGACTCTTTACTCTTGGAGGTCTTCACCGCGTGAACTTCAATAGCGTCGCGGTCCCAGCCTTCCACTTCCACCGTGCCGTTCACGTTTTGTAATTCAAATGTGCCGCCCGGCTGCAGCGGGTAGCTCTGATCAAAATCCTTGCTCATCGCCAAACCGGAAGCAGCCCAGGCCGCACCCGCCACAGATAGAATTAAAGCTGCGCGCAACGCATGTCGAAGCATCGTCTTTACCCCCTTCGATTTTTACGACGGACCCGGACCCCAACCCGAAGCAACTTGCACCCGAACGACTCTCAATCTGGTGTAAGCCGCGCCATTACGCGCTTCGCTCATCAATTCAATTCAGCTGAAAATTAAATGTCACCGTCGAAACCACCTCCACCTGTTTTCCATTGATCCACGCCGGTTTGCCTCGCCACTGTTTCACCGCCGTAATTGCGGCTTCCGCGAGTACCGGCTCGCCCTGCAGCAATTTCAATACTTCCACGCGCCCGTCTTTCTGCACCCGCACCTGCAACTTCACCACTCCCTGAATTCCCACACGCTGCGCTAGCTCCGGGTAAACCGGATGAGGTGAATACGTAAGGCGGTTGCGAAAATCGTCAGCATCCTCGCGCAACCCTCCGGTGACCGCCACTTCCAGCCTGCCCATCCAGCTTTCCAGCCAATCTCTCTGTGAATCCGCCTGCTGTGGTGTCTGCGGTGGTGCCGGAGCAACGGGTGCCGCCGGCTGAGCCACGTCTACGACACGCAAGCGTTCCTGCTGTTCGCGAATCTGGGATTCCCGCAGTGACGGATCGGCATCCAGGAATTGCAGTCGAATCTTTCCCGAGGAAGTGCGCAGCTTCAAAGGGATGCCCCCGCCGTTCAACACCCCGGTAGCATGTACCGGACCCGCGCCGTTAGACTCCGAAGTTTGAAAACTCAAATGCAGCGCCGGATCGGCTTCGATGCGGTGTTCGCCGCCTTTAGTAACCAGCGCGTCGATGTTCACCGCCAGGTTCCGCGGCAAAAAAACTACAACGTCGCCATTTCCGGAAGCCAATTGCGAGGCTCCTGCAAGCTGTACTGTGACGGGATGTGCAGATGCAGCGCCGGGCAAACCATTAGGCGGGCCGCCATCGGGTCCGCTCGAAGGATTGATCCATGCGGTAATCGTCCCGTCCGCGGTAGCCGCTTGCACTGCCCCTGCAACGCGCGTCAGGCAAATGCTGCCACCGCTGGACTCCACTTCCATGGGCCCCGCAACATACATAATGCGAATACCGCCGCCGCCCGTCTGCGCGTGCACCGAGCCCGCGCTTCGCCAAAATCAATTTGGCCGCCGCCGGTGCGCACGTTTACGAAACTGCCCGCATGCCCAACGGTAATGTTCCCGCCGTCAGTATCCAGATCAGCGCGCCCGCCAATCGTCCCCGCGCGAATGTGCCCGCCTCCACTGCGCAGCGTAGCGTCGCCGGTAACATTGCCCACATTGATATGCCCGCCTCCGGTAAACACGTTCAGGTTGCCTGCCACATCGAGCACCTGAATGTGCCCGCCTTCGGTTCGCAATTTCGATGAGCCCGGCGTTAAGTTCCCGTCGTTGCCCTCGTGCCGGCGGTGCGCGGCGTTTTGCATTCCGCCTACGCCAATCCGCCCGGTGCGGATATTTCCTCCCTGCGTAATCAGCGTCGCGGTGCCGCCAATATCCTGAGTTTCAATGTCGCCTGCCTCGGTGTTCACGTCGAGGCTATATCCCGCAGGCACGGCAATTTCAAATTGCACCCAGAATTGCGCGCCGGATGCCGCTGCTCGCGCCGCCTGCGGAGGCAACGCCCCTTCAATCTCCACGCCCGCGCCGGTCGCTTTCGCGCGCAGAACGTATTTATCCAGCAACGCCTGAGCCTGTGGCGCCCGCGCATCGGTTTCAATACGCACTGTGTAACGCACCACTGGGGCCGCGCCCGCTTCCAGCGTGACGATATGTACGGAGCCTAAATCGGCGCTGAGCCGCAACGTCAATCCATCTTGGGTCTCAAGCACGCCGATGCGCTGATCAAAGGCGTGCGTTGTGACTGGCTCTCCAGGTTTCGTAGGCTCGAGAGGGTCCAGCTCCACGGCGGCCCGGCCGCGAATCGCAAACGCAGCGACACAAAAAATAATCGCCAGTCCGCAGAGCCATGGCGCACTGCGAAAATTCTTGTTTCTAAAGTCACGTTTGTAATGGGAAGAGGCTTTCATCGAATGAACTAAATCCCGCTGATCACTACTGCGGTTCTCGGGGCCCGATCTGCCGCAACGCTGCAGCGCTGCGCAAACGCACATAACGGCTGGGATCTCGCTTTTGCAACTCTTCCAGTGTGCGAATCACTTTTTCCACCGAAGCGTTCGAAGTCATCTCCACGTCATCGGACTGGTCGTCCAAACTTTCTGGTGCGCCCGAAATTTTGGGATATGCAACCACAGAGTCACGCGACTCATGCTCCAGCGAGTGCACCAGCATATTCACCACTTCCACGCGCACCCCCGGATTCGCATCATGCGCCAACGCATCCAGCATGGCTTCTCGAACCGCGTCATCCGCAGCCGAATCCTTCAGCGCTTCCAGCGCCTTCATGCGCACCGCGGGATTCTGATCCTTGCGCGCCGCCAACAGCAGCGCCTTACGCACTTGCGCATCTCGCGCCTGCGCTTTGAGCGCATCCAGACAATCCAGCCGTACACCTGCGTCGAAGCGCTCGCCGTTTTCCACCACATAGGTAAGCACCCGGCGCATGTTGATGTCGTCCGCATTGCCCGAAAGCACCATGGGCTGCTCGGCGCGCAATTGCAGTTGCACCGTGCCGGGCGCGGCATTGGGCCACGGCGCAAGATTAATTCCCGCCACCGCCATTTTCGAAAGCTGATCGTCGGTGAGTTTTTGCGAAGCCAGGACGTTTACAGCGCGGCCATTGCTGTTGCCCGGAAGACCACTCTGCAGCCAGGGCATCACTCCCGCGCCCAACAAAACGCCGAAGAAAATCAACAATGCGCCGCTCCACGCCGGTCGCAAAGCCATCCAACGGCGCACCCAGCCGAATGGCTGCCAATGCTCACGCACCGGCGTCACGGAGAGATCGTCAAGCGTTTCCGCCAGCTGGCTGCGGCACTGCGCCAGCAGCGTGTCCGCGGAAGTGATTTCACCGGCCGGCGGATTCGCGGCGTTCATCGCTTCCCACAACGATCGCTCGCCCGCCAGTTGTTCCGCGCACGCGGCGCACACCGCAAGATGCTCGTCGATCAACTGCGTTCGTTCTCGCTGACCTCGTCGCACGAATAGAAAACCAGATTGGGAGCAATGTTGGCGCAACGCGACTTCTTACCAGCCGCGCTCATCGTAGCTCTCCCAATTCATGCCGCAGCTTGCGCGTGGCGCGGAACAGCGAGTTCTTCACCGTTTCTTCGGTGGTCCCCAGCGCATCGCCGATAGCACGCAGCTTCAACCCCTGATAGTGCTTCATCTCAATACGATGCGTTCGCGGGGTGAAAGGCGTTCCATAGCCAGCGCGATTCGCGCCTTGATTTCCAGTCCAAACATGGTGCGTTCCGGATCCAGCGTGGGCCGGTGTTCCCGCTGCCGCTCGAAAAAGTCGGTGATGCCTTCATCGTTGCGCCCGTGATTCACTTCCGGTGATTGATCCTCGGGCCGCGCTTGCCTCCGCCGCAAATGGTCGAGGCACACGTTGGTGACGATGCGGTACAGCCAGGTATAAAAGCTGCATTCAAAACGGAATCGGTGCAGGTTGCGGTAAACCTTCAGGAAAGCTTCTTGATAAACGTCGCGCGCGTCTTCCGGGCGCTTCATCAAATTCAGCGCCAGCCGCAAAACGTCCCGGTCATACCGGTGAACGAGCTCCTCGAAGGCCGCCCGGTTGCCCACCTGGGCTTCCACCACCAGGGCCCGGTCATCGAGGTTCGGCAGAGATGTCACCGCGCCCAGGGCTGCGTCTCCGCCGCCCGCGCCTCCAGCTTCACCGGCCACAGCCAAAACCCATCGTGGAAGCGACATTCTTCGCCTTCTGTTCGCGTGCCGTCCCTGAAAACGTGTCGTGGCCCGCGCCACTACACGATAATCCAAGTTTCTGCCTTAGGCCAACACGCAACACCCGTGCGACCACCCTGTTTGGACGTGCCGCTAACTCATGGGTAAGCATCGCTTCCTGAATAAACAACGCAGGGATGAAGTGTTTTGTTTCTTTTATTTATTGCAATAAAAAGCGAAAAATCTTTGTTTTCTTTAAGGGAATGTAAAATCTTCGGTTCTTTGGTCTAGACCTCTTC
>CAVPKZ010000175.1:0-3060 GCA_963705755.1 uncultured Acidobacteriota bacterium | reverse complement strand
TTGTGTGCGCGTGCTGCACAGCAAACACATTCTGGCGGTTTTCTGGTTTGTTTGCGTGGATTCTATGGCGGACTATCTATCTTTTGAAGTTGCCTGGCTTGGAGCGAAAAATTCGCGTGCTTATAGACTGGAACATAGAATTATTTTTCCCGCGCGATATCGTTCAGACCGTTGACCTGAGGTAGACGCACCTATGTTTGAAAACGCAATCCATTGCAAATCAGCCGATAGCAGCGACTTTTTCCGCTCGTCGTCCTGGGTTGAGCCGCTGTCTGGGCTGTGCCTTGGGCGTAGCGGGCGGTTTGCTTCAAAGTGCTCTGTCGCACACTTCAACCCTCTCGGGAGGATTGCTCGGTGCAATTTTTGGCCTGGTGTTCGGATTATTCTTCGCGCAGCGGGCGTCAAGTCCGGGTGCAGGACTGATCTGGGGTTTGGCTTCTTCGTTTTGCTGTGGGTAATTTCAGCTGGCAGGATTTTTTACGTTGCAGCTCTTAGCGGACATTCCGCCACGATGCTTCAGGACGCGCGAGCGCATTTCCCGGAGCTTGTAGGATATTTGCTTTGCATTGGAATGCCAGTTGGCGTCGGACTCGGCATTCGCGGGGCCTTGTACGCTTCCAGTGCCGGCCGGAAATTCGCGTGGGGCCGCGCCATTGTGGCTGGAGGCGTTTCAGGCGCGCTGGGCGGTTTTATTTTTGGCAGGTGGGTGGCTTCCGGCGATTACTTTCCTCTGCTGGTGGGATTTGGTGAACTCAGTTCTCGCCCTAAGACCATCGCTCTCCATTTTCTCGTGGCGTTTTTCATCGGTGTGTTCTTCGGATTGCTTTTTCAGAGAGATGTTCGAGGTTACGGGTCTTGCATGGGATGGGGACTCGGCTTTGGAATTTTTTGGTGGTTTCTAGGACCGCTGACGTTATCGCCGCTCGCTGCGGGAATGCCTATCGATTGGTCGGCGGAGCAGGGCAGCGCGGTGTTTGGCTCGCTGGTGGGACACATATTGTACGGACTGATTTTGGGAGTCGCGTATGGGGCCATCGACAAGATCTGGGTTCGTTTGTTCATTCAGTCTGACCCGCTCAACCGCCAGATCGAAGGACCCGGCCTGCATATACTTCGTTCGCTAGGATGGGGCGTCACGGCCGGTTTTGTTGGCGGCCTCGCGTCGTTGCCCATAATGATGGCCACCGGCGTGTTACCTAAAATCGCGGGGGTGAGCGGGAGTTCAGTAGGGTTTCGCCCAATCCTTATTCACTTGGCAGTGAGCGCCGTGATCGGAATGAGCTACGGTCTGCTATTCCGAAATGAAACATCCAGTTCGGGATCCAGTATTGGATGGGGATGGTTGTTCGGTTTGATTTGGTGGTATCTGGGGCCGCTGACGCTACTGCCTTTGCTGCTGACTGGGGTGTGTGATTGGAGCACGGACGCCGTCTCGGCTCTGCTGCCATCCCTTCTTGGACACCTGATCTACGGAGTAGTGACGGCTTTGGTTTTTTCGCTGTTCGATCAGCACTACACACATTATTTGCTTTTGGATCCCCGAACCGCGGCCCAAGAGCGACGGCGCCTGCGTCCGGTGGGAACTCCCGCGCCTGCGCTGTGGTTTTTTGCTCTTAGCTTAGGCGTGCTTCTGCCCATCCTACTTGGTTAGTTGAATTCGAAGTGTTTTCCCTGGGTGTATAGCGATTGGCGGGAATGTAGAAGCTAGGTAATAACTTGCCGGGGCGATTCGATGATCGCCCCGGCCTGTGTTGTAAATTGTCCTTGGGCGCTTAGTTTCGATCGCGCTTGTCGCCGTCGCTCAAGCCAATTTTTACCGTTTGCAATTGGCCGCCGAAGGGCGTGTAGATGACAGGGCAGTTCAGGACGATGTCGGTTTTTTGCAAAACAACCAAACCCGCGTCGCGAGCTGCGAATAATTCTTCTTCCGATTTTAGGATGTGAGGCGTGGTGCCAGGTCTCCAGGTAACCACGGTCACCTGCCACAAAGGCGTATAGTTCGGATCAGAATTGGTTGGTCCCGCCGGAATAGGCGCGGACGGAATTATGTTGCCCTGCTTGAAGTTTGCCACTTTCTAGAATATCATCGACGGCGCCGCCGGGAGCGTTTATGGCGTTGGCGAGTCGCGGCACGAGATTGACTCCCTGTTGCTCCGCGGTGCTAACGTCCGAGGCATCGGTTTGGATGTACAGAGCGGGTTGACCTTTGTACCAGCAGAACACTACCGGAATGTGCTGTACCCTTGAAGGAATTGGGATTCTGCAAGAGTTCTTGTAGCGCCTACCCGCCGACGCGCGTCTGCCCTTGAACACCCGCGTGTGTCAGTGCTAAGGCTCCGGCGGTGACCAACCCGGCAATCGCAGTTCCACGAAAACTAAATCTATTTCTATAGCGCATCGTTTTTGCTATCGGTTCCATGTGTTTCCAACCTTTCCATTGGGTAGTTTAGAGTTCTTATTTTTATTTATCGCGCGTGGGCTTGGATTGACACGCACTTGCATCAGGTATTTCGGCCGGCTGCGGTCGCAGTGCAACCAAATCCCCCGGCTGGTGGACAAATAACTTTCACCTCAGCATCGGATTCACATGCCGCATACAAGTTTCAAGGAAAAGGGCATTTAGGAGTAAATTTCACGGTAAGAGATTGTGCAAAATAAATTGCTCGTTACCCAAAGTGATTCGCAACTTTTTTTGTTGTCGTAAATCACATTCGTGAGTCGAATGTCTCAGGTGCACTCGTCACTCTAGGCAGATTTGACTGGCGCAGTATAAACGTAATTCGAATGAGAGAACGCCCATGAAGAATGAGCCGCTATACAGCTCCAAACCAGGCAAGCAGTCCGCGCTATCGAACGCGGAAATCGCGTACTTTCTTCTGCGAGTCACTTTTGGCACGAACCTGTTTCTCCATGGGGTGACTCGGCTTCTCGAAGGGCACGCGGCGTTTCTGGCTTACGTCACAAAACAAATGCAGGGCGCTCCGGTGCCCTCCTGGTTTCTAGCGCCATTTACTTCCGTTCTTCCGTGGCTCGAAGCTTCCGTAGGCTTACTGATTTTTA
>CAVPKZ010000174.1:0-6538 GCA_963705755.1 uncultured Acidobacteriota bacterium | reverse complement strand
GCTAACACGGAGGGCGGGAGCTCCCCATTCTGGTCTCCTGATGGTCAATCGCTGGGATTCTTCGCGGATGGAAAACTGAAGAAGTTAAATCTGGCTAACGGGACGGTGCAAGTGTTGTGCGAAGCACCGAACGGTCGCGGCGGGTCCTGGAACAAGGATGGCGTCATTCTTTTTACCCCGACTGGAACACTGGGAGTCGGCCTCTACCGTATTTCAGCCTCGGGCGGAACGCCCGTCCAAATCAATGTTCCTGACCAAACTTTGAAGGAAGATAGCAACCGCTGGCCGGTATTTCTGCCAGACGGAATCCATTATCTATATTCTGCGGTTAATCTTTCCAGCTCCCGAAAAGAACCTCATTCCATTTACATGGGCTCGCTGAATTCGAATGAGAAGCGCTTCGTGGTGAAAGCAAAAGGCAACACCGCTTTTACTGCTCCCGGGAATCTGCTTTTTTATCGGGATGAGACCCTCTTCGCACAACATTTCGACACAAAAAAATTCGAGCTGACCGGGGAACCTGTTCCCATTGTCACGGATGTTCAGTTCTTCCCACGGATTGCTAAAGCGGTATTCGCCGCCTCGAATACCGGGTTGCTGGTAGCCGAAAGAAATGCGGATTCCGGCGCCTCTCAAGTCCTATGGTTTGACCGTAAAGGTCAACAGATCGGCATTGCGCTGAACCCCGGCATCTACGGCAACGTAATGCTCGCCCCGAACGGCAAAGTCCTAGCATCGGATACCACAGATCCCGCTAGCCAGAATACCAACGTTTGGACTTACGATCTTGAAAGCCGAAGTGAAAAACGCCTGACGTTTGACGCGGCGTTTGACGCGCTGCCGATCTGGAGTCCGGATGGAGGTCACATCGTTTTTTCGTCCAATCGTGAGCACAAGTTCGAGTTGTATTTGAAGGACAGCAACGGAGCAAACGACGAAAAGGTCATCGGACAGGGCCCCGTTGATGCATTTCCGACCGACTGGTCGCGCGATGGGAAATATATAATTTATCAGCGTGGCTCGGAGCTGTGGTTTATGACCATGCCGGAACTCCGAGCCGTGCAATTTCTCAAAAGGAATTCCTCGCTGAAAGACGGCCGTTTTTCACCGGACGGCAAGTGGCTAGCGTATTCCTCCAACGAAAGTGGACGATGGGAGATTTACGTAACCTCTTTTCCCGAGGGGCATGGGAGGTGGCAAGTGTCAAACGCGGGAGGTGATCAAGCGCGATGGCGGGGTGATGGAAAAGAGCTTTTCTACCTTTCCGGCGACAGCAGTATCATGGCTGTGCCGGTAAAAACGGGCGCCAATTTTGACGCCGGTAGCCCGGTAATTCTTTTCCAAGCCAATCCGCGGGAAATGATCGCAACTAGCGAACAATTCGTTTACGACGTCAGCAATGACGGTCAGAAATTCCTCATCAACACGCAAATCAAATCGGCCATGACACCGATGTCGCTAGTCTTCAACTGGGGCGCAAAATTACAGTAGTGCCGCCGCTGCGAAATTCTGGCCTTAGTCCCTTCATTCTGGCTGCCTTCCTGCAAACGCGGCATTGAGCACATTCTGTCCCTTTAGTACAAGCCGCCTATCGTTATATGAGCCTCCGCATGGCAGGCTACGGAAGATAGCAGTTGATCGCGGTGGGATGCCGTCCTGCGGATTGCTGCAAGGGGCTGGGGTTGCATAGGTAAGTGAAGCCATTTCCAGTCGCATCCTTCCCGGTTATTTTCGAAGATTCGCGAAGGGGAGATCTCCATGAGCTTTCGAGCTAGGGCCCCGATTGCAGCTTTCTTCATGTTCACCCTGCTTTCCGTAGCGCGACCGCAGGGACCGATCCAGACGCCAACCCGGGCGACGACAGCGTCGACGCAGGACAAAGACTTCTACTCTCTTCGCGAGTCCGCCGCGGTGGGAGACGCGCAGGCGCAATTCGCCCTCGGGAACCATTATTTTAGCGGCGTCGGCGGTCCTCAAGACTACAGTCAGGCGCTCCTCTCGTTTAGGAAGTCCGCGAACCAGGGCTTTGCTCCGGCTCAAAATCAACTGGGCTACATGTACCAACACAAGTTTGGCGTGCCGCGGGATTACAAGCGCGCGCCCTGGGCTACTACCGTTCCGCAGCGAACCAGGGCTATGCGCTCGCGCAATACAATCTGGGCGGCATGTACGAGGATGGTGTTGGGGTCAAGCGCGATTACAAACAAGCCCTTGATTGGTACCGCAAAGCTGCCGACCAGAATCTCCCGCAGGCCGAAAAGCAAGTTGGCTACTTTTACCAGTGCGGATACAAGGTGAAGCAGGACTTTGCTCAAGCCCATACGTGGTATCTTCGCGCCGCGGGCCACGGCAACTCCGACGCCGAAAACCAGTTGGGCTTTATGGCCGAGGAAGGATGGGGCCAGCCGAAGGATTACGCCGAGGCTCTTTCCTGGTTTTACAAAGCCGCGGAACATGCCAGCAACGCCGCCGAGGAAAATATCGGATATATATTTCAGAACGGCCTCGGCGTTCCAACCGATTATGCCAAGGCCATGTTCTGATTTGACAAAGCTGCAGCAGAGGGGAACAGCGACGCGGAAAATCAGCTTCGCTGGATGTATCAGTTCGGGCAAGGGGTCGAGCCCCCAATGACGCTAAGGCGGTGACTTGGTACCGCATGGCTGCCGACGCGGCGCCATCAATCTCGACGCTTTCAAAAATGTGCTGGAGATTCGCGGCCCGGGAAATTGGGACGCCGCCAACACCACCGTCACCGATGCTGCCATCGCCCGCGCTCAGCGCTGGGCGACAATCCAGGATCTTCAGAGCCGCAGCGCCGGATTGGAGGGCGACGCCCAAGACCAGGACGATCTCGCCAACCAGCTAGAACATACCGGCAAAGGCAAAAACGATGCCATGACCAAGCTTTTCAATGCGGTCGGCAGCGTTCCCGCAGTGAGTACCACGTCGAGGCGGCAAAGGATCGCGCCGAAGCGGCACGCCTGCGTGATCAGGTGGCTCAAAATCGAAGACCAATCCATCGCCAGCGTTCCTGCTCCCTAACGCGACCCGTGAAGCCAACTGGATTCCTTTGACGACAATCCCAGAGCTCGTTTACGCTCTTCATGACGCGGGCCAGCCCAGTATTTGAGAAGTAGTGCAACTCAGCGAAATAGTGAAACTATAAGATAAAATTCTTCGTCCTGTCCGAGGGATGGACCGGCCAAGCCGACGGAGGCTTGATGGATCATCGGTCTTTACATGTATTTTTCTTCGCTGTGGTGATCGCCTGCGTACAAACCGCGGCTCTTGCGCAAGATCTTCAGTTCCCGCTCGACAAAATATCCGCCTCGAGGCAGAGGCGTCTATACAACGAATCAAAACCATATCTGAATGATTCTCTTTCTGAATTGCAGAAACCATGCTGGATCTGCGCGGTCTCAAGGCTGACGAGAAAGACCTTCCCGCGCTGCTCACTTGGGTTGGGCAGGAAATAGAAGAGCTGTCGCTTCGGATGCCGAACCTCATCTCCCGCGAAGACGTCACTCAGACTCGACCTGGCTCGAGATCGGGCCATTCAAGCAATCAACAGTTCGACTATCTGATTCTTGTTCACCGGAGCGCCACCGGCGCAGAAATGAGCGAGTACCGAACCGTCCTCCAGAATCGGAGTATCGGCGAGCCCGGCGAAGATCCGCGAGCTCCGACCGCGCACGGTTTCGTGCTCGCGTGGGCATACTTCCATCCCACGGTCCGTGCGGAATCTCAATTCCGCTACTTGGGAAGGCAAAAAATAATGGCCGCAACGCCCATGTCGTAGCCTTTAGCCAGACACCCGGCCTCGTCCACGCGCCCGGCGAGATCCGTGTTGGAAGCGAATCGTTCCCGATGCTTTATCAGGGCAGTGCGTGGATTGATGAGTCTACCTTTCGCATCGTTCGTTTGCGCACCGACCTGCTGGCTCCGCAGCCAGAGGCTCAACTGCAAAACCTAACGACCACGGTCGACTTCGCCGAAGTGCGAATCCACACAGCAAGCTCCGCCTGTGGCTTCCACGAATGGCTGTCGTGGAGTGGAAAACCATTCCGCGTAACTCGGTGGACTTATCGCCCACAGTGGCTTCCGGGTGTTACATTGAGCGCCACGCGTACTCCCATTATCATCTCTATCAAGTCGAGGTGAAGATCGGCTCGTAGCCGACGGCTAACCCACGGTCTAAAAAAAAACCAGCTGCTAGATTAGGAGTGGATGGGGAGCATGCGCATTACGTCGTTGTACACAGCGTAAGCCATTATGGCCATTATGAAGACGAAGCCGACCTGCACGAAGCGTTCTTTGAAGGCCATGCTTAGGTCGCGGCGCATTACGCCTTCGATGGCCAGCAACAGAATGTTGCCGCCGTCGAGAATCGGGATGGGCAGCAGGTTGAGGATGCCGAGATTCACGCTAATCAGCACCATCATGGAGAGAACCGCAAGCGCGCCCCTGCGCACCGCTTCTCCTGCGAGGCGAGAAATGCCCACTACGCTGGAAAGCTGCTTCACGGAAACGCGGCCGCTGAATAGTTTGCCGAATACTCCGACGGTTTCTGAAATGCGTTCACCGGTCATGACCACGGCGTCATGTACGCCTTCGCGGAATCCTTCGCGGCGGTAAGAAGTCTGGTCACGGACGGCGACGCCCACCTGATAAATTTTGTCGCCGGATTCGGTGACGCCCTGCGCGGGGCTCACTTTCGTGTGAACAGCTTGGCCGTTGCGCAGCAGATCCAGCTGCACGGGATTCCCTTCCGAACCGCGCACGCGATCGACGAATTGTCCCCAGTACTGGATTTTCTGGCCATCGACGGATTGGATGGTATCGTTTTCCTTCAATCCGGCGCGATCGGCTGGGCTGCCCGGAGCTACTTCGTCAAGTACAGGAAGGAGCGGCGGATAGCCAAGCAGACGATCAGTGCTGGCGGAATCACCAAGAGTGGTTTGCACCGTACGGCGCACGCCGCCATTTTCTACTTCGGCGGTGAGAGGGCTGCCAGGCGTTTCTTCCCTGATGGCTTTGGCGGCTTGCTCCCAGGTGGGGTTTGCAACGCCGTTCAGGCTGAGAATTTTATCGCCGGGACGAAACGGGCTGGTTTGCGCGTCGGACTTGGAGCTTAACGCTACGATCTGGACGGGCTGGTCGAGATAAGCGGAATGGGGACGCCGAATACAATGAACAAAACGGCTAACGCCAGTACCGGGAAGCTCAGGTTCACCGCCGGGCCGGCCAAGGAAATAAGTGCACGCTGCCAGCGGGGCTTGCTCATCAATTCATCCGAAGATCCGGAAGCCGGTTTGTCGCCTGCGTCTACGTCGGACATATCCTGACCAGCCATGCGCACGTAGCCGCCAAATGGCAGGGCGCTGATGCGCCAATCGGTGTCGCCGCTTTTCCATCCAAAGAGGCGCGGACCAAAACCGATGGAGAAAACGTCGACGCGCACTTTGAAGAGCCGAGCCACAATGAAATGGCCCCACTCGTGAATCATGATCATCAAACCGAGAACCAGCGCGACGCCTAGCAGCAAATTCATGCGACTTTTCTCTCCCGACTTATCCGTTCAGTCTTCTTATTCTACGACGGTGGATTTTATTGTGTAATTAAATTCGGCCTAAGATGCCACCGCGGCAACTGACAACCGAGCCACTTCTTCCTTAGCCATTCGACGGGCTTCCGCGTCGGCGGCGAGCACGTCGGACATATTTTCAAACTTCACGCGCGGCGTGCGTGCCAGCACGCTTTCGATCACTTCAGCGATACCGGGGAATGAAAGACGGCGTTCCAGAAAAGCAGCCACGGCAACTTCATCGGCGGCATTCAAAGCGCAAGGCAAAGCGCCGCCTTTTTTCATGGCTTCCCGCGCTAATTTCAAACAGGGGAAACGCCGGGTGCTGGCCGAGGCGAAATCCAACCGCTTTAGTTTCTTCCAGTCCAGCGCTATCTGGTTAGATGCAAGTCTTTCGGGATAGGTTAACGCGTACTGGATGGGCATGCGCATGTCGGTAGGGCCCAGCTGGGCCAGCACGCTGCCGTCGATAAATTCGACGAAGGAGTGCACCGTAGACTGAGGATGGATGACCACATCGATCTGATCGGGGCGCATGCCGAAGAGCCAGCGGGCTTCGATGATCTCGAAGCCTTTGTTCATCATGGTGGCGGAATCGATGGTGATGCGGTTGCCCATACGCCAGTTGGGATGAGCCAAAGCTTGCTCGGGCGTGATGGAATCGAAATTGGAAAGTGGAGTTATGCGGAACGGTCCGCCTGACGCAGTGAGGACCAAGCGGCGAACTTCGCTGGATTTGCCGCCGCGAAGACATTGGTGGACGGCGTTATGTTCGCTGTCGACAGGAAGCAGCTCGCGGCCTACTTTTTTGGCGGCGGCCATGACCAGTTCGCCGGCAGCGACGAGGACTTCTTTATTGGAAAGCGCCACGGTTTTACCGAGTTTGACGGCTTCATAAGTGGCTTCGAGGCCGACGATGCCAACGGCGGCGGAGACGACAATTTCGGCGCG
>CAVPKZ010000173.1:0-7840 GCA_963705755.1 uncultured Acidobacteriota bacterium | reverse complement strand
CTTCCAGTTCGCTGCGTTGATGTTGAATGTGTCGCTCTATTTGATCTGGTTTTTCGCCCATTGTACGTTCTCCTTCATCGTTTCAATTGTTCGTTCAGGAACTGTATTTACCTGCTTGAGTCGCTTGGACGCACTGGTGATGAGTACAAGTGCGATTAGCCCTAGAACTCCGCCGACAATGAGCGCCGCTAACCAGGTTGCCATCATTGTGGCAAGTCCCATCACCAGGGTGAATATAAGGAAGCCTAGGGCGTAGAAGCCGATCGTGGCCCCGACAACGATCATCTTTATCGGCGGAGCCGCCTTGGACGCCTCTTGCTTAACTTCGGCCTTTGCCAAGCGAAATTCAGAGCGAATAATCTCCTGAATATTGCCGACGATATCTTGTAGAACTTCAGGCACACTTCTGCCGTTTTGAGTCGTCATTTTGGCTCCCTCAGCGACACTCTATCAATCGCTGCTGCGCATCACCCGAGCCAGAAGAAACCCGAGGATCGCGGCCGCTGCCAGAGACTGGCCGGGATAACGCTTTACCAATTCGGTTACGTCCTCAGCCATTTCTTTGAAATCGTGATCGCGTACGTATTCTGCCGTGGCTTGAAGCTTGTCGGCTGTGGCATGCGCCGCGCTCGCTACACGGTCGGACTTGGCATGGATGGCCGAGGCCGTGCGGTTCAACGAATCCGCCGCCGGACCGCGAGACGCGTCGATTTTATCGGCAGTCCTGCGACCGAAGTCGGATACGCGTTCCTTTACATCAGCCGCCTTGTCGGAAATTTGTTCCTTTAATCTCGCAGCCGTACCGGAAGCCGTGCCGCTCGTTCCGGATCCATCTCCATACTTCTGTCCTGAGTCCTGTTGATAATTCTCGTCCATGATTTCTCCTTTTCGTTCCCGGAAGCGGGTCACACTGTGTCGGGTATATTAAAAGGGCCCGATTCACTAACGTCGCGATATCGTATTCTGTGGTTGCCTCGGGGGCCATCCGGTAAAAAGCGTAGTTTCATTGGGCCTTCGCGGTACTGAATGAAATTTCGGATTACTGAGCTATAACCCAACCGTCTAACTCCGAGTATTTCGCTGAGCCTTAGATTGTGTATGCTTAGGCAGCGTTTCTGCGCGTGCTTTTCGATGCGAGGGTTTATGCTCGGTTTTTATGAGGAGATGGCTGACTTGGCAGCCATGAGTGAAGATGACGGCTTCCTGGGCCAGTGTGCGAGCTCGGAAATAGAAAATGACGCGCCTGAGGATCAGAACTTCCTTTCTACCTTGCCGGCCGTCGCGTTACTTCCCCGCGCGCCTCGACAGTTGAAGCTGTCAGCCACTATGTCAGGCAGCGACAGCAACGCTTGAGCGGTCCAACATTCTGTGTAAGGCCTGCTGTTGGTCACACTACAGTTACTTACCCGCATTAAAATCGATAAAATTCTTGTACCCTGAATGCTAGGTGACTCTGTAGTGGCCCGCACTTCTTCAGCCAAAGACATTTCCCGGATCCTCACTTTAGTTGCTGCAGTCGTAGTCATTACCGCTCTTTACTTCGCGCGGGTGATGTTGGTCCCGCTGGCGCTCGCGGTGCTCTTCACCTTTGTGCTGGCCCCGCTGGTGACCGCGCTCGAGCGCATTCGTATTCCGCGTTTTTTCGCAATCTTTCTGGTAGTTGGAATTGCGGTCTCTGGGATCGGCATTATGGGATGGACGGTAGGAAACGAGTTGATCGACGTGACCAATCAACTGCCCAGCTACCAGACCAACATAAAAGAAAAAATCGACGCTATTCGTAATCCCAAGAATCGCAGGCTGGATAAGGCCGCCGATGCGATGAAGGAACTAGGCAAAGAAATCGCCGAGAATCCGCCCGTGCCAACCGAGACTGCGCCGTCTTCCTTGAAGAATCCAGGGAGTAGTAAGGGCGCCGCGCAACAACAGCCTAAAGCCGTTCCCGTGCAAGTATTCCAGCCCGTGTCCAATCCGCTGGAGTCCTTGAACAGCGTTATCACCCCGTTAGGAAGCGCGGTCATCGTTGTCGTGCTGACAATTTTCATGCTGGCCGGGCGTGAAGATTTAAGGAACCGTTTAATTGGCCTTGTAGGTCACGGGCATCTGAACGTGATGACCCAAGCTCTGGACGACGCCGGGTCGCGTGTCAGCCGCTATTTGGTTTTACAGTTGGTCATCAATGCTTGCTTCGGTGTGGTTATCGGTTTGGGCCTGTATTTCATCGGCATACCAAATTCCATGCTGTGGGGCGTGGTCGCCGGTTTGCTGCGCTTTCTCCCTTACGTCGGCTCACCGTTAGCAGCCGTGTTGCCTATCTTGCTTTCGCTCGCGATCTTTCCCACCTGGACCGGCCCCGTGGCCACCATTGGTCTGTATCTTATCGTGGAAATTCTGGTGGCTAATTTTCTGGAACCTTTGATTTATGGCGCGCAAACCGGGATATCTTCTTTCGCGATTTTATTTGCCGCCATCTTTTGGGCACTGATCTGGGGGCCGATCGGGTTACTGTTGTCTACCCCTCTGACGGTCTGCCTTGTGGTTCTAGGACGACACGTTCCCGCGTTGCAATTCCTTAATATTATGTTGGGCGACCAACCGGTCTTATCGCCTGAGGCCCATTATTACCAACGTTTACTGGCTTCAGACCAAGCCGAAGCAAAAGAGGTTTTGGACGATTATTTAAAGACGCATCCGCTTGAGGATCTTTACGACACTGTTCTGATACCGGCCTTGGCGCTCGCGGAACAGGACCGTCATCACGACGACCTCGAAGTGATCACCGAACAGTTCATCTGTAAGAGCACCAAAGAATTGCTCGACGAGTTGGGCGACAAATCCGAAAGAGCCGGCCGCGGCCGAAGCGCAAAAAGCGCAGACAGACTTGGCCGAACTTTCAGCCCCGAAGATCCGAGTAGAGCCTCCCAGCCACGCCGCCAACGTGGTCTGTATACCGGCTCGCGACGAAGCTGACGAGATCGTGGGAATCATGCTCAGCCAGCTTCTTGAACGCGCCGGCTACCACGCGCAGGCTATTCCCGATCGGTACCACTGCGGAAATGCTCGCTCAAGTCAAAGAAGTCGCTCCCGATATTGTGTGCATTTCCGCGCTGCCGCCGTTCGCGCTTCTTCACGCCCGTGATTTATACAAGCGCGTGCGCTCCAACGTGCCGAACGCCAGGATCATCGTAGGCCTGTGGAAGTTTTCCGGCGATCCAATCAAAGCGGCAGCCAGATTTAACATCGTCGGCGATGATAAATTGGCCCTCACACTGGCTCAAGCCGTCCTGCAAGTCGGCATTTTTCAGCAAATTGAATTAGTCCCTGAACACGCCAGTGCCGGAGCTACGGAGTCAAAGTAATTCCCATATTTTGAGACGGCCGAGCTGGGATTTAGCGTAATAATCCCGTAGCCGCGCAAAAGTATCGCGGTGTTTTGCTCGTTTTAGCGAATTACTTATGAACCTCAACCTTGGACAACAAGTAGTGACACTGGTAATACTTGCGATTCCCATTTCCTCCATCGCCTGGACCATCACCCACGAAGAAATTTTCCGGGAGACTCGCGACTGGTGCGTTCGCAACAGCAAAACCTGCCGCACCATTTACGAACGCAAGTTTTTTTATCTGTTCACCTGCGAATACTGCTTCAGCCATTATGTGACGGCAATCTTTTTGTTTATCACCCGTTTCAAGCTGCTGATGCCCGGATGGCGTGGCTATTTAATTTCCGGTTTCGCTCTGGTCTGGGTGGCAAACATTTATATGAGCATATTTGCCAGGTTGCGGTTGGACATTAAGCGTGAGCGCGCCGAGATATCCGCGGTAGAAAAAGATGTAAAAGCGGAGAGTTCCGGCAAAAAGTAGACGCGCCTTAGGGCCTTGTGACCGTCAGCGCAAAGTTACTCGTCCCGCACAAATTCGACTCGTCCCTCGCAACCTGGGCTTCGATCCCGTAAATCCGTAGCGCGTCGCGTAGCGCTTCGGCGCTGGGCGGTAACCTTTCTCCCCTCACCACGATAGTAAGACCGCTGGAGCTATGAGGAAGGACTTCAGCGGGTTCCCCGGGAACTACGTTCCAATTTACAGCCTTGAATATGGTCGAAAAATCGTTAGCGTAATTCAGCGCGTCACTCGCTGGCGGCCAATAGCGCACACTCACGGTCTCGTCCGGAAATGCCAGCAATACTTGAATCAATACAGCTTGCTGGTGAGTGGTCAGCCGTCGTGGACACCGCTCTACAGCGGCACCCGCTTGCCCCGACAAACCTGCCCGTCCGGCATTTCCTGAGGCATCCGCCATGAATCGGCTCCCAATCGTGCTTAGTTTCAATATTCGCCAGTTAGGTGTCAAATTAAATCCGTTGCCTGGGGCGAATTGACGCCATAATTTTCCGCGTACCATAGATGTTATTCAAGGGGGCGTTATGGCCGCATCGGTTTGGAAGGGCAGCATATCGTTTGGACTGGTTTCTGTACCGATAAAGTTGTTCGCTGCCGCTCGTTATTCGCATATCAACTTTCATGAAGTCCATCGTGAATGCGGACATCGCGTGCAACAGCAACTGTATTGCCCGTATGACAAGCGAGTGGTGTCGCGTGACGAAATCGTCATGGGTTACGAAGTTGACGAAGACAAAATGGTCGTCGTGGATCGCCAGGAATTAAAAAAACTCCAGCCCGCATCCTCATCCACCATGGAGATTTTGCAGGTCGTAAAGCTCAGCGACGTCGATCCCATTTTTTTTGAAACTTCTTATTTCTCCGTTCCGGAAAAGGCCGGGCGCCGCGGATACACTCTCCTACTGGAGACCATGGAAGAGATGAAACTCGCAGCCCTGGCCCAGGTGACCGTGCATCAACGCGAACGCACAGTCATTCTGCGACCCTATCAAGGCGGCCTGATAATGCACACCCTTTATTATCTAAATGAAATTCATGATGTCGCCGGGTACGGCAAAAACAACGCGACCAACTTGAAAAAACCCGAAATTGCACTCGCCGAGCAATTCGCAAGAGGCCTGGTGGCGCCATTTCGTCCCGAAGAATTCCATGACGAATATCAGGAACGCGTTAAGAAACTGATTGAAAGTAAAGGAAAAGGGCACCGCGGCACCCAAACCGGAAAAGACCACGCGCCTTGCTCCGGTCGTGGATTTGATGACCGCTTTGAAACAAAGTATTGCCAACAAGGGCGGCAACGCAAAAAATCGCCTAGCCGAATCTGCCAGGCATTCGCGGACAAGAAAAAAGCGCATGAGTGGATCCACCGTTAAGCTCAATACTTGTACCGGTAAAAGTCCAAGAATCCACTCATTAAATTAAAACGTAGCGATTTGTAGTAAGGCCGGGCTAGCCAGTTGCACCTGCATGCTACAATCCCAGCACTGGAGCAGCTTATGCCTGACTCAGTCGCTCTGCCTGGAGAACCGGTTCTGGAAGTGGTGTCCCCTGACGGCGCGCGAAGGTTTGCGCGTATTACCCAGACTCCCTTTCATATCGGGCGCGGCGCCGAGACCGGCAATCACTTGCAGCTTTCCGACCGGCGCATCTCGCGGAATTGTGCGGCCATCGTTACCGAAGCTAATCGCTTTTATTTGGAAGATCGTGGCCAGCGCCGCGGCCTGTTTGTTAACGGCGAGAAAATCGAAAGCCGCGAACTGCAAAATGGCGACGCCATCAGTTTTGGGCTTGAAGACTCGTACGAAATAATTTTTCGCAATTCCGCCGGCGGCACCGATGACGAATCTATTCCCCACCTGCTAACGCGCATCGAGCACATCACAGCTTCCGAACCCACTGGCAGCGGCGGTCTGCGCAAATTAAATTTGTTGTTGGAAGCTACCACGCTCCTGCATTCGCAGCTGCCTCTCGATTCCGTGCTGGGCACTATGCTGGATCACGCCGTGTCCGTTACCGACGCCGACCGCGGCTTGCTGCTGGAAGGCGACAACAGTGCAAATTTAAAAGTGCGGCTGGCGCGCAGAAGTGGCGGCTTGCGCCTGCCTCCGGAAAGCCTCGCGCCGAGCCAGACTGCCATTCAATTGGCCTTGAAACAGCACTCCCCGGTTATCACCGAGGATTTAGCACAGACCGACATGGATTTGGCAGCGGCCCAAAGTATCGTCGCGCAACGCTTGCGAGCTGTAGTGGTAATTCCGTTGTATGCCAACTTGCGGGCCAACACCCAGGAGTCGATGGTCAACGTCAAACGTGGCGAATTTCTTGGCGTGTTGTATATGGATTCCCGCCGTCCTGCCGCCTTTTCAAAACTCGACCGCCAAATCCTGGACGCGCTCGCCGCCGATGCCGCCAGCATTCTCGATAACGCGCGCCTGGTGGAACGCGAGCGCGAACGCCAGCGCATGGAACAGGAAATCAATATCGCCCGCGACATTCAGCAAGCGCTGCTTCCCCGCGATTTTCGCGAATTTCCCCATCTGGCCGTCTCCGGCATTAATTTCCCGTGCCTATCCGTAGGAGGCGACTACTTCGATGTGTTTCCGCTTAGCGATAAGCGCACTGCATTTCTAATCGCCGACGTTTCGGGAAAAGGATTGGGCGCCGCGCTGCTGACCACCATGTTGCAAGGCGCGCTTTCCGGAATGACGTTGGGCACTGATCCCGCGCGGGTGTTCAATCACGTAAATCGCTTTCTCTGCAGCCATTCTGAAGTCGGCCGCTACGCCACCATGTTTTTTGGCATCCTCGACCAAGATGGAGAGATGGATTATATCAATGCCGGCCATCCATCGCCGTTTTTGATTCGTCATGGCGTCGCCGAGGAACCATTTACGGAAGGCTCTTACCCGGTAGGCTTGGTGCAAGATGCAGAATACGTCACCGCCCGCGTTAAGCTCGATCCCGGTGACACGCTCATATTATTTAGCGACGGCGTCACCGAAGCGATGGATCCCGGAGAAGAATTGTACGGCGTGCCCCGATTGCGTGAAGTATTAACTGGCCAATCTGATTGTGCGCTGGATAAATTGCAGAAATCCATTCTGGAGTCAGTGGAAAATTTTTCCAAAGGCGCGCATCAAGCTGACGATCTGACCTTGCTGATAGTGCGTTATCGTGCCACACCCGCGGTTGCGATGGTCGACACGGACATTTCATCTTCGTCTTCGGGCAAGTCCTTTGCGCCAACGGCAACAATCACTGGCCCCGGTCCTGGTTCTGGCGGTTCTGAGGTTGCATTGCAACCGACCCTGCCCTCTCCCGTTGTACCAAAGATCTCTTAGACCCCACCGGTCTGACCTTCCAAAGCTGAAAATAACTTATTCTCCGCGCCGTACTACCCAATCCTCGGTATCGCCAAACCCCACTCCAAGGACGCACCCTACCAAGAGATCAAATTAGAATTTGTGGAGGAAATCGAAATGTCCGCCCACTGGATCACCATTCAATTACGCATCATGCGTGGGTACTTGCCGCCGGTCGCTCCAGGTTCGCGCGATCCCAATGCGCGAGATTTGCGCCAGCCTCGTAAGTACTTTGACAAAATTCCAGTAAAGCTTGTTCCGGCGAATGCGACTTCCGCACGTCGTCATACATAAGGAAAAATTCGTTTTTCTCGCCGCTGTAGAAGGCCTTTGAAGGCATCCCACGTTGATCCCTGAAACCCGCGGGCTCAGGCGCGGCATAAGCATAAAATGCGGCGTCCTTTATTACCTCGCCATCGCCCGGCCAGAATCCGTGGCTAATCACCTCATGCGAGTAAGCTTCTTTGGTTATGAAGTCCGCGTCCGGACGTTCCGGAGCGCGCCTGCCAGAAAACCGCGTGGCCGCCAGATCGAAACTGCCCCAGAAAAAATGCACCGGACTCGCCTTTCCAATGAAC
>CAVPKZ010000172.1:0-16122 GCA_963705755.1 uncultured Acidobacteriota bacterium | reverse complement strand
GTAGTTTTCCACAAAGTGCCCCCGGCGCGCAAAACACGCAATGCGTTTTCGAAAGTGGATTGTGTGCCGAGTGCTTCAATCGCGACATCCTCGCCCACACCGTCCGTAAGCCGCCGAATCTCGGCCACTACATCCATCTTCGTATGGTCCAGCACCAGGTCCGCGCCCATGCGCTTAGCCATTGCACATCGTACTGGATCGGACTCCACAGCGATGATGAAGCCGGCGCCCTTGAGCCTCGCGCCTGCGGTGGCGCACAAACCAATCGGGCCCTGGGCGAAAATCGCCACGACGTCGCCACTCTTCACTTCGCCACTCTCTGCTGCGGAAATGCCGGTGGACTGGATGTCCGCAAGAAGTACCACCTGCTCATCGCTCAAATCGTCGGGAATTTTTGCCAGGTTTGCTTGGGCGTTCGGAATCAGAAGATATTCGGCCTGGGCCCCGTTGATGGTGTTCCCAAATTTCCATCCTCCGATTGGCCCGCCGCACTGCGACCACTCGCCAGTCAAGTAGTAGTTACATTGTCCGCAAGGAGGATTCTTGATGATGATGCCACGCCGTGCGGAAAGAGAAATCCCTCCGATAACGGCGACCGGTATGGCGATCAGCAACGGACACGGGGTAGCAATTACCAGCACAGCGAGGAATCGGTTGACTTCTCCACTCAGGCCCCAGCTCGCAATTGCAATACAGATTGCCAGTGGTGTGTACCATCCCCCCAGGATGTCCCCTACCCGGCGAAGATGCGGCCGCTGTTGCTGGGTGTCTTTCATCACACGCATGATGCGGGCATAGCGAGAATCTATTGGCAGTTTTTCAGCGCGGATAATCAAGAGAGACTCGCCGTTCAATGCGCCCGAGAGGACTGTTGCTCCTGGAACCTTTTCCACCTCGAACGGTTCGCCCGTCAAATAGGCTTCATTCATCGCTCCTTGGCCTTCGGAGACGACTCCGTCCACAGCGACAGATTTCGTGTGGAAGCACAACGAGCGTATCGCCCACGACAATGTCCTGAGCCTGGATGTCTATCAGACCCTGTTCCGCTTTTCGATGAGCGATACCAGGCATGCGTTTTGCAAGTTCGTCGAGCACGTGAGAAGCCCGGCGCGAGGCATATTCTTCGAGAGCCGTGCCACCCGAGAGCATCAGCACCACGATGGCGCCAACGAGATATTGCCGCAGCAGAACGGCAGTTACGATCGAAACACCTGCCAGGAAATCCGAACCGAACTCCCAAGCCCACAGTTTCCTCGCAAGTTGCACCACGAGAGGCAAGCCACCGGCAAGCAGCGTCACATATAGAGGGACGTCTGCCCAATGTCGCAGATTGTACGAAGCAAGGCGCATGGCCAGATGGACGGCAATACCGGCCGCCGCCATTACTGCCACTGCCTTGGCCCCACGCGGTGAAGTATCGATGCTTGGAGTATTGGTCAAGAGAGCGAACCTGCTGGAAGTTCCAAATCAAGCCGTCCTTATAAACGTCATCTCTATCCTAGTCGAGACAATGCGCCAGCAATGCGTGGGCCGTCACTGCGTCAAGTGACGGACGTCACAGCATCTCGTTGCGTGTTGATCTAAAAATGGGCTTAGGAGGAGAACGAACATGAAAGCCGCAACCGCAAAAACCGCTGTAGGATTTCGCAATATCTTGTTCGCGACGGATTTTTCCCCGGCCGCCGCTCAAGCCGTGCCTTACGTTAAACGAATCGCCAAACACTATGACGCGGACGTCGTCGCGCTTTATGTGCGGCCCCCGGTCGTGAATGCCATGATGGAGCCCGCGACATGGCCAGTCGACATAGAAGCAGCGAAAGCGCAGGACGCTTTCTGTCGCCAGGAGTTGCTCGATACCTTGTCGGGAATCCGTACGAAAGTTTTAATCGAAGAGGGCAGTATCGAGCTTGCCTGAAGTCGGCCATGGAAGCAAATGATACGGATCTAGTCGTCATCGGCACTCGCGGCCGCACCGGCGCCGCAAAGCTTCTCCTCGGTTCCGTAGCTGAGGAAATCTTCCGCACCGTTACTTGCCCGGTCCTTACCGTTGGGCCGCATGCCACAGTAGCCGGACGAATGAGGGGTCCAATCCGTGAAATTCTGTATGCCACCGATTTCAGCCCTGAATCAGCACATGCTGCGGACTATGTCGTTTCCTTGGCTCAGGAGTTTCAGTCACGGCTAACACTTTTGCATGTAATCCCAAACCAAAAACCGGGCGACCTTGTTTCTGCCACGGATGTGACCACGTCTTCAGAACAACTATTGCGCAAGATCGTTTCCCCGGAAGCCGCATTCTGGTGCAAACCGGAATATTTCGTGCTTAGAGGAGACCCTGCACAGCAAATCATCGAATTCGCCAAACTTCGGGAATCGGATCTGGTTGTTCTCGGAGCGCGGCAAGAGAAAGGCGTGTTTGGTGCCGCCTCACATCTTCCAACCGCGACCGCCCATAAAGTCGTTTCTCACGCTCCTTGCCCAGTGCTCACCGTTCGTCACTAAACTCAGGTAAATGTCTGGAGTTCGGTCGTGCCCGGAGGGATTAAGGCTCCGGGCACGATGCATTAGGACTGGTGGAGGGACAGCAGTCTTTCATTCCATTGGCGGTATGGCGATGAATGTATCCGGCTAAGCGGCAGCTATAAAACGGGTGGTGTCGAGGTTGGTTGATATTCCCAGCAAATTCCTGAGCATCACACCTCGTTTGCTTTGGTATTCCAAGGTGTAAATATTCAAGTAGCTGCTGCACAGCCAGAAATGTTACACGGAATGAGTGTTCGGAGGTTGCTCACCAGCTGCATGATCCTTGTGGAAACGAAACAATCGGCCCTGCGGATAGTCAAAGGGCGCCTGACAATTCGGGTTTGCGCAGACCGAAAACATAAAGACCTCAACGCCGCCGGCCGGAGATCAGCGATAGGGTACAAATCTTGCCCGCACGTGGATCTCGGGATGTTCGGAAGCCCTCAAGCCTTCCGCCTTCTCCCGCTCCAGCCGCGCGATTGTTGTTTTCAGCCAGGCGGTAAATGTCGACTCGATCTCTTTCTGGGTACCGGTGCGATACAACAAGTCCAGAGTATCCCCCTGCTCGTTCAGCGGAATGTACCGGCAAGGATATTTTGTCTGCTGCGAATCTGCGGGTACGAGATGCATCAGCGCGCAATAGCTACAAGCCTTTGGATGCTGGCTCACTTCGAAGTTTAAACAGCTCGGTGAATCCTGAAACATAAATTGCGGGCGCCAAGCCGCTCGCAAAGGGTTCCCATAAGCACCCTTCTGCACAAACTCCAATTCGCCCTTCAAGACGTCCAACAGATCTCGTTTATTGTTATTCATGGCGACCCTCCCTTGTGTTAGGTTGACGCCAAAGAACCCGACTCGCGGTGACGAGCGTCACTTCTTTGTGTGCGTGGGGTCACGGCCGATCAGGCGCGGAGGGCTGGCTTCGACGGGAACCGTAATGCGATATAATCCGCTTGTTCGGACTGCTTTGCGGATGAATTTCGACGCACCACCATCAACAACCTGACGATAATGTGTATTTTTCAGCGAACCTGAGGTGCGGCAAACGTGAGTGGAGAAACACTCGATGATGCCCCCCGTGTCGACACCGGCGGCTTGTTCAAGAAGCTGTTTGAATTCTCACCTGATGCCATCGTCGTAGCTGACCACAACGGAAAAATACGCGAAGTAAACTCGCAAGTCGAAAAATTCTTTGGCTACCAGCGTGCGGAACTCCTGGGCCAACCCGTTGAAATCCTCATCCCCGAGCGATTCTGCAAAACCCATCCTGGATATCGGACGGACTACGCCGCCCACCTGCGCGTGCGCAACATGGGCGCTGGACTTGACCTATATGGCCGTCGCAAAGATGCCTCGGAATTTCCGGTCGATATCATGCTTGGCCCGGTGGAAGGAGGGGAAGGTCCGGTAGTTCTTGCGGTCATTCGCGACCTTTCCCGGAAGAAGGAGGCGGAGGAAGCGCTCCAGCGAGCCGAACGGCAGAACATCTACCTCGAACAAGAGCTGGAGATCACCCACCAGTTTGAAGAAATCGTCGGGGAGAGTTCCAAGCTGAAGCGTGTGCTGAAACAGGTTGAGGATGTGGCGGAGACGGACGCAACGGTTTTGATCCTGGGCGAAACCGGGACGGGAAAAGAACTCATCGCACGCGCGATCCATCGCTTGAGCAATCGGCGCGACCACGCATTCATAAAATTAAATTGCTCAGCAATCCCTTCAGGATTGCTGGAAAGCGAATTATTTGGACACGAAAAAGGAGCTTTCACTGGCGCCATCGCGCAAAAGATTGGTCGCCTGGAACTCGCGCATCAAGGGACATTCTTCCTGGATGAAGTCGGTGACCTTCCTCCGGAGCTGCAACCCAAGATTTTGCGAGCTCTGCAGCAAAAGGAATTTGAACGGGTCGGCGGAACGCGAACCATTCCCGTAAATGTGCGATTGCTGGCGGCGACCAACCGGGATCTTGGGAAAATGGTCAAAGCCGGGGAGTTTCGGAGGGATTTGTACTACAGGTTGCACGTTTTTCCTATTACCCTTCCTCCCCTTCGGGAGCGCCCAGATGACATTCCCCTCCTGGTGCAATATTTCGTTTCCAATCATGCAAAGCGCATGGGGCGGCATATCGAAACCATTCCGCCCAACACCATGCAAACGCTTGTCAAGTGGGGATGGCCCGGAAACGTACGCGAGCTTGAGAATTTTATTGAACGATCGGTCATCCTTTCACCTGGGCCGGCGCTGCATGCTCCGCTCGCGGAACTGCAAGCTGCGGATAATGTCAGTAACCTCGAAAAGCCCGTGGACGCCAATCTGGAACTTGCGGAGCGTGAACACATTTTGCGAGTGCTGCGTGAATGCAAAGGAATGATAGGTGGCGCTGGAGGAGCCGCTGAACGGCTTGGGCTGAAACGCACCACACTCAACTCGAAAATGAAAAAGCTTGGTATTTCACGACGAGACTACATTTAGTCGCGCGACGAAATTTCGTCTCGTCACTTGGTGACGCGGAGCACCAAACTTCGCACATTTCCCGCTTTGAATTCGTATAAGTTCTTTCATTTTAGGTTGATGCCAATCACGCTGTGACAACCATCACGTTTGGCTCATAACCTGCATTAGACCTGTCTCAGAAGCAGGGTTAACAACAAGACATGCTCAGGATCACCGTACAAGAAGATACGAATGAACACGTTATTCGACTCGAAGGAAAGATCGTCGGGCCGTGGGTCGAGGAGTTTGCACGGACCTGGCGTTCTCAGGAGCCGTCGCGAGGTAGCAAAGATTTGCGTCTAGATTTGCGTGGAGTGGCTTTTGTGGATGGGAACGGGCGGCAGCTGCTCCACGAAATCTACCTGAAAACGCACGCCTCGTTCCTAGCCGATTCACCGTTGACGCACTACTTTGCCAACGAAGCCATGCAGCAAAAATCATACGACAAGAATCAAGGAGCCTAAAATGCGCGGACCGTATGGATTTAACGCCAGTGAAAATTGCCCATCTTGCAAGCTGCGAGGGAGCCGATTTTTCTGCCAGCTTAGCGCCGCAGCGGTGAAGGATTTCAACGCGTTAAAATCTACGGCCACGTACCCTGGAGGGGCACTGTTGTTCCTCGAAAAACAAGAGTCCCGCGGGATATTCGTGCTGTGCGCCGGAGAAGTGAAATTATCTATCAGCTCGAGTGCGGGAAAGACACTCATATTGAGGGTGGCCAAGGCGGGGGAAGTCCTCGGTCTCATGGCGACCATGGGCGCCATGCCTTACGAGGTTACCGCCGAAACTTTACACCCTTGCCAACTAGTTTTCATTAGACGCGATGACTTCGTGCACTTTCTCGCGAAATACCCCGAGGTGTACCAGAATGCGGTGGAGCAACTTAGTTCCCTCTACAGCGGCGCCTGCGATCAATTGCGCACGGTTGGATTGTCCGCTTCGGCTCCCGAAAAACTGGCGCGACTCCTTCTAAGTTGGTCTGGCGACGCCAAGGCTACAAAGACGGGAACCCCGATCAAGCTGCCGCTGACCCACGAAGAAATCGCTGAATTTATCGGCACCACCAGGGAAACCGTGACTCGCACACTCAGCGAATTCAAGAACCTGCGTCTTGTCGCGGTAGAAGGATCGAGTCTGATGATTTCCAATCGCCAGGCTCTTGAAACAATTGGCTGCGACTAAAAACAGCCAAATAAAAAACAAAAATCGCGGAAAGATGGAGGAAGACACTGTGAAAGTCAAAGACAGCATGTCGCAGAACGCCGTCTGTTGCAGTGCGAATAGCAATATCGGCCAGGCTGTGGAACTTATGTGGGTTCACAACTGCGGTATGCTCCCGGTTGTCGGTTCAGATCACAAACTATCGGGGATCATCACCGACAGGGACATTTGCATCGCGGTCGGCACGAGGAACAAACTTGCAGGCGAACTGACCGTCGCGGACGTTGCCTCTAAAGACGTCTTCACGTGCAGGCCCGAAGACGATGTTTACGCCGCGTTGCGCATCATGGCGAGTAAGCACGTACGCCGTCTACCGGTCGTCGATAAGGACGGCGTTCCCCAGGGAATCCTCTCGACAGATGACGTTGTCGCTCACGGCGGACTGAATAAGTGGGCTGGGAGTTCTGAACTGCCGTCTGAAGAAATCATCAGAAACTTGAAGGCATTGTACGGCCAAAAGTTTCCGATGGTTCCTGTGAACGCCGCGACCGCTTGAGATACCCGGGGCAAGCCAGCAGCTTGGATACGGCATTGTATCTCCACCTACCACGGGCTGTAGTGTGCGCTAGGGACCGATCCGTAAAATAGCGGCGCCTTCAATCGCGTCATGCTTTAAGGCGTGAAGCGCCTGATTTGCCTGCGCCAGAGGGAAAACTTCGGATCTCGTCTTAACTGGAATCTCGGCAGCAATCTTTAAGAAATCCTCTCCGTCCTGACGTGTGTTGTTGGCTATGGAGCGGATTAAGCGCTCCTGATAAAAAAGGTCGTAGCTAAAAGACGGAATCGCGCTCATATGAATGCCGCCTAACACCAGCGTTCCAGGTTTGCGAAGCACCTTTAATGCGGCTGGTACGATTTCTCCCGCAGGAGCAAACACAATAGTTCCGTCGAGCTTGACGGGAGGCTCGTCAAAAATTCCACCTGCCCACGTCGCTCCCAGCTCCAACGTCAACTGTTGATGCCGCAGGTCGCGCGTAGCAGCGTATACTTCTATTCCCCAGTGCCGGGCCAACTGGATGGCGACATGCGCAGCGCCAACTTCCAGTTCAGGGATACCGGAAAGCCCGGACTCACCTATGCCGTCGGCGCTTTCACTTGGAAAAAGGGATTTTCCTCTGTAAGCCAGTTATGCCAAATTTTGCGATTTATGTCTTGGGACGCGAGCTTTCTGATACGCCCACGCGTTCTTGTCGTGAGAGATTTGTGCCCGCCTACAGAATGGGCCTTTGTTTTGCCATTCTGCATCATCTTCGTGGACGCCCTCATTTTCTTCTCCTTTCGGGCCAAATCCAACCCCCTGCGATGGAGCCGACCAAGGGATCAAGGCCTGAGTCTGCCTGGGTGTCAATGTTGCTTAGTATCACACTCTTGGCAGTGATCTTAGTCACGGGCCAAGCGGGTCGGCACGTTTCCGATGCGTTCATCGCACCGGCTCTAGTTGCGCACTGTGAGAACGGGGCAGGAAGCGTGTGCCACGATCGTGTGCGCGATGGATTTCTCGATGTGGCTGGCCACGGTTACGTGATTCGTTTGCCGGATCCCCAATACGATGAGATCTGCATCTTTCTCGCATGCGACCGCGAGGATTCGCGTGGCCGGCTCGCCATGTTCGACCACCGTCTCCGGACGGCACCAAAGTTCAGCCTCAAGGGGAACGATTTGATGAAGTTGGTGCATGGCCTCGGCGACGCTCGTTCTCGTAGATCTTTGTTCTTTGTGCGATCCACGCATTTCGATTATATGAACTAGAGTGAGCTGCGCGTTATTTTCCTCCGCGAAAGAGACCGCATACGGAGCTGCGGCCCCGGATTCGGCCGTAAAGTCCGAAGCAAAAACGATGCGGCGCCATTGTGTTCCGGACTCCTGGTCACTACGTGCGGAAAGCCCGATGGTGATAACCGGAACGGAAGAGCGCCGAAATATCTCTTCAGCCGTTGATCCCATCAGCACCTTTGGCAGACCCATCAGTCCGCGTGTCCCTAAAATGACCAGATCAATTTGTTCCGCTTGTATAATGTCGTTCACGACCGCCCAAACGTCAGGTGCCGATCTGACGACTGCCTGATTGCAGATGCCTGGAAGTTCGGCCTCCATTCTCTTCATCTGTTCCTGCGACCACTCCTCCTGCAACGCGATTGCCGCCTTCGGCGAATCGGGTGTCATGTAAGTGAAGGCGTCCGGGATGGCCACATGCAAAGTCGTCACTTCGGCATCGTATTCCTGAGCGATTTTGCGAACAAACGGAACAGCCCATTGCGCGGCCGGGGAGAAGTCCGTTGGAAACAAAATATTTTTCACACTAACACGTTGGTAAAGTTGTGAATTATTCATAATATTTCTCCCGGCTCAGAGTTTGCCTGCCAAGAGCCATGAATTTCGGTGAGCGGACGCACGATAGCGAGTGATCTTCGTCACCGTTCGCGCTCGTCAGCTTTGGCATGGTGGAAGTGGTGACGGCCCCCGCTATTCAATGTGCCGCGGGCCAGGGAGCTAGCATGAAAGTACTGATCGCAACGGACTGTTCTCCAGCGGTCTGTTTAGGGCGTCCTGAATAATACGGTTTCTTGGGTGCTGGCGTCTGGAGTTGCGGCACTCCACGACTCTGTAAATCCGAGTCATACCCAACTGTGCCTAATGATACATACCGCTGCTTGAACCGGGACTAGAGTTATAGCAGTTCGGGCGAAAGGGAGATGAAAAGTGCTAAACGCAAAAACCATGAAAGCAGCCGTTGTTGAAAAATTTGGTGCGCCGTTGGTCATACGAGAAGTTTCGATCCCAACGCCTGGGCCGGGGCAGGCACTTGTGCAAGTATTTGCGACCGGAGTATGTCACACCGATCTGCATGCTGTGGACGGGGATTGGCCGGTCAAGCCCATGATGCCTCTCATTCCAGGCCACGAAGGAGCAGGAATCGTCGCAGCTATGGGGGCGGGGGTTACGCACTTGAAAGAAGGCGACCGCGTGGGAATCGCATGGCTCTACAGCGCGTGCGGGCATTGCGATTACTGTCTTGCCGGATGGGAAACGCTCTGCCCGGAACAGCAAAACTCCGGTTACTCGGTGAACGGAAGTTTCGCGCAGTACGCGGTGGGGCAAGCCGATTACTTGGGGCGAATTCCCAAAAACCTCTCCTTTGTAGATGCTGCTCCCATACTGTGCGCCGGCGTCACCACCTACAAAGGATTGAAAATGACGGAAGCGCGACCCGGTGAATGGGTTGTGATTTCAGGCGTAGGCGGCCTCGGCCACGTAGCTATCCAGTACGCCAAGGCCATGGGACTGCACGTCGCTGCGGTGGATCTGGGACTAGAGAAGATGGCGCTGGCCCGGAAGCTTGGAGCTGAAATCACCATTGATGCGAAAACACAGGACCCAGCGAAGGAAATCCAAAAACAGATCGGGGGGGCGCATGGAGTACTGGTAACGGCGGTTTCACCGATCGCCTTCAAACAAGCGGTCGGCATGCTTCGTCGCGGTGGGACTTGCGTGCTTAACGGTCTGCCGCCCGGGGAGTTTCCTGTTTCGATTTTCGATGTAGTGCTAAACGGCTATACGATTCGGGGCTCCATCGTGGGCACTCGTTTGGATCTGGAAGAGTCGCTTGCGTTTGCCGCAGATGGCAAAGTGAGGGCCACAATTGAGACATTGCCGCTGGAATCCATCAATGACGTGTTCAGTCGGCTCAAGAAAGGACAGGTCAATGGCCGCGTCGTCCTCGGTCTCAAGGAGGAAAAGTTTGCGACGGCGGCGATGACACGGTTCGCGAGCTAATCTCGGCTCCGACAGCAGTCCCTAGCGCAACGAGCGAAGGGCTTCAAGAGGAGGCGATGTATTCGTCGACGCTCTTAGGAGCGAGGTTACGTGTCGCGGCCCAACTGTGATCGTCGGAGTTCGCAGTTTTCGTACGGGTAAAACTGCCAACGTGTTCATCAGTTAACCAGAAGTTGAGAATCCTGCACACTTTTTTAATTGGATAATCGCGGTCCGCTACGTGAATTAACACCCACGGGAGAAGTTCGAGCATCAGTGCGCTGTGTCGTGCGCAACGAGGGAGTAGAGAAAGAACAACATTCCGGCGGCAACCAGCGGACAGCCCAGGAAAAGAAAACCGACGAAGGCCAGAGGGTGCGTCAAGGGGAGAGTAAGCATCTGCAAGAGCAGCCCCGCGACGATCAGCAGACCGGAGCAACGGATATGGCGCTCCATTAATGTTGCAGTCATTTTCCGTTCCCCTTAGGCGTCCAGAAGGTCACATCTTTCAACGTGGCTACATCGTGAACGGTGTCGTGGCAACCGCTGGAGATGCAGGACAGTTGATTAGTTGCGGCTTGCGACAGCATTTCTGGATTTTTGTGGTGGGAGGAAGCTTCTTCATATTTGCGCATGCCGGCGTGGCAATGCAGGCACTCGCGATTGTTGTAGGCGGTGTAGAGCTTGATTTCCTCAGGCTTGGGAATTTTCCCCAGATATTGCACCAACACGTGGTGCACACCACGCCATTTCGCTTTGTAGTCGCCGAAGAGGGTGTAGTCGGTGTGGCAGGTAAAGCAGGCGTGATCGGGCGGCACGAAATGGTTTTGGAAGTGGACGGCGGGAATATAACTTTTGTCGTCCACGTGGAGACTCTTGCCAAAATCCGCCATTACGTGACAGGAAAGACAGAATTGGGTGGAGGTGGAGCGCTCCAAATGCTCATTTACGCCCGCCCACATAGCCAGCGCGGGCAGGATACACAGCGCCATGAACGCCAAGATTTTACCACCGCGCACTCTGGTTAATTCCGGCCGCAAAGCGGTCAACAGTGCAAGAGCCGCGGCAATGGCGGCGAATAGTATGAGAAGGAGCGATGTGTTGTTCATGAGAGGCAAGCACTTGAGCAGGCCGCGGCAAGCCGCAATACGAAATTTTCAACCGGCGAATAGCGCCAGACCCGTGGCTTCACGATTTGGCAAGCGACCGGTAATAAGTGACCAGTTGTTTGACCATATCGTCTCCTAGTTCCTTGCCGAAGCCGTCCATGTCTTTGCCTTTGCCCTTGGCAATGATGTCGATCATCTCCGCTTCGCTCAACTTCTGAACTTCAGGAGACCGAACGTTTTTTACTTTTAGCTTCCTTCCTTTTGCGGTGTTGCCGGAACCATCTTGCCCGTGGCACACGGAGCATTTATCGAGATAGACGTCCTGGGCGGTAGCAGGTAGGGCCGAAGCCGTAAAAGGAAGCCCAGCAAATAGCAGTCCTGCGCCGGCAAGCAAGGCGGCGCTGGTAACCAACTTAATTGATCGCTTCACGATTTTCTCCTTAAAAGTAATTTTCATCGAGCGAATTAACTCTAGCAACCTCTGATCAAAAACTTTTTGTCCAGCGAATGGTCAGCAAGTTCGCGCTGAAATTGTTCACGGTAACGATGTCTTCAACGTAGTAAGTGCGTTGCAGGTCCACGGCGATGCGGCCGGCCTTGGGGACATCGTAGTAGACCGTTCCGGTAACTAGCGGCCAGGTGACCGGGCCGTACGCCGGAGGCTCGCCGCTGATGGCGCCAACTCCGCTGGAACGATCAAAATTTCCGGACAGGCGGATTCCCGCGCGTTTAGCCAGCTTGGCATCTATTCCGGCGGACCACACCCGATTGAGCTCCTGGTCCCGTAAAAAATTGGCCAGCGGAGCGGGTCCGCGAGGATACAGAATGTCTCCCTGCGCAAAGTAGCTGTCGTAGCTAAACCCCACGAACAGCGAAAGGCTCTCTCCCAGGGAATAGAAACCGGTGATGGCGTTGGAACGAATATTGTTCTGGAAATTGGTATCGAGCAATTTGTAATTGGCAAAGTTGACTTCGTCTTCGATGGAAATTTTCTCGGTGGGCCGGTAGCGCACCACGAAGCGCGCCACCTGTTGGGTGTGCGGTGTGATCGCGGTGTAGGAGGAACCGCTGGTGGTGCTGTGGAAGTCGCCCCGGATGCTGAAGACTTTGGAGGGCTCGTAGCCAAAACTTATGACCGGCCTGACCCACTTGGTGCGCAAAGTGATTTCCGGGTCAATGACGCCATCGGTGACGGATTCAACGTCGGCTTTCAAGTATTCCACACCGGGGCGAATGATGAGCGAGCGCATGGGCTTGAAATCCATGGTGAGGGTGAGGTCACTCAGGCCGTCTCGCCAGGTCGAGTCGGTCACGGAGGCCGACGCAGCGGTGCTGTTGAACAGGCTGCTGAGATTTCCAACGGAGTTGCTGGTAAAGCGCGAATAGCGGTAGTCCAGATCAATGCTCCACCAAGGGTAAAGATGATAGGTGAGGCCCTGGCTGACAACATTGTTTGGCTCGGATACCGTAGCACGACCGCTTTGACTCACGGCGTATGGGGCAAGCGTGCCCGCTGCGTTGGGAGCGATGCCGTTAAAAGACTGATCGAGCGTAGCGGGCCCCTGGTAACGGTAAAACATGTAAGCGCCCCGCCATTCCAGCTTAGGCAAAGGCTTGCCGATGTAGGAAAATTCGCTGATCGGAGTCGTTAAACGACGAAATTGAGTAAGGGAGTAATTGGTGAGTGGCTCGACTGTGGAACTAGCGATCGGGTTGATGCTGAGCTCGGGCGAGGTGACATTGTTCAGGCTAATGTTTTCGGTGAAGGTCTGATAGCCCGCGCTGTAATGAAAATTCCAGTCCTTCACGGTGTAATCGACGCCCCCGGTGAAACGGTTGGTTTGATCCGTGAGGGGCGCATATAAGTAATAGGGATTGGCACGCGCATAGGTGCCCCAATACCCGGGAGAATTGAGAAAATCCGGCGAGCGTGTGGTGAAAGTAGTGCCATCGTCAGAGGGCCGGTAATAGTTGAAACGAAAACGCAAATGATCGGTAGCGTGCAGGGTGAGATCGACCGAGCCAAATTTGCGCACCGTGGCCCAGTTATGATTGTTGGTGAGTCCAGTGGAAAGGCCGGCTGCCGCGGAAGCGATGGGCAGAACCACGTTATCGTTTTGATTCCAATAGTAGTAACTCTGGCGCCAGTTCACCCGCAGGTCGTAAATCTTGTGTTTGGAGATGGCGAATTGGGCGGTCGGAAAAGGATCGCCACCCAGGCCGCTTAGTTGCAGGGAAAAAGAGTCCGCGAAGGCGTTTTTCTCGCCCACCGTTACACCATCAAGATTGAAATTGAATAAGCGAAAGCCTTTTCCAAGATCAAACATCTCCTGAAATTGCGGTGCATAGCCCTTTACAGTTTCCAAACGATAGCCGCCCGTTGCGGAACCGGAAAGGTCAAAGTCGCTCACAACTATGGGATGCGTGGGTTCCGCATCGTCCTGCGCGGACAGTACGGGCACAAAAATGAGAAGAACCGCTACTGCCCACAGAACCCGAGCGCTTCTTTTCATGGAAGCCATACCTTATCTCACTGCAAGAAAAACGGATCGAAGTTCGAACCGTGTACTGTCACATGACAGCGAACGCATTCGCCGGAGGTCTGGAAACCCAGGCGGCTGTGAGGAACTTGTGTTTGCGCGTGAAAGCCGGTGTGACATTGCAAACAGAGTTGGCGCCCTTCACGTCGCACCAAAAGCATGCGGTTGGTGCTGCCATGCGGATTGTGACAACTGACGCAGCCTTCTACCTTTACAGCGGGATGTTCGTACACAAAAGGGCCGCGCTTTTCTACGTGACAGTTCACGCAAGTTTCAGAAGCAAGCGTGTTGAGACTGGCCACGTTTTCCGTTCCGTGCGGATTGTGGCAGTCCGAACACTTAATCAGCCCTTCGGGAACGCGATGGTGCTCCGGCAATGCGAACTTGGCTTGAATGCTGAGATGGCAGGTAAAGCACAGCGTGGGCTCCGCTTGTTTCAGGAGGCTGTTGTGCAACCAGCGGGTTTCGTCGGCCAACCGGGGCACCTGAAAGAAGTGAGCTTGCGGATAACTCAAATTTCCGCGGCTATGATCCTTTACTTCGTCAACGAGGTGCGCGGTGTGGCACTGATTGCAGGAGATGCCGTGTCCGGCGTGCTCGGAGTGTTCGAAAAATTCCTGCTGCTTGCTGGAGATGTGGCAGGTCAGACAGCGGGCCGCGTTTTCCGCGGCGGAGCCACGGAAAGCAAAGACCGGATGGTCGGTTAAAGCTTTGGCGGTGGCGGCATCGTCGCCGTGCGCGGCCTGGATGGCGTCGGCGTGCGCCTTCGCGGGACCATGGCAACTTTCACAACCGTGAATATATTCCTTTTTCGGAAAGACCAACTTCGAATGGGTGGTCTTCCCATACTCGGCGGCTACTTCCTTGTGACAGGAAACGCACCGCTCCGGGCCGGCAAATTCACCAGGCGGCGCCGCAAACTCGGGAGTCAGGGTAGCGACCGAAGGCCCCTGCGTGGCTTCCGGTAACTTTTGAGCGAAGGTGTTGGGGGCCAGGAAAACTAAGACGAGGAGAGCCAGTCGGACCGGAGAAAGTCTGCGGTCCACACGGCCAACAGGCGGTTGTGGTCCCATTTTAGGACACCACCCTTTTGAGGATCTGAAAACATACAAGTATCTGCGGTGTCAATTTCTAAATGCAGTGACCCGCGTCACAGTTCACTCACATCACTCGTTTCGGCAATCTGAACGATCCGACCTGGAGAGCACCGAAATCCTTGAGACAGACACGAACAGTGTCTGTCCACTTTAGGCAATCACAATTGGACGTCATGAAGATTATGGCGATTCATGAGACAGCATGAGAAACTTACATGCAGAGGAGGAGCCATGCAGACACGCTCCAAGCAGCGGCGCTTTCAGAAGAAAGGCAGGAACTCTGTTCGGAGAGCCGATCATCGATCCGCTGGGACATCTGAGTGCCCGGTACCCGTTTCCCGTCTGTTTGAATGAGCACTACTTGGCGAAGCTCAGGGCGTCGAACATTGGGACATCATTTTCCAAGGGGGCGATCCTATACCAGGAGGAAAAAAACCACCGGTGTCTAGTTGTCGTCTTGGAAGGACGCGCCAAGCTCTCCGTCATTCCGCACAGGGCAAGACGCTAGTACTTGGATCTTGGTCCAGGCACGATCCTCGGGCTCGCGGCGGCCATCTTGGGACGTACCCATCCCGACCACTGCGGAAGTCCAGACGTCAACGAAGGTTTTTTTTGTGCCTCGCCTGGAACTCGTCAGAGAAATGCGCGGCGACGCGACAGTCGCGCGCCAAGCAGCGCAATTAGTGAGCGAGACCTGCTATTTCATCCTGGGCAAAATGAGGGCTGTCGATCTGTCTCAGTCCGCTGTGCAAAAGCTTGCCCGCTGCCTCCTCGGATTGCTCGATCAAAATCCAACCCCCAGTGAAGGAGCAGCTCCCAAACTGGGTCTCAGTCAGGAAACCCTCGCACAGATGGTTGGGCTCTCTGAGAGACCGTGACTCGACTCCTGTCCCGGTTGCGGAGGAGATGCGTAGTGGACTGGAAACGTTCCGGGCTTGTCATTCGAGACCGGAGCGCACTTGAAAGGCTCGCTGACTTCTCGGACATGGACGCGGCTCGCCGGAAGTGCCGTTGGAGACAGCGTCGCTTCGACCTGTGCCTACCAAAAACTCGATTGTCATTGACCCAGTTGAATTTGGAGGGCCGCGGCGATAATCTGCTTCGGCCATGTTCACGATCATTTTCTCGCTCTTTTCTTCGATTCGGCAAGGATTTCGAACCCACCGGCTCGCGAAGCTGTGTCTTTAGACTCAACACCACCAATCAAGATTGAGAGGACATGTTTGTTAAACACAACGGGACAGCAGGGCAACGTGTACCAGGCTCATCAGCACGGCAAGTGGAATCCACCATCGTTGGTGTATGGCCGCTTTTGGATTGACGCCCGCGGTGGGAGAGGAAGCCAGAACGGTTGCGCTCGCCCTGTGTGCGACCCAATGGGTAGCGCCC
>CAVPKZ010000171.1:0-28830 GCA_963705755.1 uncultured Acidobacteriota bacterium | reverse complement strand
CCGGTCCTGGTGTCCATTTCGCGTGCGGATTCGGCGCCATCACCAATGCCAGTGGACCCCGAACCATTCAGTTCGCTCTGAAGATCGCGTATTGAGAGAGCTAAGGTCCGGCACGTTGCCGGGCTTATAGCCGTCACATTATTCTCGTTCCAGGTTTGCCCACATGAGTGCTCTCAATCGGCGATTTTTTGTAAAGACTCTTCTGGCCAGCGCTGCAAGCGCCGCACCAGCTTACGCGGCTCTTCACAAGCGCTTTGTTTTTCCTGCGACGACCAGCGACGACGATCATTTTCAATCCACAGGCGATTCTGCATCTTTAAATATTGACGCTGGAACTCAGCAACTGCGCATCTCGCCCATTGGCTCGCCGCTTTCCTTCCAGAATTTTCTTCGTGTTGGTTCCGACTGGAAACCCGCCACGCTTGCCGGTGTGCCATTTGTAACCGGTGCGTCGTTTCCTCTGATCACCGAACGCATAAAGCGCAACGGATCCAGCATTCGATGCGAGGGAAGCGCCGAAGCTGAAGGTGTTGATGGAAAAACTCTGAAATATGGTTGGAGCGCTGAGGTCAGTCCCTTAGCAGGCGAACAGTCCTTTCCATGGATCCACCTTCGAACAACACTCACGCTACCCGCGCCAATCAAGCTCCAGCAAAAAAACGGAGTCGAGCCTCAAATAATTACCTGGTTGAGTTCGAATTCCACGTTGATGGAGGGCCAATCCGGCAGTTGGAGACGCGTGCTGCTCAGTCAGCCCACGCGCAATTCTCTTGGAACCGCGGGCAACGATCTTCCCGCTGTGTATCTGCTGGACCAGAATCTCGGCGTCGAGACCATGATGTTTTTCGATATGGACGACATGGCCTGGATGTCTGCTGAAAATTTGCCGCGCTTCCTCGTTTACCGCTGCTCCACCATTTCTCGATTCGAAAAAGACGGCACCCAGCGGCAGGGCATTGGCTTACTGGCCGATCAGGCGACGGGAAATGTTCTGCCCGCCGGCGAGATCAACTTCAGTTACTGCTTGCTGCAACGGCCGCTCACGCGCCTTATCACCGAGCAGGAAGCAGTCAGTCGTTGGATGGAAGCGCTTCTCCCGCTTTTTGAAGAAAAACTTTCCTGGCCGGCATGCCCGACTAGCTGGTCGGAGTTTGCCGCCGGCACCGTCCGTGATCTGCAGGATAAAGACGCCACTGTCGCGGAAGCCGCCGGCCATCGCGGATTGCGCGCCTATGTCAAGGAAAGCTCGCAGATCTGGAAGCAAGCCGGTGACAACTTTGAACTGATGACCCTTGCGGATGTGCTGTGGCCTTCGCTGCTTTACCTGCGGCTGCATCCATCTCCAAGTTTTGAACTCGAATGCCACGATCTTCTGAGCGATCTCCCCGGTTTCTATAATCCAGCGACTCGCAGCATCAGCAATGATTTCAAGCGGCCGGCCGATGAGCGAGCCGACTCCTGGTACCCGTTCGAAAACGCACTCGTCAAGTATCCGATGATCGGTTTTTTATCCGGCTCTAAAGAGCTCACCGATCATTTTCTCGCCGCCTTCGGCACTGCGCAGAAAATGGCTCAGCAATATGACTATCTCTTCCCCATTTATTACCAGGTCGCCACACTTCGCGCGGAGGGAGCCGGCACAAACTACGCCATCGGCGGCTTGTATGCATGGGCAGCAATTCTGGCGCACAAATTAACCGGTGACGATCATTACCTGGAAGAGGCGCGCCGCGCGGTTCGCGTTTTGTACACCGTGCCCGCCGACAGGCTCTTTCACGAGCCGCAGGAACTGGCCTATGGTGCGCTGGCAGCCGCCGAACTCGGCATGCAGACGGAGTGCAAGTACCTGCTGTACGAGGAACTGCGCATGTTTTATTGGTTTTCTGATCCCAGCCAAAAATCACACGAAATACGTGGAATGGTTCAGGCCGCGGCCTCCATTCTCTATCCCGCGTTCAAGGAAAACGTCGAAGCCATCCTCCCTTGGACCGGCATCATGAAACGCGGCATCGTGTTCGAAGGGCTTTTGCGTTTCATGGACCAGCAGCGCCGCAACAATTTTTGTTTTTTCAGAATTGCTCCGGCGCGCCTGAAAAAGCATCGACGCCTTTTATCCCATTTGAAAATCTAGGCACTCTTGAGCTTGGTGGTCAGACCGGCAATGTAGGTAAGGAAATTTACGGCGCCGGCGAATCGATTTGGCTGTACTTGATGTTTGAAGCATTAGGAAAAGTGGATGACCGCGAATTGATGCTTGTGAATCTGGACTTGTTGGACATAACCGATGCCAAGACGTTCCCATCGCAAAAATTGAATTTCATCTTGTTCAATCCCACGCCTGCTGGCCGGTCCGCGACCATCACTATTCCAGCCGCGCGAGAGCGAACCGCGCACTTGACGGCCAATGGCAAGTCGATCGGTGGGACTTTTCAGATTGCGGGACGGTCCTTCCTGCAGCTGCAAGCTGAATTCTGATACACGATTTTTTTTGGCGCGTAAGACAAAGTTCTGGAATTTGCGGGGTTTTAACGAAAGGAATTCTGCTAAATGCTGAAACTTAATTATTTTGGAGCCTACTCGCTACGAACGTCGATTGCCGCCGGCGCAACACTAATTTTGCTTGCAGTTGGCGCAGCGGTCGCCTTCACCCCGCCATTTGGAAAATGGACTCGTCTTGCTACCCAGCCCATCCTTTCGCCCCAAGGGAACGGATTCGAATCGGCCGGAACGTTTAACCCCTCGGTCGTAAAAAAGGACAGTCGCTTCGTGATGCTGTATCGCGCGCAGGATCATCAAGGCACTTCCTCACTGGGATACGCCACCAGCGAAGACGGGATTCATTTCAACCGCAGGCCAACTCCGGTAATGACAGCAGAGGCGCCCTATGAGAAGGGCGGTGGCGTGGAAGATCCCCGGCTGCAAAAATTTGGCGATACTTATTATTTGACCTATACGGGTTACAACAACGTTGACGGTGTGGCTGCCGACAAAAAAGATGCACAGCTCTGCCTGGCGACGTCCAAGGATCTACTTCATTGGGAGCGCCAAGGCATTATCATTCCCGCGTATAGGGGCAAGTGGAATGTGAAATGGACCAAGTCCGGCGCGATGGTTCCAGAAAAAATCAACGGCAAGTATTGGATGTATTATTTGGCCGACGCCAAAGGTAAAGACAGCCAGATGGGCGTGGCGTTTCTCCGAGGATTTATTGCACTGGACTGAAGCACTGGACCATCCTATCCTGGCCAGCCGTCCCGGATCGTTCGATTCGCAAGTTGTGGAGCCGGGCCCGCCGCCGGTAATCACAAAAGAAGGCATATTCCTGACTTACAACGGCGCGGCCGACAATCTGGTCTATTCGACCGGCTGGGCGCTCTTTGACAAGAAAGATCCGACCAAAGTTCTGGCGCGCTCTGATCAGCCGGTATTTGGCCCGGAGCTGGAATGGGAAAAGGTAGGTCAGGTTCCGAATGTCGTGTTCGTAGAAGGAGCAGTGCGTGACGGCAAGCGCTGGCTGTTTTACTACGGCGGCGCAGACAAATACATCGGTGTCGCCACCGCCCCCGCGCGCTAAGCGGACGTCGAAGCTTATAATCTGAACGAAACGAGAATCAACGACTCCATTAGCGCTAAGGAGTCTATGCCACCATGAATAAGAGAGCTTTCCTCAAACTTATCTCCGCCGCCATGTCGATGCCAGGCATCTCTCCTCTTCTGGCGTGGGCCGGAGGGGAAAAATTAAAAAATTGGGCGGGTAACGTCGAATACGGCACCGACCGGCTCTACTCTGCCACCTCCGTGGAGCCAAGCTCAGGAATTTGTCAAAAAGCACGCGCGGCTGAAAGTGCTCGGCACGCGCCACTGCTTCAATCACATCGCGGACAGCACGGATGAATTTCTCTCACTGCGCCCCATGGATAAGGTGCTATCGCTCGATGCTCAGGCGAGGACGGTAACGATCCCCGCGAATATGAGCTACGGCCAATTGGCTCCTTACCTTCATGAAAAAGGGTTTGCGTTGCGCAACCTGGCGTCTCTGCCGCACATCTCCGTTGCCGGCGCCTGCGCCACTGCTACACACGGATACCGGTGAGAAAAACGGCAACCTGGCTACGTCTGTGTCGGCTCTTGAAATGATCACCGCTTCGGGCGAAATCGTGAAACTTTCGCGCAAACAAGAAGGCGAAGGATTTTCAGGCGCTGTCGTTGGATTGGGAGCGCTTGGCGTGATTACGAAAATCACCCTGGACCTGCTGCCCACTTTCATGGTCAAGCAATATGTCTACGAAAACCTTCCGCTCAGCGAGCTGCAAGAACACTTCGACGCCATTGAAGCAAGCGGTTATAGCGTCAGCATTTTTACCGACTGGCAAAAGAAGCGCATCAACGAAGTCTGGATCAAGAGCCGCGTAGAAGCCGGCGAATCGTTTAATGCTACGCCCGATTTTTTTGGGGCCAAGTTGGCGACCAGGAATCTTCACCCAATCGCCGAACTTTCCGCCGAAAACTGCACCGAACAAATGGGCGTTCCGGGTCCGTGGTATGAGCGATTGCCGCACTTCCGCATGGGATTTACGCCCAGCGCTGGGAACGAACTCCAGGCCGAATACTTCGTCCCTCGGCGCCACGCCATCGAGGCCATTCTTGCGATCGAACGGCTGCGCGACCAGGTTAGTCCTCATTTACTGATTTCGGAGATCAGAACCATCGCCGCCGATGATCTTTGGATGAGCCCGTGTTACAGGCAGCCATCCGTTACCATCCATTTCACCCTCAAACCCGATTGGCCTGCGGTCAGCCAGCTACTGCCGGTCATCGAACGCGAGCTTGCGCCATTTCACGCCCGCCCCCATTGGGGAAAGCTTTTCACCGTCTCCCCGGAACGATTGAAGGCGAGTTATGAGAAATTGCCGGACTTTATTGAACTGAGCAAAAAGTATGATCCACATGGCAAATTCCGGAACGACTTCCTCAATGAAAACATTTTTGGATAGGCAATTTCCTGTTTAGCTGCGGCACAGGTCCCGTTCGCTTTCATCTGCCCCGTCCACTCACGATGACTTTTGTGACCGAATCTGAAATCTTTGCTTCCGCTTAACTTCGTTTCAAACTGTATTATGGTGTCGCTTAGCGCCGAGCTCCTTGACCGTTGGACTACGAGAGGTATGGGATTAGGATGCTGCAGGACTTGTTTGCAAAAAAGGGAGTGAATGGAAATGGAAACGATTAATCGCCGCGAGTTCGTCAAAACTACCGCGGGAGCTGCTATCGGGGCGCCCTTTATTAGTGCTCTGGGGAAGGCGCATAGTCCGAACGACACGATTAACCTCGCGGTGATTGGATTGAGGAGCCGGGGCCAGGCCCATTACCAGGGCTTCGGCAAAATTCCGGGCGTGAGGATTGCGACATTCTGCGATATCGACGAGCGATTGTTTCCAGAGGCACTGGCTAAGCTGGGCAAAGTTACGCAGCAAAAACCTGCGACGGAGACCGATCTTCGCCGCGTGCTGGACGATAAGAACATCGACGTGGTCACGATTGCCACCCCGGATCACTGGCACGCGCTCGCGGCCGTTTGGGCTTGCCAGGCGGGCAAGGACGTCTACGTAGAAAAGCCAGTCTCGCACGAGATTTGGGAGGGACGGCAGATTGTCAATGCCGCAAGAAAATATAACCGGCTAGTTGAGGCGGGCACGCAGAACCGCAGCAATCCTTCCGTGCAAGCAGCGATGAAGTTTTTGCATGACGGAGGCATCGGCGAGGTTTACATGGCCAAGGGACTTTGCTTCAAGCCGCGAGACACTATCGGCCACAAAGCGGATAGCACTGCGCCTGCCGGCGTGCATTATGATTTGTGGCTTGGACCAGCACCGCTCAGGCCCTTCAACGAAAATCGTTTTCACTACAATTGGCATTGGTTCTGGGATTACGGCTGCGCTGATCTGGGTAATCAAGGACCTCATCAGATGGATATCGCTCGGTGGGGCCTGAACAAATCGGAATATCCGGAGCAAATTTTTTGCGGCGGCGGGAAGTTTGATTTTGACGACGATCAAGAAACCCCCAACATGCAAAACGCCACGCTGAAATATCGCGACGGCAAAATCATTCAATTTGAAGTGCGCGGCTTGTACACCAACGGCGAAGACGAGATCAAAATAGGCAATCTCTTTTATGGAACGAAAGGATGGATGCACCTCGACGGCTCCGATTGGAAAACCTATTTCGGCAGGAAAAACGAACCTGGGCCATCCATGAACGGAAAAGACGCCGCTGATCCCTCGAATCCCACCGGAATCGGAGATCAAAACCACTTCGAGAATTTCATTAAAGTTTTGCGTTCCCGTAACCGCGCGGAATTGAACGCCGATATAGAAGAGGGGCATCTGTCGACGGCGCTCTGCCACTTGTGCAACATTGCCTACCGCGAGGGCAGGGAATTGCAATTCGACGGGCACAACGAGAAGTTCGTCAGCGACAGCAAAGCCGATCAATATTTAAGAAGAAAATATCGCGCGCCGTTTGAAGTGCCGGCAATTGGCTGATTGTTTATCCAATTCGTAGTGAAGACGTTGCATCAGTAAAGGCCTTCAATTGGTGGAATCTGGGCCAAAAGTGACCTCGACTTGCACGCGGCAAGTTACAGGTTTGCCATCTGGACCTGAAGCCGGTTTCATTTTCCAGTCTCGAACCGCTCGCAAGGCTTGTTCATCAAGGCCCATGCCCATGCCCATGCCCATGCCCAGGCCCTTGACCACAATTGGTTTCACTACTTGACCGTCTGCCATGACGGTCACATCGAACAATATCGTGCCTGAAATCTTGGCCTTGTTCGCCTTCTCGGGACGTAAGGGCGCGGGGCAATAAGTGCACATCGGCGACGTTACCCCATTTGTGCCGGCACGAGGTGGATCAACCTTTCGTTCGGCGACCTTCTGCCCTGCAATAACGCCAGGCATGGCCATTACAACCCATAAGAAAAAAGCCAGAGAACTGCCGAAGTATTCCTCGTTAGCATCAAAATTTCCTCCGACGCGGAGACATTGCCACTTTAGTTTAGTTACAGGTAAACTTTTGTCTCCTTGTTTACGGCGGTTCATCTGAACTCGAAAAAGATTTGACCATAGATCGATCACATCTGGATCAAAATGCAGACTCCGTGCCGGTTCCTCGGCGGCGCTGGCTGATTGCTTCGTTGCTGGGCTTTGGTGTGTTCGTAAATTATCTCGACCGCGTCAATATTTCGGTCTCGCCAGCAGGCGCTTCACGCCGCCTTTGGCGTCAGCACCATCACCTTCGGCTACTTGCTTAGCGCGTATAGCTGGACCTATGCGGCGCTGCAGCTTCCTTCCGGAGTATTGCTTGATCGTTTTGGAGTCCGCAAAGTTGGATCGTCAGCACACTGTTTTGGAGCGTTGCTTCGTTTTTTCGGCACGGCTCCGGGCCTGGGAAGTTTTTTTGCGGCGCGCCTGCTGCTGGGAGTTGGCGAAGCGCCGACATTTCCAGGAAATTCCAAAGCGGTGGGCTATTGGTTTCCGGATCGTGAGCGAAGTCTGGCTACGGCTTTTTTTGACTCCGCGGCAAAGTTAGGGCCTGCGCTTGGAGTGCCGCTCGTGGGTTTGTTTTTATTGCACTTTGGATGGCGCTGCAGTTTGGCGGCCACGGCACTGACAAGTCTCTTTATTTTGCGTTGTTTTACTGGCTGTACAGGAATCCAAGCGAAGACAGAAAACTTTCCGCGCTGGGAGCGTCAATTCATCGTTGAAGGAGGCGCGCAACCCGAAAATGCAAGCAAGGATGAAAAAGGAGCCTCGATTTTATATTTGTTGAGCCAGCGTAAGGTCGTCGGCTTGGTGTTAGGTTCGCGCGGCCTACAACTACACGTTTTATTTGCTACTGACCTGGCTGCCTAGCTATTTGTCCACCGCGCAGCATGTGAATCTTGCGCGATTCGGTGTTGTACATCAGCGTTCCGTGGATTTTCGCCGCGCTTACCGGATTTCTTTATCGGCGGCTGGATGGTGAATGAATTTGATTAGACGTGGGTTTGACTCTTCGCGAGTGCGCCAGATTGTCCTGGTGCTGGGACCGCATTCGGCTTAGGCATTTTAGGCGCGGCGGTCACGCGCACCCCGCATCGGCAGCAATATTTCTGGATTAGCATTTCCATTGGCGGCACTGGCGGCGGCCGCGCCGGTTGGTTGGTCTATTCCTTCGTTGATTGCGCCGACGGGCAGCGTTGGAAGACTCGGCGGAATTCTCAATTTTGGAAATCAGTTGTCGGCTATTGCGGCTCCGATCATCACCGCCTATGTGGCTTCCTTACACGTTCCTTCGCGTGGGCTTTTGTCGCGGCAACGTTGTTCTTATTGATCGGAATCGCCGGTTATGTTTTTTTGCTCGGACATCGAACCGATTCCCGATCCTGCTTGAATATAGAAAAGTTTATTTCGCTATACGTGGAAAAGAATCTTGTACTGGCGTACAACGTTGAGGGCACTTTTAGATCGAAGATAGGCAGACGACGTAATCGGCATTCAGGAGAGGGCAAATGAGAATTGGAATCTGCATGTTACTGTTGATGGGATCAACAATTGCTGGCGGGCGAGCCGCAGCACAATCGCAGACCCCTGGGGTAAAGACAAGCGTGTTCGGGAAAACCAAAGACGGCCGGGAAGCGCACCTGTATACGCTATCGAATAAATCCGGCATGCAGGTGATCATTAGCGACTTTGGCGGCACGGTAGTTTCCATCAAGGTCCCCGATCGCAACGGAAAAATCAGTGACGTGGTCCTGGGCTACGACACCCTAGAGGGATATCAGGAAGGCACCGCATCTTTTGGGGCGACAGTCGGACGTTACGCCAATCGTATCGGCGGGCAAAGTTTTCGCTGGACGGAAAAGCAATATACCCTGGAAAAAAATAACGGCCGAAAATCATCTCCACGGAGGATTCAATAAAGTGCTGTGGGATGCGCAGCCCGGCGCAGGAAAAGCCGGCCCTCTCTAAAAATTCATTATTTAAGCAAGGACGGCGAGGAAAATTATCCCGGGAAATTTATCGGTGAACGTGCTCTTTACTCTCACGGACGCCGATGAGCTGAAAATTGAATACACCGCTACCACCGATAAAAAAACCGTGCTGAACCTAACCAATCATTCTTATTTTAATCTGAAAGAGTCGGGCACTATTCTTAGACCACCAGCTCACCTTAAAGGCGAGCCGCTTCACTCCTGTTGATGCGAGAATGATTCCAACAGGCGAGCTCCGCCCGTTGCAGGTACACCGTTTGATTTTAGAAAAGCCACCGCCATCGGCGCGCGCATCGAGCAGGATGACGAACAGCTAAAACTTGGCCACGGCTACGATCACAACTGGGCACTGGATGCGGGAATGAAAGAGGAACCGAGTCTGGCGGCGATTCTTTATGAACCCACGAGCTGGCCGTGTTTTGGAAACTTGACCACTGAGCCGGGAATCCAGGTCTACACCGGCAACTTTCTTGAACGGCCAGCCCTCCGGGCAAAAGAGGCAAAACTACGAACGCCGTTTCGCAGTGTGCCTGGAGACGCAGCACTTTCCGGATTCGCCAAACCATCCGGATTTTCCGACCACATCCTGGCGCCCGGTAAAGAATTTCACTCCACCACCATTTACAAATTCTCCACGAAATAACATAAGAAATTGAACCGGGAGTGTATGCACTCGCAAAAACGCTAGTCCCATCTTCATGATTATTTGCTGGTCACGATGTTCTTCTTATTTCTGCGTGGTAAAGCGCATGGGCAACAAACGCTCCGTCGCAATCATCCAGTTCCCTCACCGTGGAGCGCATCTTTTCGCAATCCGATCTCAGCGGACATTTGTTCGCGGAATTGCCTGGACGCCTGATGGGAAACAGATTAACTTTCCTCGGAGAGAAAAAATCCCAAAGACGGCGCCGTAGACGGCGTTGAAAATGAATCATCCAAGGCAAGCACAAGAAAGAAAAAAATGCGGATCTCTGGATCGTGGACGCCACATGGTGACCGCAAATTGCTCGTTTCCGGCGAGCTCCTTACGTGCCATGTTCCGGAAAATGCGTCCGCTCCCACGCAAGCTACCGGCCTTGGCCGGCACGCGCCCGCGGACTATCAATGGGCCCCTGATGGGACGGCGCTTTTATTTCAGGGACCAAACGCGCTGGTATGGTTTGAATTAAAATCAAAAACACCGCGTACGCTTGTTTCTGGAAAGCAAATTCTGGCCGATCCCAAAATTTCGCCGGACAGCAAGTTTGTCAGTTTTGTTCGCGACCATAATCTTTGGCTCGTGAAATATTGCGGATGGCAAAGAGCAGCCCGTAACACGCGACGGAGTGGAAGAAGATCGCAAAGGCGAACTGGACTGGGTATATCCGGAAGAATTGGACATCAAGACGGGTTACTGGTGGGCGCCGGATTCTTCAGCTATCGCGTATCTGGAAATGGATGAGCGCAAAGTGGCGCAATATCCTCTCGTGGATTTCTCATCGTTTGACGGCAAGGCAGATATGGAGCGTTATCCTCCCGCCGGCGGCGCCAATCCGGTAGTCCACGTTTTTGTAGCGCCTGTAAGTGGCGGGCGAAAGCGAAACAAATGGACACCGGCTCGGAAACCGATCAGTACATTCCGCGTGTGAATTGGCTGCCGGATTCAAAGCATGTGGCCATACAACGCTTGAATCGCGCACAAACAGATTTGGACCTGCTGATTGTGGACACGACGACTTGTGCGTCGCGTGTGGCGCTTCACGGAGAAAGATCAATATTGGATCAATGTGAGCGATGATCTTAAATTTTTGCAGGACGGAAATCGCTTTCTGTGGTCCAGCGAACGATCCGGATTTCGGCATATCTATCTTTACGATCTGGAAGGGAAGCAACTTGCGCAGTTAACCAAAGGCGACTGGGAGGTTTCGGCTATTGATGCCGTGGACGAGAAAGCCGGTTTGATTTATTTTACGGCCATGGAAAAATCTCCACCGAGCGCCAAGTTTATCGCGTCGGTCTCGACGGCTCCGGATTTGCGCGCATTACGAAAGAAGCGGGAACTCATGCCGTGAACTTCGCGCCCAGCGCAGGTAGCCCGCCAGGCGTCAATTGGCGAGCAACTCAAGTGCGTCCGTAATTGCGTTTATCGATAGCTATTCGAACACCATGAGTCCTCCGCGTCAGGATTTACTACGGCCGGATGGTTCGCGCATCGCGGTACTTAACGAAAATAAAGTTGCGGAACTGGCGGAACTATCAGCTTTCTCCGGTGGAATTTCTCCAGGTTAAAACGCATGACGGAGTGATGCTCAACGCCTGGATGATCAAGCCGGCAAATTTTGACCCACACCGCAAATATCCCAGTACTGGTCTATACCTACGGCGGCCCACACGCGCAGGTGGTGATGAATGAGTGGGGGCGTTCGACTTTTCTGTGGCATCAGCTGATGGCCCAGAAAGGTTACATCATTTTTTCGCTCGATAATCGCGGCTCGGCGGGGCGTGGCCACCTTTTTGAGGAGCCCATTCATTTCCGGCTCGGTGCGCAGGAATTGTCTGACCAGCGCGACGGTGCCGCCTACTTAAAGTCGCTGCCTTATATCGATGCTAATCGCATGGGCATTTGGGGCTGGAGTTATGGCGGACACATGACGCTGCACGCCATGTTTGAAGATTGGAACGACTTCAAGGCCGGTTTTGCGGGCGGCCCGGTGACCGACTGGCATTATTACGATTCGATTTACACCGAACGCTACTTGGGACTGCTGCCGCAGAACGAAGATTACTATAAGGAATCCTCTCCGATCGACAAGGTCAAACAATTTCGTGGAAAATTGCTGATCGCGCATGGCACTGGTGATGACAACGTGCATTTCGCTAACACCCTTGCACTGATCAACGAACTGATAGAGAACGAAAAATATGTCGAAGTGATGCCCTTTCCGGGCCGGGGTCACGGGGTCAGTGACGGCCCTGCGCGGCGGCTATTGATGGAGCGGGTGACCCGCTTTTTTCTGGATAATTTGTAAAAAAACTTGTTGCTCCCCGGGGAAAGCCCCAGCAGTCGCAAGAATCTCGCGCGAAATGCGCAAACCGCCGTGCGCTCTGCGGCATCCAACGTTAGTCACCTGAATCAGCTCCGTGCGTTTCAATTCACGCCGCCACATCTATTTGCACTTTGCGAACGACGAGAGGATTCGTGTTGCAGTCGGGCAACAAATCGCCAAGTAATGCCGGTTGGGGCAATCCGCCGTGGACAATCGATTTTCGCTCGACGGCTCGCGAGTTGCCGGCCGAAGTTGATTTCGCCATCGTAGGCGGCGGTTTTAGCGGCTTGTCCGCCGCAGCCAGACTCGACAAGTCCAGCCAGACAAAACGACCGCGCTATTCGAAGCCGATTGCATTGGAGCTGGCTCTAGTGGCCACACCGGAGGAATGACCCTTGCGGAATCCGCAGCTGGCGATTTGCCGGGACTTGGCGATGTACTTGAGGGCTTCGCGGAAATTTTGAAGGACTTAAGGATCGAATGCGATTTTAATTTGCCCGGCGTCTGGGAGCTGGGCCGCAAGAAGATAAAAAACAATTCGCCCATTTCCTGGAACGATTCCGGAACGCTTGACGTCGCAAACGAAGTTCCCGGAGGCAGCGTCGATCCGGGAAAATTAGTGAGCGGCCTGGCGCAAGCGGCACAGCAAACAGGCGCCGCCATTTTTGAGAACGCGCGTGTGGAGAATATTTCCTATCAGCACCCGCTGGAATTAGAAGTCGCTGGAAAGCGTGTCCGCGCCGGACAGGTCTTGGTTGCTACGAACGCGGAATCCCTGGAGCTCAGCGATTTGTCTGGCGGCGCTGACCCAAAATTTACTTTGGCGCTAGCGACCGAGGATTTGACGGACACGCAATTAAATGACGTCGGGCTCTCCACGCACAAACCGTTTTATACCGTGGACATGCCTTATCTTTGGGGACGCCCTCTTCATCGCAACCAAGTGATATTTGGCAGCGGCCTGGTCCACCTCGAGCACTGGAGCGAGCTGCTCAATCTGAACATTGCGAGTGGCGAGGCCGCGGGACTGATGAGGCTGCTGGAGTCGCGAGTGCGTTCCTTGCATCCAGCGTTAAAAAAAATCCAGTTCACGAATCGATGGGGCGGCCCGATTTTAATCGCCGACGGAATCACTCCGGTGTTCAAGCATCATTTAGAAAACAAAAACATAATTGTCCTCGGAGGGTATAGCGGTCACGGTGTTGCGCTTTCCGTTTATTTGGGGCGCTGGGCCGCCGATGTTCTAGCCGGAAAAAGAAAGTTGCCGTTGTGGAATAAATCCTCGGGAGCTAAATACTGAATGGATATTCGCATTGCGTGTCGGGCGGCTTTAATCGCAGCAAAACGCTGTACGGTTCGATTTGTCGTGGGCATTGGTGTGGCACTGCTTTTTTGTGTACCGGGCGGCTTCGCACAACAACAGCAACCGTTGGACAGTGAAGCGGTAATCAATCATCTGAATGCGGTCATTAAACTGTATCGCAACACCTCCGCCGAACTGCAAGCCGGCGGCGCACCCAGCGATGTTATTTACCAGGACAGTGAAAAAAACTTTACAACGCAAGTTGTACAGCTGGCATTTCAAGCGGCCAGAGCTGAAGCCGCTGCCATCCGCGCTACCGAGAAACATGGCGCCCCCAATACCAGCTCAGCTCAAAGCTCGGCGCAGGTGGAGGCTCGCAACAAGGCGCGTATCACTGATGTGCAATCAAAAATCGACGCCCTCGATAAACAGATTGCTTCCGCTCCCAAGCACAAACGCGACGCGCTGGTTGCCCAAAAACAAGCTCTCGAAGGCGAATTGAATCTCGACAATGCAGTGCAAGATGTCATTCAGAAAAGAGCTGCTTTCATGGAAAACGGCGGCGATACTGGCGCGGATGGACTGGAAGGACGCATCGATCAATTGGCCCATTCCGTGCCCGGCGTGTTTGCGGCTACCAATGACCAGAAGTCTGGAACGCAACCCAAGCCAACTACACAATCGGATGCCAACAAGCAGACTCCATCGGGTCTGGTGTCGCAAGCTCTCGCGCTGTACGGAGCCATCACCAGTGTTCACCAGATCGACCAATTAAACGAACAGACCGCTGGTGTGCGGCAGACGGCAAACGAACTGCGGCAGCCTTTGCGCGATGCGCTCGTCGCGGACATCACAAAAGCGCGCGATCTTACCGACCAAGCCACATCGGGAAAAGTTTCTCCCGCACCACCGCAACAATTTCAGGATCTGACCGATCATTTCAAACGATTGTCGGCGGTCGTACTGCCCCTTAGCCAGGAAATCGTAGTGCTGGATCAAGCCAGCGCCAATCTTGTGGAATGGCGAACCGCGATTCTTCGCGAGTCGAAATACGCGGCACGCGCCTTGTTTGTGCGTGTGGGCATGATCCTTCTCGCCCTGGGTATCGTTCTGGCTTTATCGGAAATGTGGCGCCGTCTCACCTACAAATATATTCATGACGCGCGACGCAGGCGCCAATTTCTTTTAATGCGCCGGTTTGTCGTGGGATTTCTTATCGGCGTCGTGCTGATTCTCGGATTTGTCAGTGAATTCAGTTCGTTAGCTACGTTCGCCGGCTTCGTCACCGCCGGTATCGCGGTAGGACTTCAGAGCGTGCTGTTATCCGTGGCTGCTTATTTCTTCGTAGTGGGCCGCTATGGAATTCACGTCGGAGACCGCGTCAGCGTTTCCGGTGTCACCGGCGATGTGATCGATATCAGCCTGATTCGACTTTACCTGATGGAGTTGGCGGGTACTGGCATCGATCTCTACCCCACCGGCCGCGTGGTGGTCTTTTCAAATTCGGTGCTGTTCCAGGCCACCACTCCTTTGTTCAAACAAATTCCCGGCACTGAATACGCGTGGCACGAAGTGGTCTTCGATCTGGTTCCCGGAGGCAATCACAAGCTCGGCTCAAGAGAAATTGTTCCAAGCGGTTACTCGATGCACGATCAGTACCGCGAAGGATTTGAGCGGCAGCGGGGCTTGGTTGAACGGCGCATTGAAGTGCAATTGAAGACTCCAGGCCCCGAAACACGGCTTCAAATTCGGCGATACCGGCCTGGAGTTACTGGTGCGCTACCCGGTGGAAATTCGCAATGAATCGGTCACCGACGAGCAAGTTACGCGCAAGGTGTTGGCGGTGATTCAAAGTGAACCGGAGGTGCAGGCTGCGGTGGTCGGTATCGCCGAAGATTCGCGCGGCGATCAAAGGCTAATTACATATTTTAGTGTGAAACACTGGCGTGGCAAAAAAATCCGAGGACAATCGACTGTCGTTACGGAGCGATGATGTCCTTAACTTTGCTTTCACTTGAATGGCTGCCAGGCTTGACGCATCCATCCGCCGCCCAGCGCTTTGACCAGCAGCACACTGGTAGTCAGCCGCTGGCCCTGAATGTTCACCAGTTCTTGCCGGTTACTCAAGAGATTCTGCTGCGCGGTCACCACATCCAGGTAACTCACTAAGCCGCCCGTGTATCGATTCGTGGATATGTCCAGTGTGCGCTGCGCGGCGTCAACTGCCTGCTGCTGCGTCTGCTGCGCTTGAATGAATACGTTTAAGGCCGTCAAATCGTCCTGCACTTCGCGAAACGCATTCAACACCGTCTCCCGATAGTTCGCGACATTGGCATCGAACCCCGCCTGGGCAAATTGCACCTGCGCGCGCCGTGCCCCACCAGTAAAAATGCTTTCCGACACGTTGGCGCCGACGGCCCAGAAAAAACTCGATAAATTCGCGAGCTTCGCGAGATCCGTCACTTGCGGACCCGCGGTCGCAAATAAATCAATAGTCGGATAGTAGGCCGCCTTCGCCAGCTCCAATCTGCGCGTTTGCTGAAGCCATTTGCCGCTCCGCTGTCGCCACGTCGGGCCGCCGTTCCAGCAAATCGGAGGGCAACCCCGCGTTTATCGGCGGAGGAGCGACGGCGTTCAACTCATTCGACGGCAAATGAAAATCCGGCGCGGGCTTACCGATTAAAACCGCGATGGCATCCGCAAAACTTTTTCTTTGTTGTAACCGCAACTGCGCCTGCGTTTGTGTTGTGCGCAACAACGTTTCTTCTTGTGCCACGTCCAGGCCCGAGGCTACACCGCCGTCGTGCCGCGAATTCACCAGGTCCAGTCCTTTTTGCAGCGCCTCCACCGTGCGATTCAAAATGCCAATCTCACTGTCGAGCTCGCGCAGCGAAAAGTAATCTCCTGCCAGCTCCGCAGTGACCACCAGCCGCACGTTTTCCAGATCCGCCGCGCTCGCTTGATATGCCGCTTCCGCCGATTCAATGCTGCGCCGCCGTCGTCCAAACAGATCGACCTCATAACCGGCTACGAACGGAAGCGAGAATGAATTCTGTTGCACTCCTCCATTAACGGGAAAGCCAGAATTGGGGCGGTTGCCGGAAAGCCCCTGGCGTTCTGCCGTGGGAGTCGTGGTGCCGGGTGTCAAAGCAAGAGTGGGGAAGAGTGTGGAGATTTGGACGGCCGCTGTAGCCCGGGCTTGCTCCAACCGTGCAATGGATACTTTGATAGTCTGGTTGGCGTCAATGGCCTGCTTTTCCAACCCGTTCAGGTCATCGTCATGAAAAACTGTCCACCACTCGCCTTTTGGTAGCAGATCTTTTGGTGCGCTTTCGCGCCACGGCTCCTGTACATCCCAGGTGGCCGGGACCAGCGCCGTTGGGCGGTGATAATTCGGGCCCACCGTGCAGCCCGCGAGGCACGCAGCTAGAAACAAAGCGCCAGCAACCGCGCTTAGGCGAGCGGCAAAATGATTTTGTTTGAAGTTCCAGCTACGCATAAATGAATAGTGAGTGCATTCAGTCGAAATTATTGATTTTTAGGCGCGGACTGACCGTTGTTATTGTTGCCATTCGGATTTGCTGCTGGCGTTCCACTGGGAGGCCGCGTTCCATTATTCGTAGTTGGGTTGCCCTGTCCGCTGGCAGCGCCAGTCCCTGTACTCGCGGGCGACGGCGCAGGTGGTTGCTTGATTTGCTTTACATTTACCTGCACACCCTCGTCGAGTGAATCGGCCGGGTTGATCACGATCCAATCGGTGGGCTTTAATCCCTGCAAGACTTCCAGCGTGGTGCCATAGTCACGGCCAATCATCAGCGGTTGCAGGTGCGTTTTGTGATTGTCATCAATGACCACCGCGCGCAAACCCTCGGAACGGAACAACAACGCGTTCACCGGAACTTCCAGCCTCGACCCGTTCACTTTTACTTCCACATGCACTTGCGCGTATCCCCCGGCAACAATTGACCCGACTTGTTTGGAACGTCCACTTCCGTCAGCAGCGTCCGGGTATTCAGATCGATGGAATCGGCCGGTGCGCGCAACCTTGCCGTAAAATTTTTGTCCGGGGAATTGCTGCAATTCCAGGTATGCCGCAAGGCCCTGATGAATCGCCGGGGCATAAACTTCCGGTACGTTAACGAACACGCGGATGGGATCGGTCTGCGCCAGCGTAAATAATAATTGCGCTGAACCACCATTTCCGGCGTTGATCAGGTTGCCGATATCCACGTTGCGACGAGTGATCACACCGCTGAATGGCGCATAAATATGCCGGAACGATTCGGTCTCCTGCAATCTGCGCACATTGGCTTCCGCCGATTGCGTATTAGCCCTCTTTGCGGCCAGATCACCTGACGCGTTGTCGGCCTCTTGTTTGGACACGCTATCGGTCTTGAGCAGCCCTTCGTAACGCGAAGCCGTAATTTGCGAAAGATTCTGATTAGCCTGCGCGGTTCCCAACTCCGCTCGCGATTGCTCCAACTCCTGGGCGATTTCTGGCGTATCGATGTCCGCGAGAAGTTCACCTTTGTTTACCCGGCTGCCGATGTCGTGGTACCACTTTTTCAGATAACCGTTGGTGCGCGCGTAAATCGGCGAATCCACGTAGGCTTGCAGCGTGGAAGGCAATACCAGGTCTTCCGCGTCGGACTCCGCAATCGGATGAACTACCGACACCGTAGGCACCGCGAGCGTTTCCGTCTCTTTGGCCAGCGCTTTGTACTGCGAACGGCGCATCAACAAGGTTATCCCGCCGACAACCAGCAATAAAACCGCGACCACCACCAGCACCAGGAATAGGCGGCTGCTCTCGGGTTTCCGTGGAGATTGCTGCGCGCGCGGCTGCTCTCTTACTGGCTCGCGCTCACTGCTCGTGCGCTGATCTTTTTGTTCCATTACGTCCTGACTCATACCCCGCTCCGCTGCTTTCCCTTGCGCCTCATTTTATGCTGTAGCCGCCTCTTTTCCGTGAGCTTTTCTTTTTTCCAGCCAGCCATGAATCACGGAAAAAACACAGGGCACAAAAAATAGTGTCGCGAAGGTGGCAAACAACAACCCACCGATAACCGCGCGGCCCAGCGGCGCATTTTGTTCGCCGCCTTCTCCGAGCCCGATAGCCATGGGCACCATACCGATGATCATCGCTAGCGCGGTCATGATAACCGGGCGCATGCGCACAAAACCGGCCTCTACCGCGGCGTCCAGCGGATTCTTGCCTTCGTCCATCTGCTCCCGCGCGAAAGAAACCATCAAAATACTATTCGCGGTAGCCACGCCCATGCACATGATCGCTCCGGTCAGCGATGGCACGCTCAGCGTCGTATGCGTAATCAATAGCATCCAGCAAATTCCCGCCAGCGCCCCGGGCAACGCGGTGATGATGATAAAAGGATCCAGCCAGGATTGGAAATTTACGACGATCAATAAATAAGCCAGCACGATGGCTCCCAGCAACCCAAATCCCAAGCCAGTGAAGGACGTCTTCATGGTTTGAACCTGCCCACGAATAATAATGTGGCTACCCTTGGGCAATTGTTTTTCGATTTCCTTCACGCGTTTCTCAACCTCATCCGCGACACTCCCAAGGTCGCGCCCGTCCACGGAGGAATACACGTTGATCATCGGCTGCACATTGTAGTGCGAGACCACCGCAGGCCTTGCGGTAGTAGAAGTAGTCACCAGGTTAGCCAGAATCTGCGGAGGCAAATTGGGCGTGCTCGCCGTCACCGGCGTGTTCTGCAAAGCCTGATAGGTATCGACGCGGTATTGCGGCGTTTGCACCGCTACGTTGTAGCTCACCCCGTTTTTGGGGTCGAGCCAGAACGCCGGCGCGGTTTGAAAGCTGGAGCTCAGGGATACCAGCAAATTCTGCGCCACATCCTTGGCTTGCAATCCCAAGTTCTGCACACGCGTGCGTTCAATATCCATGTGTAGCGTTGGTTGATCAAAGGCTTGCTGCACGTGCACGTCCGTCGCACCGGGAATATGCCGCAGCTCATTGGCAAGTTTTTCCCCCACCAAATAGTTGCCTTGCTGGTTGTTGCCCGTGACTTGTATGTCGATCGGCGCGGGCGATCCGAAATTTAAAATTTGCGTAACGATGTCCGCCGGCTGAAAGAAAAAGTGCACGCCCGGAAAATCCTGCGGCAGCCGTTCCCGCAGATCGTTGATGTACGTCGAAGTTGGTTTCTGGCGTTTGGGTTTGAGCTGCACCAGAATTTCCGCATCAGAAGTGCCGAAAGTTCCGGCGTTGCTGTAACTCAGATTCAGTCCGCTGTAGGGCACGCCAAGGTTATCCAGTACTGTTTCGACTTCCCCTTGCGGAATTGTTTGTCGAATTACAGCATCAACCTGATCAGCAAGCCGGGCGGTTTCCTCAATGCGCAATCCGGTGCGCGCCCGGAAATGCAACCGAATTTGCCCCGCATCTACGGAGGGAAAGAAATCCCTGCCCAGGACAAAGATCAATAAAGTCGACAACACGCAAAATGCCAGGAAGCAACCCGCAAATAGCATCGGCGTGGCCAGAGCGGCGCGCAATGCGTTTCGATATCCTTCGCGCATACGTTCGAAAGCATGCTCGAATTTCTGCTGGTACCGACGCAGGAACCCTTGCTTTCCTTCCTCGGGCATCACCTCGTCCTCTGCGCTCAGGAGGTACATGGCCATCGTCGGCACGATGGTCCGTGACCACATGTAAGAGGCCAGCATGGCGAAAATCACCGCTTCGGCCAGCGGCACGAAGAGAAACTTCGCCACGCCCGAAAGAAAAAACATGGGAATAAACACGATGCAAATACACAAGGTGGAAACAAAAGCTGGTACAGCGATTTGCTGAGCGCCATCCAGAATGGCTTGCACCGTTTCCTTGCCCATGGCCAGGTTGCGGTTAATGTTCTCAATTTCCACGGTGGCATCGTCAACCAGGATGCCGACCGCCAGGGCCAAGCCGCCCAGCGTCATAATATTAATCGTTTCGCCCAGCGCGCTGAGGCACAACACACTGACCAGAATGGATAAAGGAATCGAAGCGGCGATGATGATCGTGCTCTTCCAGTTTCCCAAAAACACCAGAATCATAAACGCCGTCAGGCAAGCCGCAATAAGCGCTTCGCGCAGCACCCCGTAGATGGACGCGCGTACGAAAAGCGACTGATCAAACAGCATCGCGATATGTATGCCTTCGGGAGTTGAGCCCGCATAGTCTTGAATTGATTTTTTGACGCGGTTCACGATGTCCAGCGTCGACGCCGAACCGGTTTTATATACCGCCATCAGCACGCCGCGCTGTCCATTGGCGCGTACGATATTGGTCTGCGGCGAAAATCCATCGCGGATGTGCGCTACATCGCGCATGTAAATTGTCGAGCCATTCACCGTTTTGATCGGCAGGTCGTTCAAGCCCGCCACCGTTTGCGGGCTCCCGTTCATTTCCACCGTGTATTCCAGGCTTCCCAGCTTCACAGTGCCGGTGGGCAGAATCAGGTTTTGCGCGTTCACGGCGTTCACAATATCCGTGGCCGAAAGCCCTTTGGATTGCAGCGTGGTGGTGTCCAGGTCGACGGAAATCAAGCGTTGCTTGCCGCCATAGGGGTAGGGCAGCGCGGCGCCTTGCACGGTGGCCAATTGCGTGCGTATAAAGTTGTTTCCAAAATCGAAAAGCGCTTGCTCGCTGAGACTGTCACTGGTCAAACCAATCTGGATGACTGGCACCGTGGAAGCGGAATAGATGGCCACCAGCGGCGGAGTCGTCCCCGGAGGCAAGGTCCGCAAAATCGTCTGCACAATCGCTGTGGTTTGCGCCAGGGCCGTTTGGATGTTGGCTTTGGGCTGGAAATAAATCTTTACAACTGCAATTCCATTCAACGATTGCGATTCGATATGCTCCACATCATTTACCAGCGTCGTTACCGCGCGCTCGGAGTTGGAAGTAATGCGCTGCTCCATCTCCTGCGGCTGGAGGCCGGCGTAATTCCACACCAGGCTGATCACCGGGATATCAATGTTGGGGAAAATGTCAGTAGGCGTCCGCATGAGCACCACTGGCGTCAGCAGTATGATCACCATGGCCATTACGATGAAGGTATAAGGGCGCGAAAGCGCTAAACGAACAATCCACATACTGTTGTTTGAATTTCCCTTAGCAGGCCTGGTTCAGCCCGGAACACTCGTCACGACCATCCCGTGTTACTTTCTTTAGATTCCGCGACGTGCTCTTTTGGGTACGCAACAAGTTAGGTCCGTAACCGGGGATGACCCACCACTCACTGCCACTTGGATGCCCGTGACCGCGCACTTGTTACGGCGGGCCATAAATTTAGACGCGGCTGGCGCAAAGACGCATCCAGCAATTTCTTCGATTCACTTCAAAGGAAAATTCGCTGCCAGGCTTATTTGTGCGTCATGGTAAAAACACCGTCCCACTCGGACGGGGGTTCATCAAACAGGTACTCCTGGCAGCGTTTCCAGTATGTCCGCGCGGGCCCATCATCGGGCCACTTATCAATCATGACTTGAAACACGTGCTGCGCTTCTTCCCACCTCCGCGCGCGATAAAGAGTTCGTCCGCGCGCGAACTGCTCCAGTCGCGACTGCACATCCACGTTGCTTCCGTACAAGGTTTCTTCTCCGGCCCGTCCAATCAATTCGTAAATCATGACCGGCTGGGTCTTTCCCTTTACGCGTATCAAGTCCAGTTCGCGATACACAAATTTTGCGTCCCGCGTGGCCGCATAGGTGGTCTCGTTCACGATGATATGCGTCCCGTAATCCTTGTTCAGCCCTTCAAGACGCGAGGACAAATTAACGGTGTCGCCCAGCGCCGTATATCCGTAACGCAGCGCCGAACCCATATTTCCGACGCTCGCTACGCCGCTGTTTAAACCGATGCCGATATCCAGCTGCGGCTTGCCTTGCGCTTGCCATTGCCGCTGCATTTCGCGCACCCGTCGCATCATCTTCAGCGCGGAATTACAGGCGCTTGTCGCATGATCATCCACTTCAAATGGCGCCCCCAAAATGCCATCACCGCGTCGCCAATATATTTGTCCAGAGTTCCCTGATATTCGAAGACCAGCCCGGTCATATCGGATAGGTATTGATTGAGGAATAGGGCTAGGTCTTGCGCATCCAGGTTCTCCGAAATAGTGGTGAAGCCGCGAATGTCACTGAACATCACGGTGATTTCCGTTTTCTTTGGCTCAACTAACTTGGGATTTCGAAGCAGCCGGCGAATCACTTCCGGACTGAGGTATTGCCCAAACGCAGTTCGAACGCGCCGTTTTTCTTTTTCTTCCACCAACGCGCGATAGAGCGACACCAGTAAAACGTTTGACACCAGTGTGAGCGCTGGGACGCTGAAGTTCAGCCACCAGCCGCGCAAAAATGCGCCGTAATCAATTAATGCCAACGGCACCAGGAAGCTGAGTCCGAACCACATCCATCGCGGCGCTACCAGCGCCATCCAGATTCCCACGGGTATGCCAAAAAACAAGATCAGCGCGAGGTCCGACAATTCCTGCGCTGCGCCCCTGGTCAGCGCCTGATGGTTCAGCATGTTATCGATGGCGTTGGCGTGAACTTCTACTCCGGGATAAGTAATGCCGCCGTATGGCGGAGTGCGTAAATCTCCGATGCCCGTGGCTGACGCACCGACTAACACGATTTTGTCTTTGAAAGTTTCCGGGGGAACTTTGCGCTGCACAACATCCACGATCGAGTAATAAGGATAAGTGCGCTCCGATCCCCGATAATTAATGGCCAGGCGGCCGATGTTGTCCGGTTTTACCTGCAGCTTGTCCCCAAATTGCAAGCTGACGATGCCAGTCTGGTTATAGTTCACCGTCAATTGTTCGGAAGGCACTCCCAGATAAAGTCTAACGGTCTGCACTTCCAGCGATCCGTAAAGCTCTGCCTCCGCGAGTTTGCCGGAGCGCTCAAATGGCACGACCAGCAGCGATCTGCGGAGCACGCCGTCGGCATCCGGGAGCACGTTGAAGAACCCCATGGTGCCGGCCTTATTATTGTCCGGGTTGAGCAGTGCCGAAATATTGGCCATCACCGCCGTGTACAGGATGTTGTTGGCTTCATAGCGCTGCATCAAATTTACAAAATCTTGTTTTCCTGTTGCCGGATTCAGCGAGTTTTGCGCCAGCGAATACCATTGCACCAGGTCCGCGTAGGAATCCAGCGTTGCCTGATCGGTTCCTTGCAGCTCCTCTTTTGGAAAAAAGAAATTTCCCAACACTACATTGCCGAATCTCTGGATGGCCTCGCCGAATTGTTTGTCGGCGTCGTATTCCGCCGCTAAGGCCTTCACTTCTGCCTCTAACTTTGGATCGATGGCTTGGCCGGCGATTTTGCGCTTTTCCAGTTTTTCGGCCAGCGCGCGAACGGGGGCGCCAGTTTGATCAGGCTTGTCAAAAGTGATATCGAAACCCACCACTTTCGCGCCGTCTTCGCGCAGAACATCCAGCATGGTGGCAAAGTTGCTCCTGGAAAACGGCCATTTGCCCAGCCCTTCTTGCGATTTTTGATCGATGTCGACGATCACGATGCGCGGATCAGGGGGAGTGTATTTCGCAGGCCTCAGGCGGAAGCGCGTGTCCAGAGCATCGAGTTCCAGCCGCTCCATAAAAACCAGCAGAGGACTAGGATGCTCGCCAATGTACGTAACAACATAAAGACCAAGCGCGGTAAGGGTGATAACCAGGCTGATCAGAAACGAAACGCGATGCTGCCACCACTCCTGCAGCAGCTCGATGAAATTTGCAAATCCTCGCGGCCGTTCCTTTCCGCCTGACGAATCTGCCATCGTCTCTCGCGTTATTCGCGGAAGATGAAATTCAAGCGCACACCGCAAACTTCCACTTGGTCGCCATCCTTGAGTTGCACCGGCCCTTGAATCGGGTTGCCATTTACCGAGGGCACTTTTTCACCGGCACCCAGATAATAGCCGTCATCGTGTTTATTAATTTGCGCCGCCATTTTTGGTTTAAACCATCCGCTCAGCCGCACCGTGGCGAGGTGTGATTTCCCTATGACCGTCAACTTGCTGGTCAGCGTGTATTCTTGCCGGTCGGTTTTGCTGCTGCCGCCCAGAACCACCAGCGTGGGAACTCTCATGCGTCCTGCCGCCAACTGCGTGCGCTCGCCCAGGGCTGCCGCTTGCTGCAGCATCTCGCGCCGCATTTTGGTATCCAGCACCATGGTTTCGTTAATTTTGGGTGTCGCGGTTTGGCGTCCCGACCCGTAAGAGGCCGCCGCTTCGCCGGTCGCGTCTACCTTGATATGGTGCTTCCCGACGTGGATGGAATCACCGTGTTTCAGCGTGGCGCGCTCCACGCGCATTTCGTTGACGAAGGTGCCGTTCAGGCTTTTGAGATCTTCCACCACCATCTTGCCGGAGTCCACATAGACGCGCGCGTGATAATTGGAAACGGCCAAATTGTCGACCGCCAGATCGTTGTCCGGCGACCGCCCGATTCCCACAGGCCGCGAACCAAGTGACACTTCTTTAACGGTCTTTTCTTCAAACATCAGTGTGAGCTTCGCCATTTCACATCCTCATGCTGAGCCGTTTTTGCTCGCATTTTTCTGCGCTCCGTGGCGCAACCACGACAAAAATCCGTTTTCTTTCGGTTGCATATGGACTACCACTACCGTGACGTTGTCCGCTCCGCCATTTTCATTTGCCTGCGCCACCAGTTTTTCCGCCGCTCTCCCTGGATCGGATTCTGATTGCAACGTGGCCGCAATTTTTTGTTCCGCCACCATCCGCGTCAAACCGTCAGAGCACAACAGCAAAATATCGTCGGAGAAAAGCGTATGCTCCTCGGCGTCTACTTCGATTTCCGGTTGAGTTCCCAGAGCGCGTAACAGAACGCTCTGCAACTCGCTGTGTTCCGCTTCTGCGGCGGTCAAAACTCCCCGCCGCACCTGCTCCGCTACCAGCGAGTGATCGCTGGTGAGTTGCTGCAAGACTCCGCTTCGCAGCAGGTACACCCGGCTGTCCCCCACGTGCACGACACTCAGTTTTTCTTCGTTGATCCATGCCGCCGTTAGCGTCGCGCCCATCCCCTGTTGTTGAGGATTGGCTTCCGCTGATTCATAAATCTTCTTGTTCGCCAGTTGCGCAGCGTAAAGAAGCAGCCTCGTTTTGTCGCTCCATTCCGGATGCGTCTCCGTGGCGGCCGCCACCGTTCCTGTCTCTTCACCCATGCAAGTCTTGACCACCGTCTCGACAGTCATGGCGCTGGCGACTTCTCCGTGCGCTTCTCCGCCCATGCCATCGGAAACTACATACAGGTTCAGCGGCTGCACCATGCGAAAACAATCTTCATTGTTAGCGCGTTGCTGCCCGACGTCGCTCTGTCCACCGCTGACAATGCGCACAAATCCCCTTTGCCGGATGGTCGCGCCAACCCTTGGTCACGACGTACACCCGGGGCGTGCTGGGACCAACCACCCCACTTCTCACGCTAACAGACAGTTGCGGCGCGGGTAAGCCTTTGAACCTTACTGATTAGCAGCGCTTTAGCAACAAGTGAAGGTCTGTGTACCTTGAACCTCGCTCGCGAGGGATGGCGAGCGATTGTTGCGGAATCCTCGCGGACCTTCTTCTTTCCCCGCCGGTAATCTACAATTCCTGTATGTCTTCACGTCACCGCGCTGTGATCTTCCCGGCGCTTTCTGCATTACTGATTGCTTGCGCCGCGACTGCGCAGCAGGCTCCGAATCCAGCGGGGGCTCGGATTTGCTGCTCCCTCGCCGAATTGTTTCTGGTGAACGCGCCACGTTGGCCGTGCTGGATATAAATGGCCGGCTGACTCCCGGCGTTACCGTGGCATTTTCCAACGGAGACCGGCTGACCACCGACAAATCGGGCCGCGCTCTGCTGGTCGCGCCGCTTGTTCCGGGAGTCATTTTTGCCGCGATTGAGGGACGACGCGGCCGCGTGCCCACCACCATCGTTGCCCCCACCGAGACCGAGCTTTCGCTGGTGGAGATAAATTCTGCGCCGCGCATCGCCTCACTCAGCGATCGCTTTGATATTCTCGGTCACGGATTTTGCGGTGACGCCGATGCCAATATTGTAACGATCGGCGGACTACCGGCGATTGTGCTGGCTTCATCGGCAACGTCTCTCGTCGTTTTGCCGCCTGCCGATCTGGAGCCAGGACGCGCCCCCGTTAAAATCAGCTGCGGTAAGAACAGTTTTCCTGCTTTCAACGTAACTTTTCTTGAGTTGGCCTTGCACGCCGATTCCTCACCGCTCGCGCCCGGGCAGCATCGCGGGCTGACCGTCACTGTCCGCGGTACAGAGTCTAAGATCGCGCTCAATGCTAAAAATCTTGCGCCGGACATCGCTGAATTATCAGGCGGCGATATTGTGCGGCAATTGTCCTCGGGCGGCCCGGACAATGCTGCGCACTTCGAAGTGGTCGGGCGCAAGCGCGGAAGTTTTCTTATTTCCATTCGCTTGGTTCCGGTGATCGCGCATCCCACCCTGAGGCCTACACCACTGGCGCGCTAAAGTAGTTTCAGTGATTAAAAGATAGATCGAGATAAAGGGTGGTTGGAAACTCGAATTCTAACGCGCGATCGGATTTACGCGCCTTTCTTTGCTGCGGCGGCTGGAACGGTGGAATCAACAGGCAGGGCTAGAGTGCCTTGTACTTCCAACGCGGCTTGCGTGGAACTGGTGCCCAGCAAATTGTCCAGCGTGTTCTGCGTTTTCTCCAGGCGTTTGTCCGCATCGTTGTAACACTGCTGCGAATTTTTGATGTGCGTGCCGAGCTTCTCGAACACATCCGTAAACGTCTCCATCTGCTTGTGCATTCCCGAAAGGCTTAAAAAAATTCGGGTGCATTTTCTTTGATCTGCATGCCACGAAGGCCCATGGCGATGACGCACAGGTGCGCGTAAAGCGTGTTCGGAGAAACGGCGATTACTTTTTTGCTGCGGCAATAGCTGTCCAGTTGCTGGCCTTTGCTGTCGGCCATCATCAGCAGTTCGTAGTAAACGCTTTCTGACGGCACAAACATCAGCGCCATATCCAGCGTGCCCTCGCCTGGCACGATATATTTTCTGGCGATGGCGTCGACGTGACCCTTTACCGCGGTGACAAATTGCCTTCTGGCATCATCGCCATCGGTGGAGATGCGACGAAAAGCATCCAGGCAAAATTCGAGTCGATGGACATCAGTTTGCTGTCGCGCAGAAAAATCACCGTTACAGCGATCTCGCCCGACGAAAAACGATGCTGCGCCGAAAATTGCGATGGCGGCAGGCAATCCTCTAGCAGCCGCTTCCAGCGTCACTTCACCGAGCATGCCCCGGCTTTTTGCGCCACCAGAATCTGTTCGAGCAATTTTGCGCCGAGGACACGTTGCGGCTCAACTCGTGAAACTCGCCCAGTTGTTTTTTATGAATTTGCCCCCATCTGTTCGCGCGCGTTTTTTAGCTCCGTAGCGATTGCCGTTTGTCCATGCGTGGCGATCGTAGCTGAATTGGCCACTCCATCTTGTAGCGCCTTGGTCACACCTTCGAGGCGCTGCGTCACGGTTTGGCCGATGGCCGATATTTGCCCGCTGCTTTGCGCTTGTGCCGTGGCTATCGTCTGCAGTTCATGGCGCATTTCGGTCATCTGCGATTCCAGTACGGCGCTTTTGCGTTCGGCCTGCGTGCTGTGCAGCAGCAGCCAAAGCACCAGCGCGACAACCAGAATTCCCATCGTGATGGCCACAACTGTCATTCGTTCTCCTATTACGTGCAGGTAACCTATGTACTTATCTTATAGCAATGACGCAGTCAGAAAAACTGTCGTGCTAGCACACCTGTGCACACCGGACAAATCGACATTACGTTTTAATTGCGCTACTTCAGCGGCGCTGGCTCGCTTCCCCGAGTGACGCTCGAACGTAGTCCCGTTTCGCGGTCCAGGCTTTCATTGCGGTGGCCAATGTGATCACGATGGCTGTGGCGAAGTTGGTGACGATGACCGCTTGCGCGTGCAACAAACTCCATAGATGAACCACAGAACTGCTCCAATCAAATACAGCGCAAGCATCCCGTAAGCAAATCGCGGCCACCCTGCCGCCAGATTTTAATTAACTGCGGTACGAAGGCGAATGTGGTGCAGAATCCGGCCACCGTTCCAACGAAAATAATCCATGAATCCGTGTTCATCACAGCAACTCCATTTGCAGGAATAAAGTTAATCGTAACTTAGCTTATGCTTCCGAAGCAGCAAATTGAGGAATCGGTTGTCCTGATGCATTGCACAAGAAAATGCGCGCGAAAGCGGGGAGATGATTTTGGGAAGGAAAAGGAAATGGCGAACAACGCAGGGATTCTCGTTACCTTTGCTCGCGGACCTGGTTTTTCTCGCCGCTTTCATTGGTCAGCGCCGCCACTTCTTGGATAGACGCGGCCGCCGGCACCGCATGAAAATCGGTATCAACTTC
>CAVPKZ010000170.1:0-3007 GCA_963705755.1 uncultured Acidobacteriota bacterium | reverse complement strand
CAGCAGATTTTCAGTATTTTACCACGTTCGTTCCGCGCTCCCCCGGGCTGTGCGGATCACCGAATACACTTTTACATTGCGTCGCCTCCGTGAAGGTCTTGCTGTTTGGCCATCTCCAGCCCGCGATCCCCTCACAAGGTTACTTCGCAACCACCTACTGCAGCTTCACGTGAATGGCCAGAAGGCATCGCCTTGGGCCGCAAGGCCGAGTCCCAGGCTCGCTGATCCGCTTAATGGGCTCGATACTCAGGACGGCCGCCATGACGTGCCACCTCCCGGCTCACCGTCGATGCGGCGCGCTCCAAACCTTTGGCTATGTCACGAATCGACGAACCAGAAACCATTCCTCGCGAAATCTCTTCTCGCTCCGTCAGGGTAAGGGCGAGCAGCCCACGCCGACGAAGCGCCGGAACAATCCCACCGCGATGCGCCAACAGACAGTGAATGGACGTATGCGGCCTGTCAAAGGCGCGCCCAATCGTGTGCAACGACTCTCCCGCTTTCCAGCGACGCCACACGTCAGCACGCTGCGCCACGGAGAGTTCCACGTATTTCCCTTGCGTCATGGACACCCCCTCGGAAGGAAGATTTATATCAGGTGGTGCTGCATCGACCTATTGAATGCACCGCTTTTATCAGGCATCTCTAATGAAGCCGGCTCTGTCCGCATCCCAACGTGCTGCGGCTAGCGCTGCTTCTCCCAGCAAGAAACGCAGCAGAGAGCTGCCTTGCTTGGTGATGTGTCCTAGTCACTGATGGCACTGGAGTCCTCGCACGGGATCAGTCCGACATAGCCGCCGATCTGCTTGCCGCACTTGAACCGCTCCGGCGTTCCGATGATCAGCACGAAGGCCAGTGCCGTCAGTGGACCTACGCCAGGGTGGGTCATCAGTCGTAACACTTCAGGCCATTTCTTGGCTTCCTGCTCGATGGCTCGGGTTAGTTCTTCGACGGTCGGGTTCATCCGGTCCAGCAGCTCTAACAAATCCTGCCGGCGCCGGCCCTGGTAGCTAGCGGGAGCTTTTCCAGATGTGCTCGTCCTTTAACCGTCTCTGCACTGAAGTACCAGAAATTCCCTGTGACGGCCTACCATTCAGGCGAGTACGGCCGCGCTATAGCCTCGCATTCTAACCTGGAGCAAACTGTCTCTTGTAGACGACAGGGACATGTGAACGAAGCAAAAGTGATCGAACCCCAACACAAAGACCTGCGTAATTACCCGAGGATATCCGCGCCGAAGGAGTTGGTTGTGGTGTGGCGCTCAGGAGACCAGCGCGGTGTATCATGCCTGGGCACGGTTGGACTGGGGGGACTGTTTTTGAAGACTCCCAAACCGCTGACCGCTGGCTCCGCAGTGGAACTGGTGATTCAAGTCTCGCCGGGTACACCCGGTACAGACGTACGTGCCCGGGCTGTCGTTTACAACGTGAAACCCGGGAGAGGGCATGGGGGTGAAATTTGTACAGATGCGCGGAGACAACCGCTTGCGTCTAAATCAATTTTTACAGACGCAGTTTAAACGCTTTTAGAACCTCCCGAGGTAACAGGCACCGACGCAGAGTTTCACAAACGGAATCGGGTAGGTTCTAGTCAAGGATGGACGTAATCGGCTAGATAGTTAATAAAGTAGCCAGAGATTGCCCAAATTGGCGCGGTTGGTGAGAGGCCATTTAGTATTCTTGGCCGATGAAAACAAACGAACTAACGCTTAAACAAATATTCTCAGTGCCGTGACGCTATCGGGAAGCATTGCAAGCTCTATTCAGGGTCGCTTGAGTATCGCCTCACGTCAGCAATAGCTGCACGCCTCGCCGCCCATCATCGGTGAGCTTTGTCCGTCGCTTCCGGTTACGTCGGCCTTGATGCGACGCAGCCGTCGGCCCAGCCGTTCCGCAAGCTGATGCCGTGCGCGCCACAGACGCGCCTTCAAAGTATTTTCGGTCACTCCGAGTTTCTTCGCAGCTTCACCGGTGGAATAGCCCTGCACATCGCGCAAAACAAACGCAGTGCGCAGCAAAGGCGAAAGCTCATCCAGGTTTTCGCTGATGATCTCGCGCAGCTCCGTGCTCACGAACACCTGCTCCGGGTTTGGCCCGCTGTCCGCGAACCGCTCCGAAGCGGGCAGCTCATCTTCACGAGGGGTCTCATCCAGCGAGACCGCCGGGCGAGCTTTGGCACTTCGCCGCCGCATCAGCGCCGCGTTGATTACGATACGCGTCAGCCAAGTGGAAAATTGCGAGCGCCCTTCGAATCGCTTCAAGTTGCGATACGCCGACAAGAGCCCATCCTGCAAGGCGTCCTCAGCGTCCTCAGCGTTTCCGAGCACGCGCAGCGCAGTCTGAAACAACGGGCGCTGATAGCGGCGGAATAGCGCCTCCACCGCTTGCGAGTCGCCACGTTGCCCGGCGCGAATCAGCTTTTGCTCGTCCCATTGCCCAGCTACTACTTGCCCGTTAACCAGTGCTGCGTTTGGTGTTACAGCTTGCGTAGCCATCGTCGTCCCCCATTCACATTAAAAACTCGACCCACAAAATCTTCTTAGTGCACCGGCACGGCGCCCGCCCGCGCCCGCGGTTTTTTCATCATCACCAGAATCGGAATCACCGCGAAAAATACGATTCCCAGCATCTTAAAATTGTCGATAAACGCCATCATGGTCGCCTGCCGCTGCACCGTGTTGTAAATCATCGTTTGCGCCTGTGACGTGGCATGCGCCAGGCTTGACCCTGCAGTGACCAATTTGATCTGCAAACCGCCCAGCATGCCGCGATACGCTGAGCCATAATCGTTCACCCGGTCCATCAGCTGCGCCTGGTGAACTTGCGCACGCCGTTGCAACATGGTCGTCACCGTAGCGATCCCCACGCTGGCCCCGATATTCCTGGCCAGGTTAATAATGCCCGTCCCCATATTTGTTTTTTCTCGCGGTACGTAGGCGAACGCCGCCACGTTGATAGGAATAAACAGGAACGCCAGCCCGAAGCTTTGCAGCATGCGTGCGCGTACC
>CAVPKZ010000169.1:0-26281 GCA_963705755.1 uncultured Acidobacteriota bacterium | reverse complement strand
ACAGGATGCACTTTTATAAACGGTCACAGAATGGGAGCAGGCAAAATCCTATCCGCGCTGGGTCGTTGACGAGAAGTCATTTCGCCAAGTCATCCTTTGCTACGCCGGAGAAGCGCAGCCTTAGGCACTGGATTCCGGAATTCCTTTGTCAGTGAAGGGACGGACGCGGAGCGGCTGGCAGCGGCCAGGGAACGTGAAACTGACGCCATCATAAGCCTGCGGTTCAAACTGCAGAGGTCTCAGAACAGGTACGCGGCCGCCGTGTTGGCCGGAGAATCACAAGAGCGATTGCTGAAACTGGCTGAAGATGTTACTCACGACGACACTGAAATCATGGCCGCGATTCGCGGTTCGTACGTTATAGCGGCGAACGTACGTACCTGTTACAGGTGCGGGATATAACTCGGTCCAGGTGGCAAACGAGCTTGGCCTCAAAACGGCGAACGTCCGTCAAATCCTTAACAGGATGAACCAAGTGTGGACGGCGATTTCCGGTGAGTACCCAGTGAGCCGGTACGCACCAGGTGGACCGATGCACTGCAAGCCGAAGGCGGGACGTGAGAAGGCACTGCAAAAGCTATTTGTGCTGCGAGCTGGCGGAAAGACGTTTGGACAAATTGCCAAGATACTGAACCGCAAAGGGACCAATGTCCGGCAGGACTATCAGCGGTATTTTGCGCCGCTCCACAACAACACCAAGGGCGAGCGGACGCTGCGAATTAATTTGACGAAACGGGGACGCGGGTGCTTACACGCGGACGCTACCACCAGTAGAAAACACCGTTAACGTCGCAACGGGTGAGTAGGCGATGCCTTCATTGCGGTGTGCATGACAGAACAGATTTCTTGACCGTTCAGGTCGACCTTCGAATGATGGGGCGAAGGAAACTGTCGAAGGCGTAGATGAAATCAAGGCCGAGTTTGGGAAGCCCCGCGTTACAATGTCGGCTAACCGCAAGCTCGTGCCCGTCGACCAATTCCGCGGGTACGCTGTGTAGTCGGTGCGAGTGCAGATTTCCATCGAAGCCCCCGTCAGGCCGAACGCCCGCTGAAACCAGACGCCTCAGAAAGAGCTCATCGGGAAAGAGAATTCGCGCATCACGTTTGCGAGGAGCGCGGGTGGCCGCAGGACAAGCAATAGACGCCAACGCAGCAGCCATGAGGGACAAACAGGTTCAAACTGGACCTGTCCAAGCCGGTGGTCGTACCCGACGATGCAGAAGAACGCGATGATGTCGAGACTCAAAGCCTGCCCACGTTTAATTCCGTTCGTCGCCGCAATCACACTCTATAACGTGCGTCCATTGTGGTGCCGAAGCGATGTAATCGGGATGCTCTTGCTGGTCTTTGTGATGGTTGAGCACCGTCAGTATAAAGTCTCCATCTGGATAGCCGGAGCCCACGATATAAATCACGTCGCACTTAGGACACTTAATCTCTGCGGCGCGACTGTGCCACGGTATCAGATTCCCAGCGCGTACATGAATTTGCCCTTGTCCCTTCTTAATGGCTACAGGGTGCGTCGTCATAACTTCTTTGTGCGGTTTGTCCATTAGCGTCACAACCTCCTCAGGCCCCCTTATGGCACGCTCACCACATCGTCGCCGTATTTCGACACTGAATCTTCAATTCCATTTAATTCCAACTCTGCCAAGGCTAGTGTCATCGTTGTATAGCCAAGCCACCGCGCTTCCTGCTCGGGAGTTCTTTTCTCACGTTGAAGGCTGCTCGAAAGAAGCCTTCCACGTCATCCACATAGAATCTTGCGTGTTGCAGCCGCTTACGAACCCGGCGTCTTTAACACGCGCTTCCAAGTCGGATATTCTTTTTGAGTAGGCAGCGGCCTTCTCCCGAATCATCGCAACGCGATTAGGATAGTGAATCATGGTCATTCTCCTCTCGCTCCCCGTTTCATTTGTATCCTGCCTGCTCTAGACGCCGCAAAAGCATCGATACAAAACTCAAGTGGTCAAGGCAGATGTCGGGGTCGTCGACGATGTCTGGTTCGTGGGCGCGTGGATTGCGGATGCCGCGCGTACCGCCAGCGAAGATGAACCGATATCCTTCCTGTTCATCTGTGTCGCTGAGAGTTACACCAGCGTTGAGTTTTATTTTTGAGGCGTCGAAGGCTGCCATCATGAGCGCCTGTCCGGTCTGATTATTTATGCCGGAATGTTTGTGGACTTTATTCTCGAGGTATTTGAAGGCGTGGATTGTTGCCTCCGGATAATGGCCGTCATCGAACAACTTTCGCACTTTGCTCGGCAAGTCCGGATGTATGTCTCTGCTATCGAACGGGTCCAGGGAGGAGCTTCCGCGACCGGAACCGCTACGGCCTTTGCCTTTGGCACGGCGGCCACGGCCGCGCGATAGATTCGAACTTATCAAGCCTTCGGGACATTCAAAAGATTCTCCCGAATGCTACGGAAAATCCGGTCATAACGTTTCTTGGTCGCCCGATGGAGGCAAATTTACTTCAATACGCACGGTGAGGCCGACCTCTTTGTCGCGCCCGGAAGCGGGCGGCGGTGGATGCGGCGGGTCCCAACCTACTCGGCTTGTCCTTCGTAGGCTTCGGTGGTTTAGGCGCGGTCTTCTTTGGCGATGCGGGTTCGGGTGGCGTTCCGTGTCCGGCCAAGGATGCGAGAATTGAAACGTGGCAGCCTGAAGCTTGCCAACCAACGCAGTCGTTTTGTCCTTGCTCCGGAAGAACGAAATCAGTTTGTCGGAAGTTGCTTCCACGCTTCGTCTTTTGTACAGCGCGAATAGGTCTTTGTATGCTGCCTTCAACATCTCCTCAAACCACTTCTGGAATTCGCCGTCACCCTGATAGAAAATTGCGGCCTTGTCGGTTTGCTTTCCTTCTTTGTCAATCGCGCCGATGAACCGGAGCGTGTTAATTACATAGCTTTCATTCTTCGGTGCGATGGCAAGCGACCGAAGCGTTTCCGCATTTACTGTCGGCGGAAACGAATTGCGAAATTGACTTATAGCCGCAGTGATTCCTCCGGGGCTGGGTGAGTAGGGATGTCGCTCTGCCAAGGGGTATACCTCCATCGCAATCGTACCTTCCTTGGCTACCCGTCCAGCACGTACCTGTTTCGGAAACACGGCCGTATCGTACGGTTACCCATGCGGCGGCCCCTGCGTCCTGCGGTTAACGCGGGATAGTGCGCTAGAATCACATGCTAGCGCGTTACAGCCCCCTGCTTACCTAATTCACGGTCGAGACAGCGCATCTAACTTCGCCTTCATCTTCTTGCGAATGTCTGCCGATATAGTCTTTATCCGCCGACCGTCTGTCTGCCGGAATAAATCGTTGGCGTCCTTAAATTCGGCTTCCAGTACAACGCCTTTAGCATTCAGCAGAGCGCGCAAAGTCACATTTTCCGCAAGGACTGACGCCAGGGTGTCGCACACAGCTTCTGTGAATGCCGCTAGGTGCTTTGTAATCCGCTCTTCCATAGGTGCGTCTTTCATTGTTTCGCCGCTCCTGACGGCGGATAGACTTGCTTCAACGCTAAGTAAATCACATCCAGCGGCGAGAGGTTGCGGCGCTCCGGATTGCGTGAAAGCCAATTCATTACGGCATCGTACATTTGACCGTTCGTGACTCCAAACGGGAGATAAATCTTTTTATCGTAACTCAGTACCTCAGCAACACCTTTTATATAGCCCATACAGAAACCGCGATATGCCCGCCCGCCGCCATTATTCATGTCGACCTTTTGGCACAGCGTCCAGCATGTCATTGCCGCTCCTAAACGACCAGGAGCCACTTGACTCGCTCGGGGTTTGGTTTGCTGATAGAGAAGCGGAGAACGCTACCGAGAACGCGAGCGTCAATAGAGGTCGCAAGGGTTTACTCCAGGAATTCGGTGACAAATTATAACAGCGGCCCCTAAAACACAAAGGGCCGGAAACCCGTCAGGCTCCCGACCCCGTAATTTTCTGTCCCATTATGACTGTTTATTTTCGTGCACGACCTTTCTGGGTATCCAGCATACGGATGTGAAGCCCGATAGACGCCCAAGATTTCGCGGCCTCGTGAAAAGGTCGCCCGCTGCTTGTTACCCTAACGTGGCAGTCGACACATTTTGCCCCAACACCGTCTACACGCAACACAAATTCCAGTTTCGGCAGTTTGCACTCCGGGCAATTTGCAGGGGCATGGGACCGTACCGTTCGATGGGACATTTACTTGCCGCCGCCTTCCCGCGCTGCCTGGCGTGCCTTTTGACCGGCGTCGTACTGAGATTTGAACTTGGTGGTGAGAGTACGGTGCACAAAAACCCTGGAGATGGGTTTCATTGCCTGGGCGATTTCCTTAATGGATTTCCCGGCTTCCCAGTGCTTCAAAATAAGCTCAGGACTGTACTTGAGCTTGCGGCCCTTTGGTGGTTTCGGTGCTTTTGCTTTAGCCATGTTTGCCTACCTCGCTTTTGTATTTGTCGGGGTGCTTGCACCCGCGACCTACATACAAGGTTCAATCAAAGTTTTGTTCCTGGCTCCGTGGAAAGAGTTGATGGAGCCGGGCCGGAACGCGCCGTAACGTTCACGGACTTGAGTACCTTTGCGGTACAACTGGCCAGCCGTACAGGTGCGAACGGGTTCACAGGGGTGAGACAGTGGGCGGCGGAGGAAGTGATGGCAAACCTACTGGTGGAAAAGAACGGCCGCACAAGGAAGCTCAAGAAAATTAGCAAAGTGCAGTACGACAAACTGGCGACACGGCCCCAAGTTGTGGAAGAAGAGGAGAAGTTCTACCACGACCGATTTCGGGAAGCGGTCCAGTATTTTGCGCGCGTCGGTAAAGACACTTCCCGCCTGCGCAGTTCACTCACGCACATCATGAACGACACCAGGAAGGAAATTGAACGCGAGAAGATTAAGAAACCTTGGATGAGCATAGGGAACCCAAGCAAGAAAGAAGTTGAGGACTACAACGAAGGATTTGTCCAGGGGTGGATAAACGCCGCACTCTCCTGGCGGAATGGGGTAGGCGGTATGGACAAAATGTCCGATGAACAAGTTATCGACTTTGCGGTCGAGCAGGCGCACTGCAGCGGTAACCTCAAGGCGACAAAGTAATGGCGAAGAGGTGTAAGCGGCGGTCTCCTGGAGGTTGCTGATGAAGAAGCGACGGCCCACCAAGAAGCAAATTGAGGCGGCTTGGAAGCGAATGAAGCGTCCTACTCGGGATAACCCGCTCGGTCACCAAACTTTCGTTCCGAACTTCTGGGAGTTAATTGACGAGGGAAACGAATTAAACGAGCTGGACCTACTGTGGCATCAAATGGTGCTTACGGACAAAGTTGAGCAGGCCAAGGAAGAACACGAGAAGAAGTATAGCAAGGAGCGCACGGAACCAGAACCGCAGCTAGAGGACCTAAACTTTTTTGATGAGACAGAGTAAACGCGGCCAAAGCCCACGGGTGTACACTGTATTTGACACCAAACCGTTATAAACTACCCTCAAAACACCTAAGCAAACCGCAGGTAAATGATTGCAAACACGGTGTAAGGGTATGCTTACAAGGGATTAACTGTGAGGTGTCCTACCAGTTGGACCACGCCCCATTTCTTTTTCATCTTAACATGCAGGCGCGGACTTACTGTATGAGTGCGACGTCGGGAGTTCTGGGGGATCGCCCAAATTCAGGGCTCGGACTGTTACGTCGCTCATGTTTCCCTGAGAAAATTCATTTTTGAAGTTTTTTGATTTCAGCTTTCAGCTGTCCAACTTCAACTTCCAATGACTCAACCGCCAGGCACAGCTCGGACAGCCCGTTAAGTAAGTCCCATTGCGCCGAGTCTTCGTGTTGGCTGGTATGCTCTTTGGCATCATCGAAAATCCGCTTCGCGACGTCGCTATGCGATGGCATCTTCACACCTCGGCATAATTCTCTTCACCAGGTAAACGGTATACTCCATTTCAAGGGGAAACAGATGCCCTTATATTTAGGAGCGGCGCCTATCAGGCGCGTTCCGCCACCGGTGTTTCATTTTGGTTATGCTGGTTGATTTCAATTACCGGCTTCTCTTCCAGCCACCATTTGCTAAGCAATTCTGTAGCCGTGGAGAAGCCCGTGAAGGTTTGCAGGCAATGAAGCGCTCGATAAACGCAATTTGTTTTCTTACTCTACTCTCTGGGCTAGCGGATGCCTGCGGCGCCTGATCCAGGCGTGCCGGAGATACCGCGTGGCGAGATGCCCAGCGCGGCAAAAAGCGCCCAGAACGGTCATCTGATGAAGCTTTGCGATATGATTTGGCACGCGACGAAGCCCGTGGAGGACACAATCCGAAAAACATGTCGGCCGTTCCGACCAGGAACTACCGAGCGATTGGACCGGGAACGAAATATTTCCGCGGCCTCGACGTGGACCAATCGCGAAGTAGCCGAAGAAACGGTGGCCCAGGCTTTGCGCGCGGAGCATGACAAAATTGCTCGTTGGGAAGATGAGGTTACCGCCGCCCGAACCTGGCGCTACACTTTGATGCTGGCCGCGTGATCGGAAGAAGTATCAGGCACGGAGATGAGAGCTCGTTCCCGCCACTGAAGCGGTCATTGTCTTGAAAGCCGACGGCCCAAATAGTTTTTATGTCTTAACCAGCTATCCCGAGGACCGGCGATGACACCACAGAAAAAGGAAAAAACTGCCGGATTTGACCCCGGCCAATTTCCAGCGCTTAAGGAATTTTTCTCTGGCTACCTGCACGAGGATTTCATAGATGAGTACGGCTCTCCCGCGGGCGCAGCCAGAGCATTTCGCGGAGACGCCAGTCCTGAAGAGTGCTCCCAAGCGTGCCAGGAGTGGGCCAAATTACGCAAGATTTTAACGGCCCGGTCTATACCGGAGGTGCAAACATCGCTGCAAAAATTGGGTGGCGCGTGGCGGCCACAGGATTTGGACGAATTCCACAGCTTGGATGCGGCGTTCACAGGGAAGATGCCGAAGCCGTCCAGCTAAAAACCCTCGTCAAACTGTTTCAGATTGGAAATTACCGATAATTCGATCCGGACCTTTCGGCTGACAATATCCGGATACGTCACGCAAATTCCTTCTAACTAATCCTTCATTTTTGAATCAGACGTATTGTCGTGGCATATTTCTCAAAATTTGAACTTATCGTTGTCTTCAACCGATATTTCGTTGACAAATTGCTGCATACTTTGTTGCATTCCAGAATGTTTTGTTGGACACTATCGCGTTAACGGAGCCGGGCATGCACTTCCCGGACAGAGTTGTGGACGCCCCGGTAGCCGTTTCCCAATCGGTGCGTTCCCACACTCACGTACAAAATTGACATGGCCCAGATTTTTCACCGCAGCGCAAATTCCATCGCTCGATTCAGTCTTCTATTTGCTGTTTTGGCGGCGACGCTGGGACTCACCGGCATCTTGATGTTCGCCCGCGCCCCCTACACCCGCCAAAACATCGTCCGCGACCAACCCATCCAGTTCAGCCACAAACATCATGCCGGTGACGATGGCATTGATTGTCGCTATTGTCACAGCGGCGTGGAAACTTCTGCGCAAGCCGGTATTCCCCCCACCAAGACCTGCATGAATTGCCACTCGGTGTTGTTCAAAGACGCTGCTTACCTTGAGCCGGTGCGCGAAAGCTATCGCACCGATAAATCGATTGTGTGGGTAAAGGTCCACAGGCTACCGGATTTCGTATATTTCAATCACAGCATTCACGTGAATAAGGGGATTGGCTGCTCGTCTTGTCACGGACAAGTCGATCAGATGCCCCTCATGTTTCAAGCCAAGGAATTGACCATGAGCTGGTGCCTGGATTGCCATCGCAATCCCGAGAAAAATTTGCGGCCCCACGATCAGATTACCAACATGAATTGGCAGCCGCCCGCCAATCAGGCCGAAATTGGCAAACAGTTAGCGGCGCAAAATCATCTTCGCAGCACGTACGACTTGACCAGTTGCTCAACCTGTCATCGTTAATGGACGGTATGCGAGAGAACGAAAACAGCGACGCGAAATTGCACGGCTTGAAAGATAACCATCATCATGAACACCATCATGATCATGATGATCCGCATCATCGCGGCGCTTATGATCATGACCATCATCATGAAGCTGAGAATGATGCTGACGGAGCAAATGACAATGCCATGCAGGTGCATCCGCTCGATCTGGCGGCTGTGCGCGAAAAACTCAAATCTAAAACCGGCAAACAGTATTGGCGCACTTTGGAAGAACTTGCCGACGACCCTCAATTCGAACAGTTGCTCCATCGCGAATTTCCGCGTCAGGCTTCGGAGTGGGATGAGTCGGTCGATCGTCGCGATTTCCTGAAACTGATGGCCGCCTCGCTCGCCTTTGCCGGCCTCTCGGGCTGCGGCAAAGCTCCTGAAGAACACATCATCCCCTATGTAACTCAGCCGGAGGGGCTGGTTCTCGGCAAGCCGCAGTATTACGCCACCGCGATGCCTTTCGGTGCGGATGCCATCGGCGTATTAGTCGAAAGCCACGAAGGCCGGCCCACCAATATCCAGGGCAATCCCGATCATCCATCAAGTCGCGGCGCTCTCGATTCCTTTGTGCAGGCTTCTATTCTGGATTTATATGATCCCGACCGCGCTCAGGTGCCCACTCAACTGGGCGCCGTCAGCTCATTGTCAGCGTTTCGAGACATAGCGCAAGCCACCGCAGCCGCCATGAAAACGATGAACGGTGAAGGCTTCCGCATTCTGACCGGCACGGTCACGTCGCCGCTTGTCAGCGGACAGATTCAAGCGCTCACCAAGTTGTATCCCAAAACCAAATGGCATCAATGGGAACCAGCCGGCAATGACGGCGCGCGCGAAGGTTCGCGAATGGCCTTTGGACGTTACGTCAATACTGTCTACCGCCCAGAAAAGGCTGAGGTCATCCTGTCGTTGGACGCGGATTTTATGGCCGAGGGGCCGGGCCACATCCGCTACATGAAGGAATTTTACCGTCGGCGCAAATTGGAAGATGAATCCTCGGAAATGAACCGGCTTTATGTCGTCGAGCCCACGCCGTCAATCACCGGCGCCAGCGCGGATAATCATTTGCCGCTGCGTTCCAGCGATGTCGGATTGTTCACTCGAGCCCTGGCCGCCAAAATTGGGTTGGGCGGCACTGCGGAAATGGCTCCTGCGGCGCAACACTGGCTGGAGACAGTTCACGGCGAGTTGCAAGCGCATCGCGCAGCTTGCCTGGTGATTCCCGGTGAGCATCAGCCCACAGAGATTCATGCGCTGGCTCACGCAATGAACGCGGCGCTAGGGAACGTCGGCCACACTGTTTATTACACCGATCCTGTGGAAGCCACGCCCGTCAATCAGTTGGAATCGCTGCGCTCGCTATGTGATGACATGGCCGCGGGCACCATCGATACTTTGTTGATAGTCGGCGGGAATCCCGTTTACGACGCTCCTCATGATTTCGATTTCGCAACCAAGCTTAAAAAAGTCCGCAACGTAATCCATCTGAGCTCTCACTTTGATGAAACCGCCGAGTATTGCCAATGGCACATTCCCGAATCGCACTATCTGGAGGCTTGGGGCGATGCGCGTGCCTTTGACGGCACGTTAAGCATTGTCCAGCCGCTCATCGCGCCGCTGTATAACACCATTTCGGCGTATGAGTTTCTCGCGGCATTCAGCGACAAGCCCGGCGTCACCGCCTATGACGCAATGCGCGAACGCCTAAAGACCTCGCATCCTGGCGCTGACTTCGAAAAATTCTGGCGAAAATCGCTGCACGACGGCGTCGTCGCGAACACTACCTTAAATCCCATTTCCGTTGCGTCAGCCGCGACCTTGCCGGCCACCAATCCCACAAGTACTGACGCGCTCGAATTTATTTTCCGCCCCGATCCCAGCGTTTACGATGGACGCTTCGCCAACAACGGATGGCTGCAGGAACTCCCCAAGCCGCTCACCAAATTAACCTGGGATAACGCCGCAATGGTCAGCCCCAAAACCGCGGAAAAGCTTGGTTTGGGGCGGAAAAGCTCGGTGCACGGGGCGGTGAGCACGGCAAAATCCTTAGCGATGTGATCGACATTTCTCTCTCTGGCAGCAAAGTAACCGCCGCCGCATGGATCGTGCCCGGGCAAGCTGACGGCGTCGTGGTCCTTCCCTTGGGTTACGGGCGCAAAAAGGCCGGCTACTCCGGCTCCAACAAAGGATTCAACGCCTACGCGGTGCGCAGTTCCTACGCCATGTGGGCTGCCACGGGCGGCAGCGTCAGGAAAACCGGCGACGATTATCCGATGGCCTGCACGCAATACCACTTCAATATGGAAGGCCGGAAAATCCTGGCCTCCGGCACGCTGGACGAGTACAAACAAAATCCAGCCTTCGCCCACAAGGACGACGAGCAGCCGCCCAAGGAACTAACTCTGTACAAGGAGTTCGCCTATCCCGGCTATGCCTGGGCCATGGCCATTGATCTCAACAGTTGCAATGGATGCAACGCCTGCGTAGTCGCTTGCCAGTCCGAGAATAATATTCCCGTCGTCGGCAAAGATCAGGTGATGCGCGGCCGCGAAATGCATTGGATTCGCATCGATCGTTACTACCTGGCCGAAACCGCCACCAATGATCCGAGCACCAATACGAACGACGCGCTCGCCAATCCCGAAACCTTTTTCCAGCCAGTCCCGTGCATGCAGTGCGAAAACGCGCCTTGCGAACAGGTTTGTCCCGTGGGAGCCACGGTACACAGCGCCGAAGGTCTGAATGATATGACCTACAACCGCTGCATCGGCACGCGCTACTGTTCGAACAACTGCCCCTATAAGGTGCGGCGCTTTAATTTCCTGCGCTTTCAGGATTGGGAAACGCCACAACTGAAGTTGCTGCGCAATCCGGAAGTCACCGTGCGCAGCCGCGGAGTCATGGAAAAGTGTACGTACTGCGTGCAACGCATCAATAACGTGCGCATTGACGCCGAGAAAGAAAATCGTCCCATCCGCGATGGAGAAATCGTCACCGCCTGCCAGGCCGCGTGCCCCAGCGAAGCCATCATTTTCGGGAACGCCAACGATTCTTCGACGCGCGTCGCCAAGCTGAAGGCCCAGCAACGCAACTATTCAATATTGGGTGAGCTGAATGCCCGCCCTCGCACAACTTATCTTGCTGCCGTGCGTAATCCCAATCCTGATCTCGCACCATCCACTACGGAGAAAGCATGAGCGTCGCGCAACCGCCCATCAATTCTCCGGAGATTCCGATCCTTGGACCGGGCCATACCTATGAGACCGTAACCGAGCAGATCACCGCCCCTGTTTTAACTCGTCCCACAACTCTGGGCTGGTTTGCAGGTTTCGCTGTGGCATTTTCCGTCCTGGGCATGCTGACCGTCGCTGTCGGCTGGCTGATTATCAAAGGCGTCGGAATCTGGGGCATCAACATTCCCATCGGTTGGGGATTCGCCATCGTCAATTTTGTGTGGTGGATCGGTATCGGCCACGCGGGCACGCTAATTTCCGCCATTCTTTATTTGCTCAACCAACAGTGGCGCACTTCCATCAACCGTTTCGCGGAAGCCATGACCCTGTTCGCCGTAGCGTGCGCCGGCTTATTTCCGCTGATTCACACTGGCCGCCCGTGGATGGCCTACTACATGTTCCCGTATCCCAGCACCATGGGCATCTGGCCGCAATTCCGCAGCCCGCTGATCTGGGACGTGTTCGCGGTTTCCACTTACGGCACGGTTTCGCTGCTGTTCTGGTTTGTCGGCCTCATTCCGGATTTGGCGACCTTTCGCGATCGCGCGACCGTGGCTTGGAAACAGAGAATTTACGGATTGCTAGCCATGGGCTGGCGTGGTTCCGCGCGTCACTGGCACCGTTATCAATCCGCATACTTGTTGCTTGCCGGGCTGGCTACCCCGCTGGTGTTATCCGTTCACACCGTGGTGAGCTTTGATTTCTCGATTGCCATCGTTCCCGGCTGGCACACCACTATTTTCCCGCCGTACTTCGTGGCAGGCGCGATTTATTCCGGCTTTGCCATGGTGCTGACCATCGCCATTCCGCTGCGCAAGTTTTATCACTTCGAAGATTTCATCACCATGCGCCATCTGGAAAATATGGCCAAGGTGATGCTCGCCACTGGATTGATTGTCGCTTACGGATATTTCTTTGAATTTTTTATGTCGCTGTATAGCGGCCAGAAATTCGATGTGTTTCTCGTACAACAGCGGCTGCATGGACCATATTCCCACTACTACTTTGCTTTAATCCTTTGCAATATTTTGACCCCACAGCTGTTATGGATACGCGCCGTACGCACCAACGTCACGCTGCTTTTCCTCATGTCCATCGTCGTCAATGTGGGCATGTGGCTGGAGCGCTTCGTGATCGTGGTGATCAGTCTTACGCGCGATTTCATGCCATCCGCGTGGGGCCGCTATTCTCCTACCGTCTGGGATTGGGCCACGCTTATCGGCACGCTCGGTCTCTTCACCACCTTGATTTACTTGTTTGTGCGCGTGCTCCCCGCCATTTCCATCGCCGAAATGCGTGAACTGGTTCTCCACGAAGAGGAGCACGAGTAATGGAACAACACCGCTCCCACCTTTACGGCGTCATGGGTGAATTTGAAACTGCGAAACACTTTCTCCACGCGGTAGCTAAAGTTCGTGATGCCGGGTACCGCAACATGGACGCTTACGCCCCATTTCCCCTCGAAGGTTTGTCTGAGGCCATGGGTCTGCGCCGTTCCTGGGTTCCTCTCGTAACCCTCATAGGTGGCATCGGCGGCGGCTTGACCGGCTTTGGATTCCAGTACTGGGTCAACGTTTTCGCTTACCCCATGAATATCGCCGGGCGTCCGCTGAATAGCTGGCCCGCATTCATACCGGTCACCTTTGAATTAACGATTCTCGGTGCTTCGATTTTTGCTGTACTCGGAATGCTGGCGATGAACAAGTTGCCACATCCGTACCATCCTGTTTTCAATGTGGCTCGATTTGCTGCCCGCGCCAGCACCGATCGATTCTTCATCTGTATCGAGGCTATCGATCCAAAATTCAGCGCCACGGAAAGCGCGCGCTTTTTACAAAGCCTGGAGGCCGTACACGTCACCGAGGTGATCGAAGAAGACGGCCCGCTGGAGCACGGTCATGAGTAGCGCTTGGCCATTGCGACTGTGCAAGCGGGCGCTCTGGCTCACTGGCGTTGCCGCGGCTCTTTTTATGATTGCGGGTTGCGACCATCTTCATCAGGACATGGGCAATCAGCCCAAGAACAAACCGCTTTCGCCTTCCGATTTTTTCGCGGATGGCCGTTCCGTACGCACGCCGGTGGAAAATACCGTGTCACGCAGCTCCATGGACAACGATCAACTGATGGTCACCAAAGACTCAACAAACTTTCCCCTGCCCATCAACGATGCGCTGCTGGAGCGTGGGCAAGAACGCTTCAGAATTTTCTGCTCGCCCTGTCACGGCATCCAGGGCGACGGCAATGGCATGATCGTTATGCGTGGTATGAAGCGTCCACCGACCTATCACCAGGATCGCTTGCGGCAAGCGCCCAACGGCTATATCTACGACGTCATCACCAATGGCTTCGGTCAGATGTACAACTATGCCGCGCAAGTCCCGCCGCGCGACCGCTGGGCCATCGTGGCCTATGTGCGAGCGCTGCAGCTTTCTCGCAATGCGAAAGTCGCGGATTTGCCGCCCGATGTGCGCGAAAAATTAAATTCAGGAGGCTTCACGAAATGATGGCGCAGGAATATAGGGCGCCGGATAGCGTGGGCCGCCTGCAACGCAATGCGCTGATGGCCGGCGCAATTGCTCTACTGGTGTGCATCTTCGGCGCGATAAAATCGCCGCAAATTTTCTTTCCATCTTACTTGATGGGCTATTTGCTGGTGCTCGGCCTCGCGCTTGGCTCCCTGGGATTGTTGATGCTGCAGCATCTGACCGGCGGCCATTGGGGCATCGTCATTCGCCGCCCGCTGGAATCGGCCACGCGTACGCTGCCGCTTCTTGCTGTCCTGTTTATTCCCATCATTTTCGGAATGAAATATCTGTATGGCGCCTGGCTTGATCCCGGGAGAGTTCGAGCGGAGCCGCTCTCTGCCATGCAGCAGGGCTACCTCACCGCTCATTGGTTCTATATACGCGCATTTCTTTATTTTGTCGTATGGATCGGATTAATGTTTATTTTTAATCGCTGGTCCCGCGAACAGGACGTCAATCAGGCCGACCGTGCATTGCGCCGGCGTTTCAAGATGCTGGCCGGGCCGGGAATTATTCTTTACGTTTTCGTCATGACTTTCGCGGCCATCGACTGGGTGATGTCCATTTCTCCGCACTGGGCCTCCACGATCTACGGCTTCCTGTTTGTCGCGGGGCAGCTCATTTCCGCTATGTCGCTGATGATCGCGGTAGTGGTTCTTCTTTCACACACCGCCCCGATGGCCGGCCTGATACAAAAGCGCCACATTCACGACCTGGGCAAGCTTCTGTTAGCGTTTGTCATGTTGTTTGCCTATTTCGATTTTTCGCAGCTGCTGATCATCTGGTCCGGAAATCAGCCGGAAGAAATTACCTTTTATCGTTCGCGCCTTTACGGTGAATGGGGAGTCGTCGCTGTCATTGTGCTGGTCTTTCACTTTTTCGTGCCGTTCTTCCTGCTGCTTTCGCGCGACTTGAAGCGCAACTACCGCTTGCTGCCCAAGGTAGCCCTGTGGATGATTTTCATCAGGCTGGTCGACCTTTTCTGGATGACCAGGCCGGAATTCACCAGCCGCGCAATTCCCAGCTGGATTGATTTCGTTGTGCCCATCGCTTTAATTGGATTGTGGCTCGCGTTTTTCGCTTTTAATCTACAAAAGCTGCCGTTGCTGCCGCTCGGCGACCCCAAGCTTGCGGAGGCTATTGCTCATCATGAGCACCACTGATCCACGCAACAGCGCTTCCGGGCCTGTTGTCCACGGCCACGCCACGCACACGGGTTACACCGCTCCCGGCGAATTGCCGCACAACGATACCGTTGCGTTCGAAACGCGCGACGTCCAGGTGCGCAGCATCTACTGGTATCTGATAGTGCTCACCATTTCCGTGGCAGCCTCATTTTTTATCTGCGTATACGTGCTTCGTTATACCGAACGTTTTGTGTCGCGCGAAGATACTCCCATGATGCCCGCGCGCGCCGCCATGGGCCGCGATTACCGCGTTTTGCCGCCGGAGCCGCGGCTGCAAGGTGTCCCGGGCCATGATGTCGACCCGCAACAAGATCACCGCGATAAAGTTCGTGCCGATAATGAGGCCAACGAAAAATATGGCTGGATCGATCAGAATGCCGGCATCGCGCAAATTCCGGTGAAGGAAGCGATGAAGATCATCGCCCAAAAAGGTTTACCGGCTACACCAACAGCAGCGCCGGAGAAAAAGTAATTCATGAATAGAGCACGCCCCATCGCGACCGTTGCCGTCCTGCTGGTCAGCGGCGGCATTGCGCGCGGCCAGGCGGTTCCCAGCAACATCGGCGTTAATTCCACAACCATGCCAGCTCAGCTGCAGAATGTCGGATTTGATCCGCAACTCAACGCGCAAATACCGCTCGATTTGCCGTTCGTCGACGAAAACGGCAGCAATGTCCAGCTCCGCGATTATTTCAAACAGAAGCCGGTGGTCCTGGCGTTTGTGTATTACGGCTGCCCGATGCTGTGTAACCAGGTGGAGCAAGGCGTTGTAGGCTCGTTGCGCATGTTGTCTTTTACGCCGGGCCGCGATTACGAAGTGGTCTTCGTCAGTTTTGACCCCCGCGAGTCCGCGGACATGGCTGCGCAAAAAAAGAAGTCCGCGCTGGCCCACTTCAACCGGCCAGAGACCGCCTCAGGCTGGCATTTTCTGACCGGCGCGAAAGAAAGCATCGACGCCACCACCAAAGCCGCCAATTTCCGCTACTCCTTCGACACCAAGACAAATCTTTTTGCGCACGCCAGCGGCATCATGCTGCTCACTCCAGACGGACGAATCTCCCGCTACTTTTACGGCGTCGAATATCCGGGCCGCGATATGCGTTTGGGCTTGGTCGACGCCTCCGCGGGAAAAATCGGAACGCCCATCGATCACGTGCTCCTGTTTTGCTACCAGTACGATCCCAGCTCCGCCACCTATAGCGCTTCCATTTTGAAAATCATCCGGCTGGCCGGGATTCTCACGATACTTTGTATCGTCGGCGGCATTCTGATTTTTCGCCGGCGTGACGCGGCCCAAGCAGGCAGGAAGCGCGCTCGGCCGGCCGGCAGTTTAGACGAACGAGGAGCTCACTAAGTGCAGGCGCAATTCCCACTAATTCCGGAACAAGCTTCCAACTTCGCGCCCACCGTGGACTTGCTGATGCTGTTTATCGTGTCCGTTTGTTTGTTTTTCGCCGTCGCAGTAACCGCCGCTGTTATTTATTTCTTTTTCAAGTACGAGCGCAAACACCAGACCGAAATTGGCGTACCCATTCATGGCGACATGCGCCTGGAAACCGCCTGGATCGTGGTGCCTTTAATTTTGGCCATGGCCATGTTTGCCTGGGGCGCGGTTGTCTATGTCGACTATCGCCATTCGCCCGGCGATACGCTGGACATCTATGTCGTCGGCAAACAATGGATGTGGAAGGTACAGCAGCCTAATGGTTTGAAAGAAATCAATGAGGTGCATCTGCCAGTGGGTCGTGACGTCCGGCTGATCTTGGCTAGCGAGGACGTGATTCACGATTTCTCTGTCCCGGCGTTCCGCGTAAAGATGGACGTGGTCCCCGGCCACTACAACACCATGTGGTTCCGTCCCACGAAAGCCGGGCGTTATCGTTTGTATTGTTCGCAATACTGCGGCACCAATCACGCGATTATGACTGGCTGGGTCACCGTCATGGAGCAGGGCGATTACGCTGCCTGGCTTTCCGGTGCGGCAGGCGCGGAAGCTAACCCGCTCGTCGCGGGCCAAAAGCTGTTTGCCGAAAGAGCCTGCATTACCTGCCATTTCAGTGATGGTAAAGGCCGTGCGCCTTCCTTGAACGGTGTCTATGACCATCAAGTGCTGCTGGCCGACGGCAAAACCGTTACCGCCGACGACGCATACATTCGCGAATCTATTTTGCAACCGAGCGCCAAAATAGTGGCCGGCTATCAACCGTTGATGCCCTCATTTCAAGGCCAATTAACGGAAGAACAGATCATCGCCCTCAGCAGCTATATAAAATCTTTGCAGAACGAACCTCCGCCTCCAACCGGTGCGGGGATTGCACCAGCCTCGGGGAAGAAATAAGTATGGATACGCCAACTAGCACGCGCACCGCTACAGCTACGGTATACAAAATGCCGGAAGAGCATTACTTGAATGCCACCTATGGCATTCGTTCCTGGCTCCTTACTACCGACCATAAACGCATCGCTCTTTTGTATCTCTTTTCCGTGACGTTTTTCTTTTTCGTGGGCGGCATTTTCGCGACCATGATTCGTATCCACCTGATGACCCCGCAGGGCTTTTTGGTCACCCCGGAAACCTACAACAAGCTCTTCACCATGCACGGCGTGGCCATGATTTTCTTTTTCCTGATCCCCTCGATTCCCGCGGTGCTGGGAAATTTCCTTGTGCCGCTCATGATTGGCGCGAAAGACCTGGCCTTTCCCAAGATCAATCTTTTGAGCTGGTATATCTACTTGATCGGCGGCTCCTTCGTTCTGTATTCCTTTGCCACCGGCGGCCTCGACACCGGATGGACCTTCTACACTCCGCTCAGCAGCGTCTACTCAAACTCCGCGGTCACTCCCGCTGTCTTGGGCATCTTCATCAACGGCTTTTCATCAATCCTCACTGGACTCAACTTCGTCGTAACCATTCACACCATGCGTGCGCCGGGCATGACCTGGTTCCGCTTACCGTTATTCGTCTGGGCGCAATACGCCACCAGCATCATCTTTATTTTGGGCACCCCAGTCATCGCCATCACCTTGTTACTCGTCGGTCTGGAGCGCATGTTTCATCTCGGCTTCTTTAATCCCGCGCTCGGCGGCGACCCCATCCTTTTCCAGCACCTCTTTTGGTTCTACTCGCACCCTGCCGTCTACATCATGATTCTTCCCGCCATGGGCGTGATCAGCGAAATCATTCCTACCTTCGCGCGCAAACCGATCTTCGGGTATTCCTTCATCGCCGGCTCCAGTATCGCCATCGCCGTAATCGGATTTTTCGTTTGGGCCCACCACATGTTTCTTACCGGAGAATCCGTCTACGCTGCGTTGGCTTTCTCGTTCCTCAGCTATCTCGTGGCCATCCCCTCGGCCGTCAAAGTTTTTAACTGGACCTCCACGCTATACAAGGGCTCCATTTCGTGGGACACCCCCATGCTCTATGCCCTGGGTTTCATTGGACTATTCCTGGTCGGCGGACTCACCGGACTTTTCCTCGCGTGCCTCGGCCTGGACATTCACATCCACGACACCTACTTCGTGGTGGCTCATTTCCACTACATCATGGTCGGCGGCGCGGTCATGGGTTATCTCGGCGGCATCCATTTCTGGTGGCCCAAGATCAGCGGCAGACTTTATCCCGAATTCCTGGCGCGCGTTTCCGCGATCATTTTGTTTACCGGATTCAATCTGACGTTCTTCCCGCAATTTATTCTCGGCTATCTCGGCATGCCCCGCCGCTACCATTCCTATCCGCCGGAATTTCAGGTGCTTAACGTGATGTCCACCGCGGGCGCATCCATTCTTGCCTTGGGATATTTGCTGCCGATGATCTATCTGGTGTGGTCTTTGAAGTACGGTGTTGTCGCGGGGCCAAATCCTTGGCCCGCTACAGGGACTCGAGTGGAAAACGGATTCTCCACCGCTTACGGAAAATTTCCTGGTCACACCGGAAGTCACCTGGGAGGCATACGATTTCGAGACTCGCCCCGATCTGGAGCTGGATCACATCGTAGCCGGGAGATTGCCGGCCCCAGCTCACGGAGACGATTAACCAATTTTAGACTTGTCCGGCTGGTGTTGATGCGAACGCATCGCTGGCAAGTTTTATAACGAGTTCTATAACAAGGAGACCGCGTGCATCGCACCGGCGAACTGTACGGACAATTCGAAACGCTTGAGCAGCAGAAGGAATCCGCTGCCCTGGGAATGTGGGTATTTCTGTCCACCGAAGTTTTATTCTTCGGCGGCTTGTTCATGACCTACACCCTCAATCGCCACTATTACGGCACAGCTTTTGGAGTTGGCAGCAATACTCTGGACCTGAAACTCGGGGCGCGAACACGGTCATCCTGATTCTCAGCAGCTTGACCATGGCCATGTCCGTGTGGGCTTCCCACGCCGGCAAACGAAAGCGACCACCTGGTTTCCTGATGCCACGCTGGTTCTGGGCACAGCGTTTCTGGGCGTCAAAGTTATCGAATACAAGCAGAAATTCGATCACCACCTCGTTCCCGGCTATCACTTTCAAATCGATTACCGCGCACAGCATCCTGCGCCCAACGACGATCCCAAGGAAATCGAAGCCGAGAAAGAGGAGCTCAGCAAGGCCTTCGCAAAAGACCCCGACCTGAACGCCCACGCGCAACTCTACTTCTCTCTCTATTTCGGAATGACCGGATTGCACGCCTTGCACATGATCGTGGGCGCCGGAATGTTGCTGTGGCTGATCCGCCAGTCCATGCTCGGCCGCTTCACGCCCACCTATAACACTCCGGTGGAAATGATCGGCTTGTACTGGCACTTCGTGGATATCGTTTGGATTTATCTATTTCCGTTGTTGTATTTGATTGACCGGCACCGGTAGCAACCCATAGGAGACCGAACGTGTCCGAGCACATTGTTCCACCCAAAGTTTATGTGGGTATTTTTCTTTCGCTGATGGTTTTGACCGCGGCCACTGTCGCCGCTGCCTACGTAAATCTGGGGCCATTTAATATTGTCATCGCGCTGGCTATCGCCTCGCTGAAAGGCACCCTGGTGGTGCTCTTCTTCATGCACGCACGCTATAGCCCCGGACGCACGCACATGGTCATTATCGCCGCCCTATTTTGGCTGGCCATCATGCTGGCGCTGACCCTCAGCGATTACGTCACCCGCGACCGCGAGGTCGCCGCCACCAGTTCAGTACCACAAATGTCAAGGTCCTAGCCGGTAGCCAGCTTGAACGTTTTCGCGATTTTTGGGTGTTTTCAGCGGCGGGAAAAAAAATAGGGGAGAATGTGAACCGGCCCAGCCCTCAATCCCCTAAAGGGATCCTCGGTTCACTTCCCCCACCGCCCTTTAGTGGTGCAACCCGCACGCCATCCGTAAGCCTTTTAGTGACAACAATGTAAAGGATTCCACAGGGTAAAAAAGCAGTCATGGTCCCAATTTTTACCAAGGCAACGAATGAGCTACAGTGATTGTGGTATGTGTCAGGGTGGGGCCGGCGTCAAGTATTCAAGCTGCAGGGCGTAAACGCGAGAGTAGGGTTATGGATCCCTGTCTGGACGAGTTGAAACAATCTCTGGAGTCGGCGGTGGAAGGCATGTCCCGCGAGCAATGGAGCTGGCATCTACCGGGCAAATGGTGCGCGGCGGAGGTGTTGGAACACCTTTACCTCACCTATACCGGAACGATTAAAGGCTTCGAGAGAGTAATGACCAGCGGCAAGCCGCTGGGCTCACGCCCCTCCGTGCGCGATCGCGTAAAAACCTTGGTCGTTGTGGGATTCGGTCACATGCCCGGCGGAGTCAAAGCGCCTGCGGTGACGGTACCAAAAGGATTGCCAGCGGCGAAGGTGTGCGACGAATTAGGGACCAAGATTGTGGAGATGGATACCATCATCGCGCAATGTGAGGCGCGCTTCGGAGGCCGCGTCCACGTGCTCGACCATCCGATCCTGGGTCCATTGACCGCGCCACAGTGGAGAAAGCTTCATGTGGTGCACGGCCGCCATCACCACAAGCAGCTTCTCCAGCTCCGCGAAAACGCGACGAAGCAAATCCGCTGAACGCGGACGCGCGTCGATTCAGCTAGCTTTTTAGCCTTACGGGCGGGTCGGCGCTTGCCGTACCACGTTGGCAGTCGGGGCAGCCGTCGGTTTCGGAGTCTGCTTCTTGGGCTTCTTTTTTTCGCGTCTTCCTGAGTCTTTATTTCCCATGCGCTGATAATGCCACAGTCTTGCAGAGATGCAATAGCCTGCAACGTCAGATTTACGCTACGCAACCGCCGATGTAAGCGCTGCGGCGTTCTGCGGCCGCGCTTTGGAGCCTTTAATCACCAGCCACAGCATAAACGCCAACTCCCCAAAGAGCGCGGGCTGCGACGTGGAGAAAAGCCTTGTTCGAATACTGCGGAAACAATTCGCCCGTCAAGCACAGGACCACATAGGCGAAGCCGTTGATGACCAGCCAGACGCCCAGAAAGCGTGGCAGGAAACGCGACCTGTACACCAGGATCGCCAGCGGAATAAGCCATAGCCCCCAGAGCGTTCTCCGCGGCCGTGTTTTGCGCGTCATGCAGGCGCAGCAGCAGCACCACCAGCGCGTCCCGCTGAGGCTTATCGAATACCGACAAGAAATCGGCGCCCCGCGCGATCATCAGGGCCCCTGAGTCGCTCACCACATTAACGAAGTAGAGCAGCGCCGGCATCACCCCGCCGAGGATCACCACCAGCATTGCCAGGTACTGGTCGACGTCTTTGAACAACCGGTAAAAGGCCAGCACCAGGAAAATCAGAACCACCGCGCCAATCAAGTCGGCAACAATGCCGAAACGGAAGAGCCACTCGTGCGCAGCGATGTTGTTGACCGTTGCAGCCACGTCCCCGTGCACAAACAGTTTGGTGGGAATGTAGATGAGACGCAGTGGGCCAACGACGCAAAGTAGCAGGTACCAGAAATCCCGCGACTCTCCCTGGGTTATAGGTTGAGCTCATGTTCCCTCCTTTGTTGTAAGGGGCCTACTGCGTAAGGCGCTACTGTAGTTAACGGCGAACGCCCATCAAATGTTTCGCTATGCACCGCCCGCACCGCCCGCCTATGGACTCATTTTGCCGGCTAGGAATCGATGAGGTTGACAATCCATTGCTTATGGTTAGCAATATTAACCTTAAGATTGACAATTAGAACAGTTCCGTTGACAAGTTTTCGGAGCAAGGTTGACAATGAGGAGAATACGTACACGAGGGGAAGAAATTCGACATTTCATTATCGAAAATGTTGAAAAGCATGCAACGAGATAAGTAAAGTTACGGCTAAACATTTCGGCATAACAAGGCAGGCGGTAAGCAAGCACCTGCAACGATTAACAAAGGAGCTTGCGCTCGCCGAAGTTGGGAATACACGAAGCCGATCTTATAAGTTATCCCCCCTGCTGGAGTGGAGAAGAGCCTATGAAATAACTCCAAGTCTCGCGGAGGATTTAGTGTGGACAAACGATATCAGTCCCGTGATTGGAAGATTACCTGAAAACGTATTAGATATTTGGCGATATGGTTTTACTGAGATGTTTAACAATGCGATTGACCATTCAGGGGGAAAGACGATTTCTGTGCAAGTTAGGAGGACGGCCAAAGACACAGAGATGATGATTGGTGACGATGGAATTGGAATTTTCAAGAAAATTCAAATAGCACTGAATCTCCTAGATGAACGACATGTAATTTTAGAATTGTCCAAGGGGAAATTGACAACAGATCCCAAGAAACATACAGGAGAGGGAATTTTCTTCACATCTAGAATGGTGGATTCTTTTGACATCATGTCTGGCGGAGTTTATTTCTCCCACCTATTCGGCGATGCTGAAGACTGGATTTCTGAAAGACCACAGTTTGAGCACGGCACAGCTGTTTGGATGAAACTGGACAACCACACTGCCCGAAGAGAAGAACAAATATTTAACAAATATAGCATCGGTGATGAGTATGGATTCAACAAAACGGTTGTGCCAGTGAAACTGGCACAGTACGGGACGGATAAATTCTCTCGCGCTCTCAAGCCAAACGATTGCTTGCCAGAGTGGAATTATTTAAGGTCGTGGTATTCAATTTTAAGGAAGTACTGAATATCGGGCAAGCTTTCGCGGACGAGATATTTACGGTTTTTGCTAACGCGCATCCCGAGGATAGAATTTGTAAGTGTTCATGCGAGTTCACAAGTAAAACGGATGATTGATCGAGCTAAATCCGGGAATATCGAGCCAGAGGTGCCCGAACCTACTGATTCTGGGTCGCCTGCCTAACAATTTGCGCCGCCCAAGGGGGTTTACATCACGCTTCGACGCAGTTTTCTATACTTCCTTTTTCGCATAATCGCTCAGTAATACCAGCCCCAGCGTCTTCGATGGGCTTGAAAAACCAAAACTTAGCCACTACCCGTTTTCTTGGCCCGTTTGACCGCCGCGAATCTCCCTGCTATGGTGAAGAGTTGTTGTGGCCCTAATTTTCTCACCGGGGCTACGGGCTCCTGTGGAGGGAGCAGATCCCGACATGGGCCTGACGAAACTGGTCATCCGCGGCGCTCGCCAGCACAATCTCAAGAATATCGACGTTGAGATCCCGCGCAATTCTTTGACGGTATTACCGGCTTGTCTCGGCTCCGGTAAATCCTCATTGGCCTTTGACACTATCTACGCGGAGGGCCAACGCCGCTACGTCGATCTCTGTCGGCCTACGCGCGCCAGTTCCTCGATCAGATGGAGCGCCCGGAAGTGGATGTGATCGAGGGGCTGTCCCCCTCCATCGCCATCGAGCAAAAAACCACCACGCGCTCTCCGCGGTCGACGGTGGGCACCATCACGGAGATCTACGACTACCTGCGCGTGATTTACGCCTCCGTCGGCACTCCGCATTGTCCGAATTGCGGCCAGCCCGATCACCCGCCAATCCGCCGAACAGATCGTGCAGTCCATTCTGCACGGCGAACTGTGCCAGCCCGACGACCGCGTCATGATCCTTGCGCCGATCGTGCGGGGGCGTAAAGGCGCTTATCGCAAGGAATTGGAAAAGTTCGCGCAAGACGGCTACGTCCGCGTGCGGATCAACGGCGAACTCTTTCCCTTGGACGAGCTGCCGGTCATCGACAAGCGCAAGAACCACACCATTGAGATTGTTATCGATCGGCTGTTGGTGAAGCCTGGCATCGCCGCACGGCTGGAACAATCCATTTCTACCGCGCTAAAGCTGGCTTCCGGCCTCGTCACTGTTGTGGTGGTCGGCGGCAAAGAGCATGTCTTTTCCGAAAAGCTGGCGTGCCCGGATTGCGGAATTTCCGTTCCTCAGTTCGAGCCGCGCTCCTTCAGTTTCAATTCTCCGTATGGCGCATGCCCGGCCTGCAACGGCCTGGGTTCGAAATATGATTTCGATCCCGCGAAAATGATCGTCGATTGGTCGCGGCCGTTATTTGAAGGCGGTCTTGGCCCAGGTTCGGCCTCGGCGCCATTGAAGCACACGCATGGAGCTGGCCGCGTACGCGCATGGATTCTCGCTGGCCACGGCGTTCGAAAAGTTTCCGCCGCGTATTCAAAACATGTCTGCTCTACGGATATCCGCCCTCCAACAACCGCGTCTCCAAAGAAGAAACCGCTTCCGACAGCAAGAAAGCCCGCAGCGAAAAGGGTTTTCACTTCCAGGGCATCCTTGAATTCCTCGACAACAATTTTGAAGAATCGAGCTCCGACTCCTACCGCGAGTGGATGACCCGCTACATGTCCGCCACGCAATGCGCTGTGTGTCACGGCAAGCGTCTGCGCCCGGGTTCGCTGGCGGTGAAACTTGGTCGCTGTCGATAGCGGACTTCACCGGTCTCTCGCTTACGCAAGCTCGCGCCGACCGTGGACAAAATTCTCGCGCAGTTGACCGACCGCCAGAAAGAGATTGCCGCTCGGCCACTTGGAGAAGTCGCCGAGCGCCTGGATTTTCTGCTGGCGGTCGGCCTGAATTACCTCAGCCTCGATCGTTCCGCCGCGACGCTTTCCGGTGGCGAAGCTCAGCGCATTCGGCTGGCCACGCAAATTGGTTCACGATTGCGCGGCGTGCTCTATGTACTCGATGAACCCTCCATCGGTCTGCACGCCCGCGACAACGACCGCCTGCTCGGTTCGCTCGAGCAATTGCGCAATCTTGGCAATACCGTGCTGGTCGTCGAGCATGACGAAGAAACCATTCGCCGCGCCGATTTCGTGGTGGACCTCGGCCCCGGCGCTGGCGACGCCGGTGGCTACCTGGTCGCGCAAGGGAAGCCCGAGGTGATTGAGGCCACCAGCGCATCTTTAACCGGACAATATCTTTCTGGCGCCGCGCGCATTCCCGTTCCGGAAAAACGCCGCAGCCCCAATGGCAAAGCCATCCAGGTGCTCGGCGCGACCGCCAATAATTTAAAAGATGTGGACGTCACCATACCTCTCGGTCTCTTAACCGTGGTTACTGGAGTTTCCGGCTCGGGAAAGTCCACGCTCATCAATGACATTCTGTATCGCGCCCTCGCACAGAAACTTTATCGCTCGATGGAGCCCGTCGCCCCGCATCGCGAAATTCTTGGCGCCGAGCAGATCGACAAAGTAATCGAGATCGATCAGGCGCCCATCGGCAGACTCCCCGTTCAAATCCCGCCACCTATACCGGTGTTTTCGCGCCCATCCGCGATCTTTTTTCCATGCTTCCGGAATCCCGCGAACGCGGCTATAAGTCCCGGACGTTTCAGTTTTAACGTGAAGGGCGGCCGCTGCGAGGCTTGCCAGGGCGACGGCCTGCGGCGCATCGAAATGAATTTTCTTCCCGACGTGTACGTCATGTGTGAAGTGTGCCGTGGCCGCCGCTACAATTCGGAAACCCTGGCGGTGCGCTACAAAGGGCACTCCATCAGCGATGTGCTGAATCTGCCCGCCTCGGAAGCGCTTAAGCTGCTCGAAAATATTCCCCAGATTCAGCAGAAGCTTGCCACGCTAGTGGAAGTCGGCCTTGGTTATGTGACGCTCGGCCAATCGGCCACCACCTTGTCAGGAGGCGAGGCTCAGCGCATCGAGCTGGCCCGTGAGCTTTCCAAGCGCCAGACCGGCCGCACGTTATATATTCTCGACGAGCCCACGACCGGCTTGCATTTTGACGATGTGCGAAAACTTCTAGCGGTGTTGCAGCGTCTGGTCAGTCTCGGAAACACCGTTCTGATCATCGAGCATCATCTCGACGTCATAAAACAGGCCGACTGGATTATAGATTTAGGTCCAGAAGGTGGCGGAGGTGGCGGACGTATCGTCGCGCAAGGCCCGCCGGAATTGGTGGCGCGCACCAAAAAGTCTTACACCGGCCAGGCGCTGG
>CAVPKZ010000168.1:0-21654 GCA_963705755.1 uncultured Acidobacteriota bacterium | reverse complement strand
CAGGAATACCGGGTAACGGTGTCTTCATCGTTTACTACGAATGGCTGCTGCGACTGCCACACCCATCCGGCAGGATGCCCTTCAATGGGCATTTCTTTCCCCGCCACTTTGTCGGTGGGCACCCGCGTTTCCAGACGTGCAGCCGCATCACGTTGCGGATCGGGTCGTGCAGCACCAGCGTCAGGAAGTCGAACTCCACCACCCAGTGAAGCCGTTCGGAAAGCTCGTGAAAAAGCGCCGGCAAATCGCGCTGCTGCGCGATGGCCTTGCTCACCTCCAGCAACGCCTCCAACTGGCGCCGCGGAGTGGTCCAGAGGTCTGTATTTGCGCAATTTCCGGGGGCGAAACAGCAGGGTCCGCCATAGCAGGCAGGATAGCATCCGGTTGCGGGTGCCTCAACCGCCCGCATCCTTAAAGGTTGGAGCATCGTGCGATTCTCGTATACTCGAATAAGTGGCGGCGCGCTAAAATTCAGCCGCGATAGTCGGGATGGCATCCCCAACTTAACCGGGTCGAAAAGGTGGACTAGCAGGAATGAATTCAGCGCTACAGGTAATGAAATTTGGCGGCACGTCCGTCGGTGACGCGACGTGTATTGCTCGCACCGCGCAAATCGTGGCCAAGGCCGCCAGCAAAAATCCCTGCGTCGTGGTGGTGTCGGCCATGAGCGGCGTCACCAATCGACTCATTGAAGCCGCGCGAAAAGCCGCCACTGGCGATGCGACCGAAGGGGCTCATCTCACCAACGTTTTGCGAAGTCAACACGCGGCCGCAGTGGAAGCCTTGATTGGGGAACCCAAAGAACGCCAAAGCGTGATGCAGAAGCTCGATGGCGTGCTCGCTGAAGCCAGGCGCTTGTGCGACGGCACTGCGCTGCTGCGTGAATTGTCGCCCGCACCCTGGATGAAATTTCCAGCCTGGGCGAGCGCTTGTCCGCGCCGATCGTAGCTGCCGCGTTAGTTACGCTCGGTTTGCGCTCTGAATCTATAGACGCTACTGAGCTAATCGTTACGGACGCCTTTCATGGTGGGGCAGAGCCGCATATGGAGCTGACCCGCGAGAAAGCCCAAGCGCGATTGCGTGCGTTACTCGCACAGGGCATCGTGCCGGTCGTGACTGGTTTTATTGGCGCAACCGCTGAGGGCAGGTTGACCACCCTGGGCCGCGGCGGATCAGATTACTCCGCCACCATTCTGGGCGCGGCCCTGGACGCCGGCGAGATAGTGATCTGGACCGATGTGGATGGCGTGCTGACCGCGGACCCAAGGCTAGTACCCGAGGCCCGCACCATTCCAGTCATCTCTTATCGCGAAGCTGCGGAGCTGGCCTATTTTGGCGCGAAAGTGCTCCATCCAAAAACCCTCAATCCCGTCATGCAAGCCGGCATCACCGTCTGGATTCGCAATAGTTTCGCACCAGAGCGGCCTGGAACGAAAATTACCCCTGAAGGCCGCAGCATCGGCGGTGGCGTAAAAGCCTTAACGGCTATTCGCGATGTTACGTTAATCGCTGTGGGCGGGCCGGGCATTGTGGGATTGCCGGACGTGGTGGGCCGCACATTTTCAACCACCGCGGACTTGCGTGCCAACGTGCTCTTGATTTCGCAGTCCTCCTCGCAGAACGATATTTGCTTCATCATCTCGGCCGGCGATGCAGACCGCCCGTGGAGGCCCTCCGTAAGGAGTTTGCGCAGGACCTTGCTCATCACAAGGTTGAGCACGTCACGGTGGTCAATAACATCGCCATTGTGGCAGTTGTGGGAGAAAACATGCGCGGAACGCCGGGCGTGGCGGGACGTACGTTCGCCGCCATGGGGCGGGAAAACATCAACCTGATCGCCATCGCGCAGGGTTCCTCGGAGAGCAACATCTCCTTCGTGATTGAAGATCAGGCGGTCAAGAAGGCCCTGATCGCCACCCATAAGGAATTCGGCCTGGATGTCGCGGCGCCGGACTAAAAGGAGCCAGGCTACAGCACTCTGCAGGGAACACCTTATATCCATTTGACAAATAATTGACTTACACTCCGTCCAACACAAAGGAATCAGGTGTCATCTAACAGCTATATGATGACTTTTTGCGATCTTTTCGGTGGACCGAAACTCGAATCTTCAACCAAACCCCATGCCTACCGTCCTGATTGTCGATGATTCCGATAGTGTGCGCATCGCCGTTCGCGCCTTGTTTGAAGCCGAGCCGGGTTTCAGCGTGGTGGGTGAAGCCGTAAACGGGATGGACGCCATTCACCAGGCTGACGAATTGGCGCCCGACCTGATCGTGCTGGATTTATCCATGCCCATCATGAACGGGCTGGAAGCGGCTGAGACGCTGAAATCGAACTCGCCGTCCACACCCATTTTTATTCTTACCGCGCATGGCGGCCCTGAAGTAGATCGCGCCGCGCGCGCCGCCGGTGTGGATGCGGTTTTCTCCAAAGCTGGCGAAGATATGGACAAGATGATCGCCAGCGCACGAGCGACGTTTGGCGGGGAAAAGTCTAAAAAGCGTACTGCAAAAAGCAAACAAACCACTTAGTCCGGGCAAATACCCACCTGCTCTACAGTAATTCCGAACTGCCTTTACGCATTGCTCCTTATCGACTGTTTTAGTGCCGGATGCTAAAACTCTGAATCGCACCGCATGGACCATCGCGTGCCGTTGAAATTTCAGGATGAGGTGAGTTAAATGCTAGCGATTATCGCCGGGGTTCTCTTGATATTGTGGTTGTTGGGTTTCACTGCTTTTCACGTCACCAGCGGATTCATCCACATTCTGCTGGTTCTAGCCATAATTTCCATTCTGTTCCACTTCTTCCGCGGTAGAGCTGCCGTTTAGCTTCGGCCATACCATGCGGCTAAATTAGGGCGAGCCCCTCGAGGGCCCGCCCTATTTGCCTTTGCAGTGCTCGTTCTCGATTCTGGCTTCTCGCGTCGGTTGCAATGGATCAGCCGGTCCTCGTCTTTCCTTAGCCGATCCGTCCTTCCCCGAGTCGCGCCCTACCCACGCTCATATTCCTGTGCGTCGTGTTAATCTAATCCCAATTCAGGCCCGTAGCTCAGTTGGTTAGAGCGCGTCCTTGACACGGACGAGGTCTGGGGTTCGAGTCCCCACGGGCCTACCATCTTAATCGTCAATGTTTCTGCGGTCATTTGTTACGTAGCACGAATCGGAATGAAGCGAGAAACAAGGCTTTCCCAACCTATTCCCAACCTCCCCGGTCACCGTCCGTCGAACGATTCGACATGGTCGGCATTCAAATTCTCAATGCGAGCTGCTTTCCGCCACGATTTTCGCCGAGACGCAGAAAGTGTGGGTTGCATCGAAATTATGGCCCTAGGCGAGGATGCCGTGAGCGATCAATTCACGGTCACTGCGGGGTTAACAGTTGCAAACTGGGAAATTATTTCGTCGAGTAAAATGAATCTGTGTGGAATGCCGTGCATATTTGGAATAGTATCCTGACCTAATGGCGACGGCTGCTCCGCTAACGACCGTTCGCTCCATCTCCCCGCTCAAAGAGATGGGTGCCTACGAGGCCCTGTGGGCAAAACCGGAAACGTCCTTCAAGTCTCTCGCTGAGAAATTCCGCGAGTTCCCAGACCGATTGCCGTCCGATTTTGTTCAAGAGTACGAGGCCGACTACTTCGCGCGATACGTGCTAGGGATGGTGCGCGAGAGTGGGGTGAGCCAGTTTGGTATCCGAGTTCACCGAGCCGGTGAATACCCGAAAAAATTCCGCGACGCCGAACACCCTGTCGAACTTTTGTACTACCGTGGCTGGTGGGACCTTGTCGAGACGCCCTCAGTTGCAGTCGTCGGCACGAGAGAACCGTCCCCTCAGGCGATTGAGAATACTTCCCGCATCGTAAAACTTCTCGTTCATGACGGCTACACCATCGCGTCTGGACTTGCGAAAGGCATTGACACAGCGGCGCATCAGGCCGCCATCGAAAGCGGGGGAAAAACGATTGCAGTCATCGGAACGCCGATCAACCGCGTTTACCCGAAGCAAAATGCCCGGCTCCAACAAGAAATCGCCGAAAATTTTCTCGTCATTTCACAAGTTCCCGTTTTTCGCTATTCGAAACAGAATTACACGCGCAACCGAACATTTTTCCCGAGCGAAATAAAACCATGTCCGCGCTGACGGAAGCGACGATTATCGTCGAGGCCGGGCGCACGTCGGGCACACTCATTCAAGCTCGCGCAGCATTGTTGCAGCGGCGAAAACTTTTCATCTTGGATAGTTCTTTCCGCAATCCTGCGCTGACGTGGCCGAAAGAGTTTGAGGCTTTGGGCGCAATCCGGGTGCGAACATACGAGGACATTCGAAAAAACGCTTGCCCCCCATGCTGACCCGAATCGATGAACATCTCCGGCCCGACCACTATCATCTAGACGACACGGATGAGTGCTACTTTATCGGCGAATATACGGCGGGCCGGGGGTTTGCTCACAGCACGACAAATCAATTCATCTACAATCTAAAGAAAAGCGTCGACCGGCGCGGAACGATGGAGTACCGCCACAAAGAGGAAGCAATTCGTCGTGCTGCGATAGAACTCGGCAAAAGTCTCAATCCAGAATTTCTAGAGCGAGGCACATTTGTGCCCGTTCCGCCGTCACGCGCGCCGGACGATGCGCTTTACGATGACCGAATCACGCTGGTTATCTGGCAACTCGGCCCGACTGTGGACGGCAGAGAAATCGTCCGGCAAGTCGTCACGACGGCCGGAGCTCACCTGCGTCAAGACAGACCGTGGCCGCAACAGCTATATGACAATTACGAGATCGACGAGGACGAAACTGAGCCGCACCCCGTGGCAATCGCCGTGGTCGATGATGTACTAACGACTGGAGCCCATTTCAAGGCGATGAAGAGAATTTTGTGCGAGAGATTTGAGGGCGTGAAAGTAAGCGGTCTGTTCTTGGCTCGCAGAGTTCCCAACACTGAATAAATCACGATTTTTTTGTGACGATTTTTATCGCGCCGATAAAACGCCGCTCCACGGCGTATTCGATCTCGGTCGCTTTTTCCGAGTGATGAGGCGCGCGCGGAGCGGTTTGGTTTTTGTCGTTTCAGCCGTCGCACGCTCGACGCCGACGACGCCAAAAATTCTTTCTCGCAAATGTTTGATGTGCGCCAACATGAACTCTCGTTCGTCATAGAGCCCGCCGCGTCTCGGCACGCCAAAATAAATGGCGAAGTTCAGCACCTCGGTCTCATCGATCTGCAATGTCTCGGCGATTTTATTTAGTGGTAAAAGCATTCCTGTTTTCCTTTCCGTTGCTTCATCAGGTCGACTGCACCCCACGTGAAGCCTTCCAAAGGGTGTGTTCTCGCGAAAATGCTTCCTCGGCATCGTTCACGAATTTAGCCCATTCTGCTTCGTTGTACTGATTTGCTATTTTGGAGCGAACCGACGCGAGTTCAAGCGCAGTGACGGTATATGCGGTCGCAAGCGTTCGATATTGCTTCGTCTGTGTCCAGGCCGTGGTCGTCGCCAGAATAACGCCTGAAAAAGTCAAGAGGTCACCTTCAATCACACCGGTAGCCTTCAAAATTCCGAAGATGACACCCGCAACTTCCACACCGAGCATGGCCCACGTCCAACCGTTCGCATGGCGTTTGTTCCAGTTCGCCTTGGCCTGATACCACTTTTGCTGATCTCCAACCCGTCCGCGCTCGTAGATATCCTTTCGCTCAGCCAGTGGTAATGCCCGAACCTTTCTCATGCCGGGCGTAATCTGCCCTTCGCTTGAAGTCGGCGCTGCAAGGTCCAAATCCTTAATGACGTCGAACAGACTCGTGAGTCGCGCTAGGAATAGGTCGGCAACGTGTGTTTCTTCGTCAGTCCCAACATTGAACGGCTCTCCACCGACTCCGTACCGCCAACTTAGAGTTTTTACCGACTCGGCAGCAGCCCGGCCTTCGTACCATGTTCGTTCTGGTTTGACGCGGTAAAGAAAGCCCTCTACGACTAGCGCAATTACGAAGCACGAGGCCGCAAGAACCCCGGACCAATCCACGGGCGATGAGCAATACTTCCATGTAAAGAGCCCGAATAGCGCGGCTCCGGTCACACCAAAAAGACGGAATCTGGTCGCCCACAAAAAGCGAGATTGTGCCTCCTGGGAACTCTGGTTGGCAGCTTGATAAAGCGGAGGAAGGTCATCATCGGACAAAGTCATTCGTGATTTGCCCCACTATAGTGCTGGAAGAGGTGCGCGGGTTTTTGGCATCCCAAAAGCAAGCTATTGCAGACCAAGTCTTCGATAAACTTCATCGTTGTAGCGCCGGTCGACGGTCAATGTTCGGTCGCGCCGCGCGAACTCGCTCGGAAAATACTCAAGAGCGTGTTTGATAATAGCGCGTTTGTACGCAACGTGAACAATGTACCCTGTCCTGAGTGGAACCGGACATCGGTCGGAATCCATTTGGCGATTTCCATTCAAATTTACCACGATGATTGGCAGTCGAAGGCTGACCGCTAGGTCAATCTCCCAGCCGACAAATTTCCAAAGATTTTTCGTACTTTCACCCACAAGCACAATTACTTGCTCTGAAGCTTCCATTCGTTTTCGCAGCTCAGATTTCACGTAGGCTTCATCTTGTGCGCGCCCGGTCATCGAGCCAAGGTCGTGAGCATCTCGGAAATCGAATTCCACGCGTTCATTTACTTTCCAGCCTTTCATGAAGGCGTAGGCATATCGATCTTTATCACCGTCGAAGATGACATACGTGGCCCCTATACTCATTGGTATCCTCGGGGGGCCATTCTATCCTAGTTACGATGGAAGTTATTTAACGCGCTGACCGGACGCGTGGAGTGCTGCCGAGCATCGAATACCCTCTCCGGAATTAGTTTTTGGACAACACTTCATCGGCCAACATTTTTGCAGAAGCGTCGCCGTCGTCAGTCGCGAGTAGAGCGAGTGCGGCATCGAGCGCGCGCTCTATCTTGGCTTGGACCATGATCTGCGAAGTTTCGCCGCGAACTTCAATCGCGAGAGGTGCCGCGACGCTAGAAATGCGCGCTCGCACCATCCGCTGAAATTCCGTCAAGAATTTATTGGCGTCGGCGCGCGTCACAAGGTTCGCGCGTTTTTGTTCGAGCTCGAACTCTTTCAATTCAGCCGACGCCAACAAACTGCGCGCTCTTTGCCCTTTGAAAATGGCAAGACCGTCATCGCCGACCGGCGCGCCTTTATTCTCAAGCGCATTTTGCAGGAAGCGAACATAAAACGCCGCCGATTCGGCGAAGTCAAATTTGTCTCGGCCGATTTTCGGCATTCCATCCGTCGCCAATTGCCGAATCCGGCGCGGTGACAAATTGAAGTGCGATGCGAGCGTCGCGGTGCCGACGATGATTCGTTTCCGTCTTTTTATTTTCGGGGAACGACTGGCCATGCATTCTTTTTACGCCAACGGCGCGGAAATTGAAAATATGTAACATGTCACTAGTCTCCCACCGCGCGCGCCGTCACCCACGTTACAACCAAACCTCGGAAGGACCCGAGGTTCTTTAGTAGTGGCCATTTTTCCCTCCCAGTATACGGTCCCTGCGCGTTGGGGTGCTTCCCGGTCTCATTCGCTAGACAGGCTTTGGCCTCTTATTTTGTTTTCGAGACGACCAAGTCGGAGTTTCTCGTCTATTTGAGTCTGAAGCTCTGGCAACAAAACCATCACCCAGTCAAGGCGAGCGCAGGCATAGAGATGCAACATGAAGGTAATGTGACACTCCTGCACCTCCAAATCCAAATCCAGAGCCAACGCTTCGTCAGCAAGATGGTAAGCCAGTGAGGAGAGTTGAAACTTTATAGCGACATAGCCAGAAATTACTTCGTCAACCCTCCTGTCTTCATCTGTGGTCCCATCGGACAAACCTGGCCGGTCATTTGGCGTTTGCATTTTGGTTTCTGCCTTTCCATAAACAGAGTTTTTTGCTTTTTCAGGTTTCGGTTTTTCCCCCTGCGTCGTCGGCCCGCGTATAAACCTCGGCCCACAATCCATCGGCGCGCAAGTGCTCGGCCATGTGCTCTGCGCTGCATCCCGTCATCGCTTGCGCGGTGTTGTAAGAAATTATTTCTCGACGGTCGCCGCCGGTACGCACGACAATGTAGCGGCCACCCCATTGCAGAAGACCGTAATTAATTTTGTCTTTGAGTAGATCGTCGTGAGTCACGTGCTTTTTTTTGTAGCGTTCGCGATTGCGCTCATTTCGTCGCGCGCGTTTTGCGTTCTGTTTGTTTTTCTTTTCTAAGAGGTGCTGAATTTGTTCTGCAAATGCTCGACATTTGTCCTCGCTTCGGAATTCGCCGGTCTTGTTCGCGAACCGCGCGACTTTTCTGTGAATAGCATTCTGGGCGCGCTCGACGGCTTGCAGACCCTTGTCACGCATGTCGGCGCTGTCAAACAGAAGTTGCTCCACGTCATCCAACGAAAGCATGGGTGACGGTGCCGGTTTGTTCGGCGGTGACGTGTCGGGGGTGAGGGTTTTTGATTCGCGCTGAGGTTCCTTTTCAATCACCACCTCTATTTCCAACTCTCGAAGTTTGTTTTCGAAACACGTCAGGAAAAAGTTTTCGGAGTTTGGTGAGGACGCCGCCTTGCTCTCGGCATCGTCGAGGATTTCACGGATGAAGGTTTCACTAAACCGGTCGCCGTATTTGCTTTTGCTTTTTGCGACTGCCGATTCTTTGAAACGCCGGATGCGAGCCGAGGCGGGTTCGGGAATTACCTGTTTGGAATTTAAGGGACGCTCTCTCTCGTCGTCATCATCGGGGTTGCCGGTCGGCGTGTTATGGCTTGATTGATGATGATGATGATTATTATGAGAGAGAGAGGTTTTAAGTTGTTGGTTCTGTACTTGATTCAAAGTCTTTGATTCGGGTGAACGTGGTTCACCCTTTCTCGCGAACGTAGTACGCCCTTTTTGTGAACGTGGTTCACCCTTTCCGTCGGGTGAAAGGGTGAACGTAGTACGCCCTTTCGGCTCGCCTTTTTGTTTCGCTTCGGGCCGGTCTGGCAACGCAATCTTGTATTCCATCGTGACTCCGCGCCCGAATTCCGAAGTGTCGACACGCCGCCCGCGTCTTACCTTCCCGAGTGGCACGACCAACCCCATTCCTTCCAATTTGTCGATGGTGAGTTGCACCGTCCGCCGTGTCAGGCTAGTTTCCTTGGCCAACGTATCGACCGAGGCATAGCATCCGGTGCCGTCTTTATGGGCGTGGTCGGCCATGGCCATCAAAACCAATTTCTCGGTCGAGGAAATGTCTAATTTGAGAACGCGGCACATGAGGGGCACGCTCACCGTCGCACCGCCGCGCATGACGTTTTGATTTTTTGACGGTTCAGGGAATTTCGGTCGCGTGCTATAGTCACTGCATCGTCTCCAAATCTATGCCGGGGCGTCGCGAGCGAGGCGACGCACCCGGATTTTTTTTAGCTGTTCGTCATCGGCGCTCTCCTCGTGTGTGAAATTGAACCGGCTCTTTTTTTTTGCTAGCGGAAGCGGCTACTGACTACAAAATTTGTTCGCTCAATTGCTTGCTGATCTTTTCCTCGCTATCATGTGGGCTCGTGTGAGATTGTCCGGGCGGCTCGGTTTGCGGAAACCGGGCCGCCTTTTTTTCTTGTGATTTTTTCTCGCATCGGTTTGTCGCCCTCGACGTGCACAAATAAAATCGAGTTTCTGATTTGTGATTGCGGTATTGATTCTGACGGGGTACGCTGTAGGTCCCTTAACATTCTGTCGCAGCAAGAGACTCCAACCGGGCGGTATCTCCCGCCCGGTTCTCTTTTTCTATTCGAGCGGTATCCCCTCGGCCTGATAGGCCGCGCGTACCGCGTCTATGTTTGACATCTTTGGATTAGCCGCTTGCAAGTCTCTCGCTTTCGCGGCGAGTCGCTCGGCAACCCCGGCACCCGCGAAACTACTCGCCGATGCACGGCCCTTTTCAAACGCTTTCTTTTCGAGTGTCGAGATTTCCGTAGCAAACCGTTTTAAAGCGGCTTCATGCTCAGTTTCATGCGTCGTATTCATAAATTCCTCCAATGTGAATTTGTTTTTCTACTTGCGTTACCCGCGCTCCGGCGGCGTGTGTCCGAGTCTCCGGCGGCTCACACGAAAAAACTGTATATCAACACTGTCATTAGAATTCGGAAGTGTGGTCGACGTCATCCAACGCCGACCGACACTCTCCGTCTTTTGACCGCCGCAACGGACTCCGCCGCACAGCAATCAAAACTTTTCGAGCAATCGCGAAATTGCGGCGCGATGCTGCTTAGAAAAATTGTCAGCGCGGTCGAGATAGGCAAGCGCCTCGCCGAGCCGCTGTCGAATCGCGGCCATTTCGCCTTTCGGGTCGGCTACCGCATCAGGCTTACGGGCGTAACTTTCCGGGTCGGGCGGTTTCATTTGAAAGAGTTTTCCTAGATCGTCACGCTCGACGCGCTCGTAATCGGGAATAGCCTCTTGCAGTCTCGTACTCGCATTCAATATCGCGCTGCAAATGGAATTCGCGTTTTCAGTCCAATTCCGGCTCATGCTTCCTCCGTGACCGGCGCAAGCGCGCCGCTGGAAATAAGTTTTTTTGTTTCCGAATCGTTCGGCAAAAAGATTGTTTCACCATGCCCGACGTTCAAGCCGCCCGACAAGCCGTTGATATTTGTTGTGGCGCGGAATTCTTGCCGTCCGTCATCGCCGTCTTGCCGTGTGGCGGTTTTGATAGCGCGATGAAATAGTTCAAACTGCGACGATGTTGCAGTCGCAAAGTCTGGTTGTGCTGATCCTGCTACGGTGCCCATCACAATGCGTTGAGTTTCAAGCAACAGCAATCGCTGGAATTTGTCTTTGAACCCCGCAACGTAACTTTCTCCCAACCATCTTCTTGAGCGGTCGGGAAATTCGCGCCGTATGGTTGCGTCGATCTCGGCGCACCGCGCTGAGAAACTTTGCATACTCTTCGAGAGTGCTGCCAGCGCCGGGCGAAAACTTTCTGTTCCTTTTTCAAGCGCGTCGATTTTTTCGGCAACCTCGCGGTCATGTTGATCGTGACGCGGTGACGCGGTGCTCATATTTATTTTTCCTCCCGAGAATTTGCTGACTCAATCAACCGCTTCGCTATTTCTTGTGCCCACTCAAAAAAATCGCACACGGTTTCAAATTCTGTGTGTAGAACCGGGTGCCGCTTCCAAATCAAAATTACCGGCGATGCCCAACCTAGCTCGACATCGTTCATTGATCGTCACCTCACCGCGACCGTAGCCGCCGCCGTCGACGTGCCGGGCGGCATTGCCGTCGAGAGCGTAGCCGCATTCTCATGCGCTCTTTTTCTCGGATGTGGTTTCGGTCGCGCTCTCGGAAAGGAAAGCGTCGAGGTCGCGACGGAGAATGAGTCGGCATCGGCCCCGGCGAAAAGATTTTAGCTCCCCGGTCGCGATGACTTTGGCAATCGTTCGCAATCCGAGCCCGGTGACGGCAGGCAGATCGCCGGGCCGGTACGCGACGCGCTCAAGCAATCGCCCTCGGTCTGGCACATATTTTTTGCCGCTTTTTTCGCTGGATTCCGCTTTCTTGTCGACGCCCATGTGCGTGGCTCTCCCGTCGGGCGATCGCGCCAAGCGAAATATTTCTTCGCTCGGCATTGCCAGACACGAGCATTGGAGCACATCGCGTTTGGGACAGTGGCGGGACTGTCCCAACTATTTTGTAATTATTTTTGTCGGCTCGGGAAGTTTGGTATAGCGGGAAATTCTCTTATAACTAACGCTGAATTGCTTGGCGACCAGTTCCGACACTTTCCGCTGACTCATGCCCGGCCGCCACGTGAGGTTGACGGCGTCTTGATACTCTTTCCGTCGGGATTTTTTTTGTTGCGTGGTTCCGTGTGTGGTTTCGTGACCCTTACGTGCCGACATTATCGTTTTTTTGCCGCGCCACGCATGGGCGTCATTCTCGCGCGCCTTTAGCCGCTCACCGAGTGCGCCGATTTCCCCGGCCATGCTTTGCATCCGGTCAAGCATTTCGGGGATGCTATCAAACCCCTCGACATGTGTGCCCGCCTGTTTTGTTTCGGCGAAGATTCTCAGGAAAAATTCTTTCTGGCCTTGCAAATGGTCGTACACGAGCACGAGCCGCAACGCTTCATAAACTTCGGCATTCAAATCGGAATTGTCGGTAATTCGCGTGAACCATTCCGTATCCGCGTCCACGTCATACCCGTTGCCACGAAGAATCGCGACCGCTCGCGCACGGTAAGTCGCGACCGTCTCGTGCTTTTTGTATCCGCATACGTACTTTTCGGTTATCTCGTTCGCGTCCTTTGGGATTTCGGTGTCCGCGAAAATAGCGCGCGCAATTTCGGCCTTGTCTGTTCCTTTTTTTTGTTTCGCGCGTTTTTTCATCGCGCCTTAGCTTTGACCGGCAGCGTCGTTATACTCCCGCGTTTGGCTTTCGCCGCCGCATTCAAGCCCGCGCTCGGCAAGGCGGACATGACCTCCCTCAAGTGAGGGTCCGTCAAATGCCCGTAATGCTTTTCGATCATGTGAACATTTTTGTGCCCCAGCGTTTTAGCCGCGACTTGCATAGAGACACCTTGAGTAAGCATCCGAGTCGCGAACGAATGCCGCAAACTGTGAAACTGGATGCCGGTCATGCCCGCCGCTTTGAGCGCCCGTCGTAGCGGTTTCTTGACGTCATCCTTCGCCCATGCGGTGCCGTCGGCGCGCACAAGCAGAATGTCATCCGATGGCCGGTCTCTTACCAGCGCGGCGAAAAAGTCGGTTCCATCTTGATCGAGAAAAACGTGACGGGTTTTTTTTGCTTTGGTTTTTTCGACAAATATCGACGGACCGGCGGCGACAAAGTCTTTCACACGCAATCGTGCGAGTTCGGAGTATCGGCACCCCGTGTGAAGCGCCGCCAACACCAAATTTTGAAAGTGTTTTTCTCTCGCACATGCTTTTATAAAACTTTGTTGTTCGCTCTCGCTGAGGAAATTCGGTCGAGCGTTATCCACATCCGGGAACGGCGGGATTCGCCACGCTCTCGCCGAGTCTGCACTTACTTTCTCTTCGTTGACGGCGTAATTCAGCGCGGCCTTTAACCTGCGAAGCGTTCGATTCGTGCTGGACTTGCGCCGTCGAATTTCTAGTGGCGTCATGATCTTTGGCGATTCATTCGGCGGGTCATTTTTTCTCGGTTTTCGCTTTGACAGTCGCCGTCGGGACGCGAGAGTTTCGCGCCAAGCCACGAGTTTCTCTTTTGTCAGTTTTGAAATTTCAATCGCGCCGAGTTGCGGGAGCACGTTCCTGCCAAAATCGTAGGTTGCGCCTTGGAGGTCGGGCGCTTCGCGGTCCTTCAAATGTTTGAGGTACGCATCCACGGCTGCGTCGACGGTGTACGGTCCAATCGTCTTTCCAGTCGCTCGCGATAGTTGTGAGTGAAAAAATTTGTTCGCTTTTTCGAGCGCCTGCGCGAAATCGAGAATTTGTACTCCGTCGGCGTCGAGCACATCGTCGGCCTCGCCGAGTTTCTCTTCTCTGCGTCGCCCTGCCGCGTCGAAGCGCGCAATCCACGCGCCGCCTCGTCGCCCGCGTCGGTAGCCAATCGCGCGACCTCGTGACACCGGCGACCAATGAGTGACCTTGCCCTGATTGATCGACCGCCGCGCCGTTCGTGAATCCAGTTTCGTACTCGTAACCCGTCGGGCCATCGTGTCCCCTTATCAAAAAATTCGGCATTCCCAACTTTTTCCAACCTTGCAGGGAAAAAAACGCATGGAAATGCCGACAACTGCAACATCCTGCGGGGAGCACGTATATTAATGAAGAGATTGAAGATGGGCAAGAGTTATGTTGCAGAAAATAGGCGCTTTATATGGGGCACCGAGTCTTTGACACGGACGAGGTCTGGGGTTCGAGTCCCCACGGGCCTACCATTTCCTCTTTTTTACTATTACGTAGATAACTTCAGTAACGTATTTGGTTGCACGTAAAGATTGGAACCCCGCCAATGTTCCCATCGCGTCGCCCAGTGATTGCGGGACGGGGTGTGCATACACCTTAAGCGATGTCCTCACATCCGCATGTCTAAGCTTCCTTGCAACGCGGCTAGAAGCACGTTGGTCGACGAGCCCGTCTGCAAGGCCAAGCTTTTCATGAAGCACGGTGTCCACACGAACGACCATAAGGAAGGGTGCTACGCTACAAATGCGAAGGAGCCGAGACGATGAATCCTGCGGTCAACCCCGGACTTGGAGTCGGCAACCGAATCGGTATCGTCCATCCGCGAGAACCGATGCCGGGTGCTCTGGCGGTAGCGGTACCTGAAGAACGATTTAATGAGATGGGCGCACTTGAACAAGAGCGAGACCTATATGGCGGGTGAGAGGAATCATCTCCGACACTATTCCTCTTGGTGGCACCATTCGCTCAGGCCTCGAAAGAAGAAGAGAGCATAACTTTTTGCTGAACGAAAGCCTGCTCTCAATCTACCTGCACCGCGGCGGTCGAGATGCTATCTTTTTTGATTTCGTAGCAGACGCCGAGCAGAGACTGGACTGCATCGAGGTCAGAGTGGAGACAAATCTTCCGAGCAATGCCTTTCTCCATGCCCGACAACCGCTGAACGAGATGCTCGACGTGCTCGTCCGCAATCCGCCTCATACTCCCCTTGTGATCCAAAGACTGGAACTCGTTTCGCCAAACGATGGAGGCATTCTTGCGTATGAAGTGACGTTGCCCTTCATGAATGGTGTGGCTTTTGGTCCGCTCGGCGGAGTTCTTCAATGGCCGGTTTTCTCGCCATACCACGCAATTTTCCGCGAGGCGATTGTCAATCCGAGCCCCTTTTACAGACTTCTTTGCGCATGGCGAGTTTACGAGGGGATTCAGGTTGTGCGTCGTTGGCTGCGAGAACAATGCCCACGATTCAACGTCAACGAAAGACTGCCGAAAAGCCCCGAAGTCGATGTGCAACACCTAGAACGCATGGAATTTGAGTATAAATGGTGTGCCCGTATTCGCCGTGTTGATGACCTTTTCAGGGAAATGGGAGACCTCAGAAACGGGATTGCACATTTTCTTTTTGAGGGCGAAGCAGGTAACGCACACGTCTATCTGTCTAGTGGTGCGGAGCTCCAGACTTATTCAATCTCCAGCGCAATACTGCTCGCCTATGTTGGCCGTGAGATTGACGTGCTAAGACAGTTTTATTCTCAACACCTAGAAGACAGACTCGCGCGAGGGATGATTCTCCCAACGGTGGAGAATCGCGACCAGTTTGTAGTGCGCGACCCTCAAATGTGCTAGCGAGCGGGGCGCCGATTCGTAGACGTTCGGCACCTTCACCCCAATGGCTTTTCAAGCGACACTTGAAATCTCGGGCTCAACAGTTGCGCCGGACCTTCGCTTGAAATGACCATGTCGTCTTCGCAGCGCAAACCGAATTCGCCGGGGATGTAGATGCCCGGCTCGTTGGAAAAAGTCATCCCAGGTTCCAGCACTGTCGTGCTGCCGCCCACCAGGTACGGATGCTCGTGGCCATCCAGCCCGATGCCATGACCGAGCCGATGCGTGAAGTATTTGTATCTGGGCCCGTATCCCGCATTGGTGGTCACCGTACGTGCCGCGTCGTCTACCGACCCTGAGAGCTTCTTCGCGCGCGCAGCATCCAGTGCGGCGTCTTGAGCTTTGCGAACAATCTCGAATACCGTTTGAACTTTAGCCGACGGTTTTCCGAGCACGCCCGTGCGCGTAATGTCCGACTGATAGCCGTCCACGGTGCAGCCGCCGTCGATGAGCACCACCTCTCCCTCCTTCAGTGTTTGCGGCTGCTTGCTGCCATGCGGGAGTGCCGCCGCAGCGCCCAGCAAAACCAGCGCCTCGCCATGCAGATTCATTTTTGCGAATCCTGAGATGACCAGATCGCCGATCGTCTTTTCAGACATTCCTTCCTTGAGATTGGCAAAGACCTCGCGATAAACCTCGCAGGTGGCAGTGCAGGCCAGGCGCATCAGTTCCAGTTCGTGCGCAGATTTTTGCGCGCGGCAGGCGATGGTCACAGGATCGGCCGATACGGATTCATACGCAGGCCCCGCGGCGCGGAAATGATCGTAAAAAGTGAAGGGAAGCGTCTCTTCAATGCCTACGCGGCCAGAGCGCATCCCGCGGTCCGCAAGTGCCCCCGCGATAATTTTGGTGGGGCTTTCGTCTTCCTGCCAGACGCGCACTTCCATCGGATACCGCAAAGACTCGCGCATGCGTCCTTCTTCAAACGCCGGGGAGATGAGAATTGGCTGACCCGAGCGCAGCACAATCACGGCGAGAAGTCTTTCGCTCAGATGCCAGCGAATGCCGGTGAAATAGTAAAGCGACATGCTCGGCCCGATAAACAGCGCATCAGAATTTCGGATTCAGCTGGCCCATCAATTCCTGAGCACGCAGCAGTCGCCCGTGGAACTCATCCGGCGTGATGGGATGCACGCGGTCACCCAGCGGCTGCAAGGAGGAAAAACTCGCGGGCGTCTGCGTATCGGCCGGCGATCCCTGTGGGACAGCAAGCGTAATCGCCGAAGCAGCAGCGGTTGAAAAACAGAAAATTTGGTCAAGAGATTTCGTGGGTCATGGATTTTTTAGCTATGCGCATAGGAAAGGAAGGATGGTTGCGGACGGCTCCGATGTCAAGAATCTTGCTTGGTGTAAGCGGAAAAGGCGCGTTGTCAACGGAATGTTAATTCGCACGCTCACGGCTACCGCGTCGAGCCTATGCGATACTTTGCAAATGCCGACTGTACATGTGGCGATTGACGATGAATTAAAAAAGAAGTGCCCGCGCGGGGCGCTGGGTTGCGTTACCGTGGAGGTGCAGGCTGGTGACACGCCAACCGGACTTTCTGAGGAGTTAAAATCGCGCGAGGAACAGATTTTGCGATTGCCGGAGCCGCGCGCGGTGTTGGAATCTCCGCAGATCTGGCGACGCGCGCAGCCTACAGGACGCTGGAAAAGACCCCGCACGGTACCGCGGCTCGGCGGAGGCTTTACTGCGGCGCGTGATCGCCAATAAAGGCTTGCCGCGGATTAATGCGGTGGTCGACGTTATTAACCTTGTTTCCCTGGAGAGCCGCCTTCCGGTTGGTCTTTATGATTTGGCGGCGGTCAGTGGCGACATTGTGTTTCGCGGGGCGTGCCGGGCGAAACCTACAAAGGCATCGGCAAGTACGATTTGAATCTGGAAGGCCTTCCGCTGTTTGCGGACACGATTGGCCCGCACGGCAGCGCCACCAGCGATTCGGAACGCACCATGGTTACCGCGTCCACGAAAAACATTATCGCGTTGATTGTGTCTTTCGGCGGCGCGACGGACCTCCCACGCTGGACGCAACGCATGTGCGAATTGCTTACTCTTTATGCCGCCGCACAGAATTGCGAGTCCAGCGTAATTTCCTGAAAATTTTCGCGCTGCTATTTCGAGACGGATTCCTCGACGTTTTGGCTCTGGTTTACGCGTGATTTGAAAAAGCCGCGGGCAGCTAGCAGTTCAGCATTCATCACCGCCGCACCGGCCGCTCCACGTACGAGATTGTGCGAGAGCAGCGTGAGTTTCACATCGAGCAGCGGGCATTCGCGCACGCGGCCAACGACAGCGGCCATGCCGCCCCCAGCGTCCACATCGCGGCGAGGCTGCGGACGATTCTCTTCATCCACCACGACAATAGGATGGCGCAACGCGGAAGGCAGCGCGGCCAGTTCAGCATCCACTTCAAAGGTGCGCAGCGCTTCTTGCACTTCACGTAGCGACGCAATTTTTTTCAGCCCAATGCTGACGCACTCCAGGTGACCATCCAGCACCGGCACGCGGTTGCAATGCGCGGTTAAGCCCACGCCGGCATCCACGAAGCGCGAGCCATCCCATTTGCCAAGCAACTTTTGCGGCTCGGTTTCCATTTTTTCTTCTTCGCCGCTGATGAAGGGGATGACATTCCCCTGAATGTCCATGGTGGCCACGCCGGGATAACCCGCGCCGGACACCGCTTGCAGCGTGACCACAAAAACTTTCTCCAGTCCAAACGCGTCGGCCAGCGGTTTCAGCACCAGAACAGTCCAGCCGTCGAGCAATTGGGATTGGTCACGATGAAACCTCGCTCGTAACCGCATTTTTTTTGCTGCGTCGCAATGGCTTCCAGATGCGCGGCGTTTACTTCCGGAATCAGCAACGGAACATACGCATCCATGCGGTGGTTTTTGGCATTGCTCACCACTGGATAACCGGCCCGAGCAAAATCTTCTTCCGCGTTACCGGCGACCGAAGAATCCAACGCCGAGAAAACAAAGTCGCAATCCAGCGTGGGGTCCAGATCCTTCACCACCAGATCGCGAGCGTTTTCTGGGATAGGCCCGTCGAGATGCCAGCGCACAGCTTCGGAATATCGTTTACCCGAGGAGCGTTCCGACGCGGCCACCTCGGTGAGCTCGAACCACGGATGATCGGAAAGCAGCTTGACGATGCGCTGGCCTACCAGCCCGGTCGCGCCTAGCACTCCAGCACGCCACTTTTTGTCCACAGGTTGCACGGAACTGCCGGACAAGTTTTCTCCGCGGCGTTCTGTCTCAGAGGCATCTTGTCAATCGAGTGCTGCTGCGCACTATCGAGGCTCATGTCTCGGCTCCTAAATTCGCCGGAGCGTTCTGGATGCGGGGCTAAAGAAAAAACCCGCCGCCCGTGCTTCCGGCGGTGGGTTGGAAACTCTTGCTATTGATCTAGCGGTTTCTCCACTCGCCCGAAGCGCAAATAGTCGGCGTCGTAGTCGACGTGACGGTAGTAATTCGCGTAATTCGCTTCGTCGCGATGGCCATCATATCTGGGAGAGAATAACACGTCCCCCTATCGTGCTTAAAGCGCTTATTGACGACGGTGTATTCTGAAATCAAGGAATGACGCGGACCCGGCGACCGGTATCTTGTTGCTCGTGCGGATAAAGAGTCATCTAACTGTAGTGTGCTACCATCCAAAAGTTACGTTGTACGAGGGGAGCCGCGATAGATGTCTGTGACTAAGTCTGGGCAAATGAATGCCTTGCGCAAAATACGAGCCGGAAAAGGATTGTCATTTGAGTCCGCCCCGGTACCCGACATTGGCCCCACCGACGTCTTGGTACGCGTAACGGCTGCTTCGATCTGCGGCACGGACCTGCATATATACGGATGGGACCGCTGGTCGCAAGGGGCGCATTAAACCTCCGGTAACACTAGGACACGAGTTCAGCGGCATTGTCGAAAGTGTGGGCGAAGAGGTAACTGCTGTAAAAGCTGGTGACAAAGTAAGCGCTGAGATGCACCTAAATTGCGGCCATTGCCACCAGTGCCGCCTCGGCGAAGCGCACATCTGCCAGAACCTGCGCATCATCGGCATCGATCGCGATGGCGCTTTCGCTGAATTCGTAAAAATTCCGGCGTCGAACATCTGGAAGCTCGACCCCGCTATTCCAGAACATTACGGAGCGATTCTCGATCCGCTGGGGAACGCCGTGCATACCGTGCTTGCTGGAGAAATTGCGGGAAAGACCGTGTTGGTCACTGGCTGCGGCCCGATTGGGCTGATGTCTATCGCGGTTGCCAAAGCATGCGGAAGCTCGACAGTATTTGCCACCGAGACCAATGCGCAGCGGCGCGCCATGGCCCGGAAAATGGGCGCCGACGTGGTGCTCGATCCATCGTCCGGAAATGCTGTGAATCAAATATTGGCGGATACTTCCAACACCGGCGTCGATGTTTTGCTGGAAATGTCCGGCAACCCCACCGCGATCCAGCAGGGATTTGCGGCTTTACGCGCAGGAGGCCGGGCCTCGTTACTTGGCATACCCACCGAGTCAGTTCCGCTCGACCTGGTGAACGATGTAATTTTCAAAGGCGCGACGGTGCAGGGTATCTATGGCCGGCGCATGTACGGCACGTGGGTGCAAATGACCGCGCTGCTCAAAGCCGGACGGCTGAATCTGGAGCCGCTGTTTGGAGAACGCACCTCGCTGGAAAAATTTGAAGACGCATTCACTCTTTTGCGAGGTGGCCTGGCGGGCAAAATTTTGATATATCCCGATGGAGTTCCGCACTAAGATCGCCGCCATGAACGCGAACGTTACATAACGAATCTAACGAGCAAGGAGTTTTTCCATGTCAGACGCCGCAGCTACCACCAGCAAGCCATCTCCGCTTCATTACATTTCCGAGCATCTCCAGGACTTGCGCAACAAGGGAACCGCTCCCAAGCTCCGTGTTCTGGAGGGCGAGCAGAAACCGGTTGCAGTTTTTGACGGCAAGGAAATTATCAATCTGGCTTCCAACAATTATCTCGGGATTGACCACCCACAAGGCGTTGCGCAAGGCCTCGCTGGAAGCCACCCGCAAATATGGCGTGGGGCGGGCGCGGTGCGCACCATCGCGGGCACCATGAAGCTGCACATGGAGCTCGAAGAGCAAATCGCACGCTTCAAAAACGTGGAAGCCTGTGTGGTGTTCCAGTCGGGTTTCACCGCAAATGCCGGAACGGTTTCCGCGGTGTGGGCAAGGAAGATTTAATTATTTCGACGAGCTGAATCACGCCTCGATCATCGATGGCGCGCGCTTATCGAAAGCCACCATCAAAGTTTTCAAACACAAGGATGTGCAGGATTGCGAACGCATCCTGCAGGAAACCGCCAATTGGAACGGCCACAAGCTGATCATCACCGACGGCGTTTTTTCCATGGACGGCGATATCGCTCCGCTGCCTGAGCTGTGCACCCTGGCCGAAAAATACAACTGCATCATGATGATTGACGACGCGCATTCCTCGGGTGTCCTGGGGCGCAACGGCCGCGGCACGGTGGACCATCTAAATTGTCACGGGCGAGTGCACATTCAGGTGGGAACTCTAAGTAAAGCCATTGGCGCGATGGGCGGCTATGTTTGCGGGTCCCGCGACTTGATCGATTATCTTTACCTGCGCGCGCGGCCATTTCTCTTTTCCACTTCGCATCCGCCGGCCACGGCGGCAGCCTGCCAGGCTGCTTTTACGCTGCTCGATTCGCCGGAAGGCGAACGCCTGGTCAAAAATTGTGGGCCAATACAAAATTCTTCAAACGCGAATTGAAAAAACGCGGATTCCAATTCAAGGCCAGCGAGACCCCTATTATTCCGATTCACGTAGGCGAAGCCGCGAAAGCCTTTGAGTTCTCGCGCAAGCTTTTCGACGCCGGCGTGTTTGCTCCAGCCGTCGGCTACCCCACCGTAGCGGAAGGCAAAGCGGCTTGCGGGCCATCGTCAGCGCCACACACAAACGCGAGCACTTACTGCGCGCGGGATACGCTAGCCGAAGTGGGCAAAGCGCTGGGTGTGGTGTAAGTGCGATTTGCCAGGCAATAGTGGGTGCCCGGATTGAGGTAGCCTGCGCCAGAAGAAAAATGAGCGAGGCCTAGTACCACTCGAGTAGCGACATGCTAAGTGCTTTGTTTGAGAAAAAAATGTCGGCGCGTCGACATTTTTGATAAATCATTCGAACGATCCGGGACTTGTGATTCGAATGACTTTATCTGTTTGCTCAAAAATATTTCAATTCGAACGCTGTAGATGCAGCAAAATTGGTATCCCCAAAATCAACCCAAACCAAAAATC
>CAVPKZ010000167.1:0-3870 GCA_963705755.1 uncultured Acidobacteriota bacterium | reverse complement strand
GAGAGCTCCCCCAAAAACTAGACTCAAGTACCGCGCCGGATTTCTAAGGTCGCCCTGGTTTCTATGCCTTCGCGCCATCTGCGACGCGGCCGTCGCCAAACGGCGGGCAATGTGGTCATCACCTAAGCCGCGATGTACACCGCGAGTCCGATAGTTTTGCTTGTTATATCGGTATACGATATAAGTAAGATTGTGCGCCAAAAATTGAAGCGCGGAGCGGGGAAGCCTGGAAACTCAAAAAGTCGGCGCTTTGACGATCGAAGGATCCCCAATGTTCATTGGTACACTTCATCGATGCTGTGCAAAGACACAAAGTTTGCCTTTCCGTCGGTAAGTAAGCTTCGTTGGACAGTCGAAGGTTAGCACAAATAGTATTAATGCTGCGACAGAAGCCCCGTAGCTGCTGATGCACGATATTGGGAGCGCCTAACCACCACTCTGTATTCGCGCTGGGTAAGAGGTGAGGACGTGACAGAAGTGGGGAACGAGGTCAAACAGCAATGGTGGCGAAAGCCTTTGGTCAATTGGTTCCCGCGCATTCGCGAGCGCGAGGAGCAAGTCTTTCTTCTGTTGACTCTGGTAATTGGAGCACTCACCGGCCTTGCGGTTGTCGCGTTCATTTTGGTGACCGAGCGACTGGGGATGCGACTCTATCCGGTCAGTAGTGCGGCTTGGCGGCGCCTGCTGATTCCAGTTCTCGGTTCTCTCGGTATGGGGTATTTACTTTATCGCTATTTCCCCGACGCTCGCGGCAGCGGCGTTCCCCAAACCAAGGCCGCCTTATTTGCGCGGGAAGGCCGCATCACCCTCAGTACAGTGTTGGGTAAATTCTTTTGCACCGCAGCGACTCTAGCTAGCGGCATTCCTCTGGGGCGCGAAGGGCCATCGGTCCAGGTTGGAAGCGGGATCGCTTCAGTGCTCGGTCGGTACCTGGGATTGAGCTCCGAGCGAGTCAAGGCACTCATCCCTGTCGGTGCCTCCGCCGCAATCGCCGCCGCGTTTAACACGCCGCTGGCTGCGGTTGTTTTCTCTCTCGAAGAGATCACCGGAGATCTTCACGCTCCTATATTGGGTTCCGTGGTGCTGGCATCGGCAACCTCGTGGGTGGTTTTGCGGGTTCTGCTTGGAGACCACCCACTGTTCCAGGTGCCTAAATATCAACTCGCTAATCCGTTGGAATTCGGGATATATGCCGTGTTAGGAGTTGCTGGGGGCCTGGTTTCCGTGGCGTTCACGAAGCTTCTCCTGAGAACACGGGAATGGTTCATGAGCTTGCCGAAGAAAACGGTTTGGTTCCAGCCCGTCGCTGGTGGCCTACTTGTTGGCGTAATAGCCCTGTTTGTCCCACAAATTTTGGGAGTCGGCTATGGCTACGTGGGAGACGCGCTGAATGGAAGAATGACACTCGGCATCATGGCCATCTTGGTAGTCTTGAAGCTCATCGCCGTCACGACCAGCTACGGATCTGGCAATGCGGGCGGTATTTTCGGCCCTAGCCTCTTTATCGGAGCGATGTTGGGTGGAACAGTCGGGGGCATTGCACACCACTTCTTGCCCCAATACACCGCCTCGGCAGGAGCCTATGCTTTGGTAGGAATGGGAACTCTTTTTGCGGGCATCGTCCGCGCCCCGATGACTTCAGTTCTCATGATCTTTGAAACGACCCAAGACTACGCCGTCATTGTTCCCCTCATGATCTCGAATCTTGTCAGTTTCTTTATTTCCGCCCGTTTGCAGCGAGAGCCGATCTACGATGTGTTGGCCTATCAGGATGGAATTCACCTGCCGAGTGCCGCCACGCGTCACCAGCGCGGAGGCCGTCACGTGGCACATCTGATGCGGACTCCGGCCGAAACTCTCCCTGCGGCGATTTCTGTGGGCGAGGCCATCCAATTGGCGCTCACCAGTAGCTATCGTTGCTGGCCGGTATGCGATGCCCGGGGCGTCGTTGGCGTGCTGAGCAAGCGAGGTCTCGAACGGGCGGCCAATGAGCATGGAATGGCCCAGCAGCTCGCAGACCTGATTGACGCGCAAACGTTTCCCCATCTTCACGCCGATCAGTCGCTTCAGATGGCTCTGGAGGGCATGGGGGGAGCCCGTTTGGATCTCTTGCCCGTGGTGAGCCGCGCCGATGTGCACAAGTTGGAAGGAGTGGTGCTCTTGCGTGATGTGTTGGATTCCTACGGGATTGGCGCGGAGAACGAGGACTGAGCCCAACGAAGGTCCGATTCGAAGCCCCCTCCGACGTTGGTTTCTGCATGGGATAGGTCATGAGAACAGGAATTCAGAAGTCTTTCAAGATTCTTGCGCCCGGCAACTCTCTAAGCAGAAGGACACCGTACAGTCTGGCCCTTGTGAGGCTGATTCTCGTGCCGGTGATCTTCCTGGCGGTGTACTACTTATTTGAAATGGGCTGGATTGTAGACCGCATCCTACAATAAGTGTGGACGCCCCAGCGGCGACCCTTGCGCAACAAGCTTCCAGTGAGATGCTGGAGGCTCGCCGCGCCGAACGAAACTATCGTCTGCTACAAAATCAGAATTATCTGGAGACCAACGAAGCAGCTCTCATGCAGTCCCCGGGAATCTGGCCAGCCTTCGAAGTTTTCGGTTGCAGGTGATCCGGCGCTGGATGCGCGCGCTACGGCGACGCAGCCAGAAAAGTCGGATGACGTGGCCACGACTCGTGGCTCTCGCAGAGCGCTGGCTCCCCAAACCTAGCATCCTTCATCCTTATCCCAATTTGCGCTTTGACGCCAACCATCCGAGGTAAGAGCCGCATGCAGCAATCCTGCACGTGCGGATCCGTGCGGGGGGCGTCAGGTCCACTGGCGTCCCTACCGCGACCCCTGAAGTTTGGGGTGACGTATATCCATGGGGCACAAGATCGGCTGTTTGATCGCTTCGTTCCTCGGATAAGATCTTCCGCGGAGCTCATAGCAATGAACAGCCACATGCCTGATCAGGACAATATTCAAGAGCGCCTGAAAACAGTGCAAGAGGAATGCCGACGGCTTCGTGAAGAGAACGCGGATCTCCGTGCGATGCTCGGGATTAATCAATCGCCCCCCATAGAACCCGTCCCACAAGCCGTCCCGGTCCCAAACCTCTCGTCCACTACGAGAAGTGGAGTTTGTACACCAGAGGAGAAGATCTCGCTCTTTCGAAATCTGTTTCGCGGGCGCGAAGATGTTTTCGCCATTCGCTGGGAAGGCAAGGGCGGCAAATCTGGCTATTCACCTGCCGGGATCACGGACTGGCGTGCCATCCATGTCGCGAGACCAGAAGAGCGAAAGAAGGTTGCCCGCAAAACCAGGATTCTCCAGCCACTAACGGATGACGCTATTCGAAATCATCTAACTGGAAAGCAGACGGTCGGCATTTATCCACTTCTGCCTGACGACACTTGCTGGTTTCTTGCAGTGGATTTCGACAAGAAGTCCTGGCTAGCTGATGCAGCCGCGTTTGTTGCAACATGCAAGCGTTTTCAGGTTCCCTTGGCTGTTGAGCGCTCGCGGTCCGGAAATGGCGCGCATGTGTGGATATTCTTTGATCGGCCGGTATCCGCTGCTGATGCGCGAAGGTTGGGATGTTCCCTGTTGACACGCACTATGGAGAATAGGCATGAGATCGGCCTTGATTCATACGACCGTGTTTTCCCCAACCAGGACACTATGCCTAAAGGCGGTTTCGGAAATTTGATCGCGTTGCCATTGCAAAAGCGTCCCAGAGAACTAGGCAACAGCGTGTTCTTGGATGAACTGTTTCAGCCCCATACCGAGCAATGGAGGTTTTTAGAGTCCGTTCAAAGAATGCCAATCGATCAGCTCGCCCGAATAACTTGCGCGATAGCTCCCGACGGGAATCCCGT
>CAVPKZ010000166.1:0-3043 GCA_963705755.1 uncultured Acidobacteriota bacterium | reverse complement strand
GATGGACGCGGGGGGATGCGTTTTTGAGGACGGCGATTAACGTGACTTCTGCGGGATGCAGGGATTTTTGTTGCGCTTTGGCGATGCGGTCTTGAATGCGCAGAATATTTTCGCGGATGGTTGGCGGCATGGTTGAGGATCAATTGCGAAACTGGGGCACTCTTCTTTGACTTATGGACGTAAGAGGAAGAGCGAAAAGAAAGACCCAGGTTCATACTCAACTGCGAACCTGGGCGCCCCTACCCCAACTTGATGGTCACCCCTTTTTAAATCGTAGCACGTGATTTGCGAGGGGGCGCTGGCGCGGTTACACTGGCTGATAATGCACTTCTAGCGCAGACGTTTTTCAACATTTCAACGATTTCTCCGACAGCTTTGATGACGACTACGAGCGGAAAACTGATTGCTATTGAGGGAATTGATGGGAGCGGGAAGCGCACGCAGGTGGAGCTGCTGAAGGAAGGCTGGCGCGCAGACACGAGACTTTTGTAACAGGATTTCCGATTTACGATTCCTGGTTTGGCGCGCTGGTGGGGAAATTTCTGGACGGTGGATTTGGCCCGCTGGAGGAAGTGGATCCGCAACTCACCGCGCTGCTGTACGCAGGAGATCGATTCGAGGCCAAGGAGCAGCTCGTGGAAGCGCTGGCGGCGGGGAAAATTTGCTGGCGGATCGCTATGTTGGATCGAACCTGGCGCATCAGGCCGCGCGAGTTGCCGCGCCAGCGCGCGGGGAGTTTGTGAAATGGATTGAGCATCTGGAGTATGGAATTTATGGGCTGCCGCGAGAAAGCGCGGTGATTTATTTGCGGGTGCCTCCACTAGAGGCGCAAAAGCTGGTGGGGCGGAAGAGCACGCGAGGATATACGACAGCCACACACGATTTGCTGGAAGAAAATTTGCGGCATCTGGAAGATGCGGCGGCGATGTACGATGAATTGGCGAAGCGCGAGAATTGGATACAGGTGGAGTGTTTTGATTTGCAGGAGCAGGCGATGAGGGCGCCGCAAGAGATTGCGGCGGAGATATTGACGGCGGCGGAAACGGTGATTGGATCCGTGGCGCACGGGGAGAAAGCGTAGTTATGGGCTTCAGCGATTTTGTTGGCAATGAACGAATTGTGAATGCGTTGCGCGGGGCGTTGCGTGCGGAACGGGTGCCGCATGCGCTTTTGTTTACCGGGGCGAGTGGAGTGGGCAAGTACACGCTGGCGCGCGTGTTTCGCAGGCGGCGACGTGCGAGCGGATGAAGGATGATTTTTGCGGGGAATGCGACACCTGCAAACGGGTGGCCTTGCTGGCCGATCCTACGAGCTTGGTGCAGGAAGGATTGGCAGAACGCGGGGAAAGCGCGGACGCGGCGATGGTGGAGCGGACGCCGCTGATTTTGCAAACGCATCCGGATGTGTGGGCAGTGGTGCCTGATCCGGTGAGGCTGAAGACCCCGGTGGTGCGGCCGATGCTGCGCGTTGGACAAATTCGCGCGGTGCAACGGGCGGCGTATTTTCGGCCGATGGGACGGCGACGAGTTTTTATTCTGGATGGCGCGGATACGATGCGGTGGGATGTGGCTAACGTGTTTTTGAAAATATTGGAAGAGCCGCCACCGTCGGCGACGCTGATATTGATTGCGCCATCGCCCTATTCGCTGCTGCCGACAATTGTGTCGCGGTGCATGCAGTTTCATTTCGCGCCGCTGCCGCAGGCGGATGTGGAGCGAATTTTAAAAGAGAAGACCGACCGCAAGGGCGCAGAGATTACGTTGGCGGCGCAGCTTGCGGAGGGCAGTCCGGGCCTGGCGATGGAAATGGACGTGGAGATGACTGCGCAGCGGCGCAAAGATGCGCTGAGAATCTTGACGCGCGCGGCGCAGGGGCAAGGGTTTGCGCAACTGTTTGCGGATACCGCGGCGATGGCGAGGACCGCGAGATAACGTTTGAGCGGCAATTGGGGATTTTTTATGGGCTGCTTACGGATCTTCTGGAGTTGAGCGCGAAGATCAAGAATCCAATGTTGCGAAATAAGCCGCTGGCTAAAGAACTGGAAGTGTTGAGCAAGATTGTGGATGTGGCGTGGGTGATGCGGGCTATTGCGGGAGTGGACGAATTGCATGCGGGAGCGCGGAGGAATTTGAATCGGCAGTTGGGGCTGGATGCGTTGGCGGCTTCGCTGGCGATGAACGGGTGAAGCGGACCGATTTTGATGTGGAACTAAATGCGAGTTGTGCGGGAACAAGATAATAGACGGAATTCAGGGACTGAGACGGGATCAAGGCAAAAGAAAGACCCAAGTCAAAAGAAAGACCCACCCTTAAATCGAGGGTGGGGCACCCTTCGCGTTTTTTTGGTTTTTTGTGGGGTTGAGATTGGTGAACAACTCGGATCAAATAGATCAGACTTGGTGCGGTTTTTTGGGTTGGTTTTGTTGAGTTGGGCGGGCTGTCAGGCGAAGGACGGAGTTGACACGGGAAGAATTTGCGGGACGACTGTGATTGGCGGGTTTCCTACGAAGTACTGTAACCCGTGCGAGACGGCACGCATCATAGGTTATAGGTACGTAAACCCCCCAGTTGGACAGGAGCAGTCATGGTGAATCGCCGGTTGTTTCGTCCCGGCTTTCCGGATGTGAAGGAGCCGAATAATTCGCGTCCTTCAAATAACGGGCCTGCGCCGAGTAGAAACCGGACCCCCTACCCGGAAATGACCCACGCGGAGAATTTTTATTGGGTCAAGCAAATGCAATCGCACACGCCAATGGCGGTGGCGCTGGAAGATGGCGAAGTGCTGCGTGGCACGGTGGAATGGTACGACCGGGATTGTACCAGTTTGACACAACGGGTAACCCGATCTTTATTGGTGTTTAAGCGCGTGATTAAGTATGTGTATAAGGATGGAGAAGAATAGGCACATGGCGGGGACGAGTAAAGGCTGATTGGAGACTTCACGGCGAAACACAGTTTGAGTTAGGTTGATACCGGAACCGGTTAGGTCGACACGACAAGCAATCCAAGAGCAAAGCAAGACCCACCCTTGCAAAGAACGCAAG
>CAVPKZ010000165.1:0-37491 GCA_963705755.1 uncultured Acidobacteriota bacterium | reverse complement strand
TATGTCGTTGCCCCTTCGTAAGCTACATATTGCTATTGCCGAAGCGATGAAGAAGGTCGGTAAGGACGGCGTCATCACCGTGGAAGAATCAAAGACCATGGAGACGACGCTGGAAGTGGTCGAAGGTATGCAATTCGACCGCGGCTATCTGTCTCCTTATTTCATTACCGATCCGGAGCGCATGGAGTGCATTCTGGAAGACTGCCGCATCCTGATCCACGAAAAGAAAATCAGCTCGATGAAGGATTTGCTGCCTTTGCTGGAGCAGACGCCAAGATGGGCAAGCCCCTCTTGATCATTGCCGAGGACGTGGAAGGCGAAGCGCTGGCGACGTTGGTGGTGAACAAGCTGCGTGGCACGCTGCAGTGCGCTGCCGTCAAGGCTCCTGGCTTTGGCGACCGCCGCAAGGCGATGCTTGAGGATATCGCGACGCTCACGGGCGGCAAGGCGATTACCGAGGACCTGGGTCTCAAGCTGGAAAATGTGAAGCTTGAGGATCTTGGCCGCGCCAAGAAAATCACCATCGACAAGGACAACACCACGATCGTGGAAGGCTATGGCAAGTCCGGAGACATCGAGGGACGCGTCAAGCAGATCCGTTCGCAGGTGGAGAACACCACATCCGACTACGACAAGGAAAAGCTGCAAGAGCGGCTTGCCAAGTTGGTCGGCGGAGTAGCGGTCATTAAGGTAGGCGCGGCAACCGAAACCGAGCTGAAGGAAAAGAAGGCTCGCGTTGAGGATGCCATGCATGCAACCCGCGCAGCCGTCGAGGAAGGCATTGTTCCCGGCGGAGGCACGGCGCTGCTGCGCTGCATCTCGGCATCGACAAGCTAAAGCTCCAGGATGACGAAGGTGTTGGCGTCGGCATCGTGAGGCGCGCACTTGAAGAGCCAGCCCGCCAGATCGCGCACAACGCCGGAGCGGAAGGCGCTGTGGTGATCGGTAAGGTCCGCGAGTCGAAGGAAGAGAACTACGGTTTCAACGCGGAAACCGGCGAGTACGGCGACATGGTGAAGATGGGCGTTATTGACCCAGCCAAGGTTACCCGGCTCGCGTTGCAGAACGCGGCTTCGATTGCCGGCCTGATGCTCACGACGGAAGCACTCGTCGCGGAGATCAAGGAAGACGATAAGAAGTCGGCTGCGGCCGGCGGTGGTCCAGGCGGCCCCGGCGGTATGGGCGGCATGTACTAAGAGAACGGCAACAATGGATGTGAGTGAAGGGGCGTCCGGGAGACTGGGCGCCCTTTTTCTTGGGTACCACTAACGTTCAGCGACTGGTCCAGCAGTGACTTGCCTACAGTTCGATGGGTCTGGTAATGTCTGACAGCTTTTGAAGCGTCAAGAACGGCTTCCGGGGGAGCCATTTTATGACTGGGGTTTTGCAGCGGCTACTGCCGCGTGAGGAGGGGTTTTACCACCTCTTTGTAAAGCAGGCGGATAATATTTATGTGGGAGCCAAGGCGCTCCTGGAGATGCTTTCGCACTACACGGGAGTGCCGGAGCAGGTGCAAAGCATCAAAGCCATTGAGCATCATGGCGACGACATCACGCACAGTATTCTGACCAAGCTGAACCAAACGTTCATCACGCCGTTTGACCGCGAAGATATCCACGAGCTGTGCAGCCAACTGGATGACATCATTGATTTGATTGACGCGGCCGCGAGCCGCTTTGTGCTGTACCGCGTAGACGTGGTCCGTCCGGGAACCATCGAGCTGGTTAAGGTGCTGGTGTCCACCACAGCGGAGGTGGCGGCGGCGGTGCGGGACCTGGAATCACCCGAAAAGGCACTGAAACATTGCATCGATATCAATCGGTATGAGAATGAAAGCGACCGTTTGTGCCGCACGTTGATCGCACAATTGTTTGACGAAGAACGGGACCCGGTGCAGATCATCAAGTGGAAAGAAATCTTCGAAGTCATCGAGACCGCGGTCGACAAGTGTGAAGACGTTGCCAACGTGATCGAAGGCGTGATCCTCAAAAGCGCGTAACCCACCGATGGAATTTTTAGCGATGTGCGTTGCTAACGTGAATGTGTGTGGTGATGTTGCGGGATATGGCCATGCTTATGCGCGAGATTATGTGACGAAGAGTTGTAGCTGTGGATAGCTTTAACCTGCTGCTGATGGTCGTCGGACTCACCTTAATATTTGAATTTTCCAATGGCTGGCATGACGCCGCGAATTCCATCGCGACGGTGGTTTCAACACGTGTGCTGACGCCTTTTCGGGCGGTGGCGTGGGCGGCTTTCTGGAATTTCGTGGCGGCTTTTGTGTTCGGGACGGCGGTGGCGAAGACGATTGGAAAAGGGATGGTCCACATTGAGATGGTGGACGAGAAGGTGCTTTTAGCCGGGCTACTTGGGGCGATCACATGGAATTTAATCACGCTGGTGCTGGGATTGCCGACCAGTTCATCGCATGCGTTGATGGGCGGGTACGGCGGGGCGGCGGTGGCCAAGTCGGGTTTTGGGGCGTTGATTTCGAGCGGCTGGACGATGCCGGTGCTGTTTATTTTTTTGGCTCCGGTGATCGGTTTTTTTGTGGGCGCGGCAGTAACGATTGTGACTAGCTGGATTGTGCGCAAGCAGCGGCCGCGGCGCGTGGATAAATGGTTCCGGCGATTGCAGCTTCTTTCGGCGGCGGCCTACAGCCTGGGGCACGGCACGAATGACGCGCAAAAAGGCATGGGGATCATTACCACTGCGCTCGTGGCGGGAGGCGCGCTGAGCACGTACGCGGTGCCTTACTGGGTAATTCTTTGCTGCCACCTGGCCATGGCCGGCGGTACCATGGCGGGAGGCTGGCGCATCATTAAGACCATGGGGCAGCGCATTACCAAGCTGACCCCTTTCGGGGGATTTGCCGCAGAATCGGCGGGGGCCCTGACGCTGATCGGGACGGCGCATTTTGGTATTCCGGTGAGCACTACTCATACGATTACCGGGGCGATTGTGGGAGTGGGCGCTACGCGAAGGCTCTCCGCAGTGCGCTGGGGAGTGACGAGGCGGATTGTTATCGCGTGGGTTTTGACGATACCGGGCGCGGCAGTGGTAGGAGCGGCGGTATTTCACGGGATACATCTTTGGTTGAAGTAAGGCTTGGGCGTTATAAAATCGAAATAGATTGCGTATCGCCGCAACGTTTGTGGTAACGGGACTTGAGCATGGCTGAAAACAGATCACATTTTGCGACAGTGGAGGAAGCGGTCGAAGAAATTCGCCAGGGGCGCATGATTGTGCTGGTGGACGATGAGGATCGCGAGAACGAAGGCGATCTGACAATGGCGGCGGAGAAAATTTCTCCGGAAGCCATCAACTTCATGGCCAAGTATGGGCGTGGGTTGATTTGTCTGACGCTGACGGAGCAGCGCTGCGACGAATTGCATCTGCCGCTGATGTCGCCGATCAATACCTCGGTGCACGGCACGGCATTCACGGAGGCGATTGACGCACGGGTAGGAGTGACTACCGGGATCAGCGCGTCGGACCGAGCCATCACGGTACTAACCGCGATTGATCCGAAAACCAAGCCCCAGGATCTGGCTCGGCCCGGGCACATGTTTCCACTGCGCGCGCGGAATGGCGGAGTACTGGTGCGCGCGGGACAGACGGAGGCGTCGGTCGATCTTTCGCGCATCGGGGGGTTGAATCCTTCGGGCGTGATCTGCGAGATCATGAATGAAGACGGCAGCATGGCGCGCGTGCCGCAGTTGATGGAATTTTGCAAAGAACACAACATCAAGATGCTGACGGTGGCAGACTTGATTCGTTATCGCATGCAGCACGAGCGGTATGTACGGCGCGTTGCGGAGGCCGTGCTGCCGACGCGATACGGCAATTTCCGGATGATCGCGTATGCCAGCGACGTGGACCACGACCAGCACATCGCGCTGGTGCGGGGTGACCTGGAAGGCTTAGAGCCCGCGCTGGTGCGGGTGCATTCACATTGTTTGACGGGGGACGTTTTTGGGTCTACGGCCTGCGACTGCTCTGAACTAGTGGCGGGATCGCTGGCGGCCATTGCCAAAGAAGATCGCGGAGTGTTTCTTTATTTGCATCACACCGGGCGCGGATTTTCAGTGGAGACCGGCGCGGAGCCAGGCGCATTGCCGCAGATTCATTTTCATTCGCGGGGACAGCTTGATCGCGAGCCGGCGCGGTTACGCATGGTGCAACATGAGAGCGGGATCGGGGCACAGATTTTGATCGACCTGGGATTGAAAGACATCCGAGTGCTGACCAATCATCCGAAGAAGGTTGTGGCGCTCGAAGGGTACGGGATACGGATCGCGGACCAGGTGCCTTTGCGATTGGAAACGCTTAGTGTCGAGCGACGAACCACGCACCAAGCGTTGTAAAAGCCCGCTAGCATCACAAAAAAGTTATCGTCAACCGCTCCCGCCGTTATAACTTTTCAACATCAATTAGACTAGGGTTCTTCTGTTTCTGGAGCTGGCTGCTCGGACGAAGGCGGCGGGGACGGCGATCTTTGTGTCGCGGCAGACTTTGTGGGCGCGGATTTTGTGGGCCCGTGGGGTTTTGTTTTCGCGCAATCGGGACAGTTGGCGGGGTGAGCGGTGTTTGAAGCTGGGGATGCGGGCTTGCCCACGGTCAGATATTTCCTCATTTTTTCTAGGCGTTTTGGGCCTAGGCCTCGGATGGCCATCAGGTCGTTGACACTTTTAAAGGCGCCATAGGATTTGCGCATTTGCAGGATTTTTGCCGCGGTCGATGGGCCGATACTGGGGACTAGCTGCAATTGGGTTGAGTCCGCGGTGTTGATGTTGATGGGTTGGGCGGGTGCCTTTTTGATGGCGGAGGACAGAGCCACGAGAAGCAAACAAAGACTCAGGTGAAGAGCGAGTGTACGAGTCCACATGCCATAGATACTAATTGATTATAATATCTTATACAACAACATAGAAAGACGGTCCGTGCAGATGCACTTCGGCTTCGGCGGACTACAACTCAACTTGGCCGTCGGCATCGCGTGATTGGATTGACAGCTCCGCGGTTCAATTAGTGGCGATTCCACGTTACAAGACCCACCCTCCAAAAAGCTGAGGGTGGGGCACCCTGCGCCCTTTACTGATTATTTTTGGGGGGCGCCTTGGGCGTCGTAGATTTCCAGGTCGCCGAAGAGGCGGGCTTGGGTTTCGATTTGGTGCGGTCACCTGACAACTACGATTTGCATGTTAGCGGAGTCGAGTATTGGCGCGCGGTGTTGAGCAAGTCTTCGGGGGTCAGCGCACGGACGTTAGCGCGGTAGGTTTCAAGGTAATCATTTGGCAAATTATTCAGGGCGACGGTGGCTAGTTGGCTGAGCAGGCCGTCCTGGGTGGCCAAGCCCATGCAAAATACACCGGTCAAATAATTTTGCGCATCGGCCAGCTCAGCGGCGGGGACGGGTAGCGAGCGCAATTTATCCATTTCGTAGAAAATTTCGGTGAGCGAGGCGGCGACGACATCGTTGCGTACCGCCGCCGAAACAGAAAAATAGCCGTGCTCGCGCAGCGGATGGACGACGCTGCGGGGGCTATAGGTGTAGCCTTTGTCTTCGCGAATATTCATCACCAGGCGCGAATTGAATGCGCCGCCGTAGAGGCTGTTGGTCAGGCCCAGCGATCAATCAGGATGCGTGCGGGTGATGGCCGTGCAGCCTGCGACGATCTGGGTCTGCACCGCGCCGGGCACGTGCACGAGATAGACGTGGCGGCCGTGCGGATTCGGAGGAGCGGCTGCGGGTCTGGTTTGCGGTTCTTCCCGGTCCACGCGCCAAAAACTTTTTCGGCGCTTTTCACCATAGCTTGCGAGTCGAAATCGCCGACCATAAGCAGCAGCGCATTCTCTGGAGTGTAAAATTCGCGGTAAACGCCGATCAAATCTTCGCGAGGGTACGCGGCGACCTGCGCTTCGGACGCGGAAACCTGGCCGTAGGGATGCGCGCCGAATAAAACTTTGCGAAGGCGCTCGCTCGCGAGAAAGCCGGGGGAAGTGCGCTCCAATTTTACTTCTTTGAGTTTCTGTCGGCGCTCGCGTTCGAATTCCGGCGCGGGAAAGTGGCCTCGCGCGTCAGTTCATTTACCAGACCCAGAAGCTGCTCGGAGTATTCAGAAAGGCCGGCGAAGGCGATGGCGCTGTTATCCTGTCCGGCGCTGGTGGAGAGATCGGCGCCGATGCGGCGAAGATCTTCTTCGATCTGGCGGCTGGCACGTTTTGCGGTTCCGGTGCGCACGACGGTGGCGGTCATGTCTGCGAGCGCCGGGCCGCGACTGAGAGCAGCGGCTTTCCGGAGCGGAAGAAAAGTTGGCCATGAAATTTGGGAATGGAGTGGGCCTCGGCGAGAACCACGTCAAGCCCGTTGGAAAGCGCGTCTTGGTTTGCTTGGGCCAGGTGACGGCACGCTCCGCGGAAAGCGCGGGAACGTCCGATGGCGACTGCTCTTCAAAGGAGGCGGGACGCGCAACATTAAGCAGCCTCCTTGCCGCTACGTTAACGGGTTTGCGGAAGACGATAGCGCGCTTGTCGTTACGCAAATATTTTTTCGCGGCGGCCAAAACGTCTTCACGAGTGACAGCCAGAAATCCATCGAGAATGGTATTCACGAGTTGCGGCTCTCCATCGAACAGGGTGAAACATGCGAGCAGATGCATGAGGCCGTAGCGGGGCATGTAGCCGCCGCGCCCGCCTTCCAGAGTGGAATAATAATCGGAGCGCCATTTTACTTTGAGCTGCTGCAATTCGTCTTCGCTGATGCCATTTTCCTGGACTTCGCGGATGACGGCGTCGAAAGCGGCGAGCGTTGCTTCGCTGGAAAATTCGGGCTTGTGCAGGATGCGGGTAACCATCTGAGTAGGGCCGTTGTAGCCGAAGATGTCGTCGATGCCGCCTTCGGCTTCCACGGCGATTTGTTTTTCTAGCACCAGTTCGCGATGGAGGCGCCCGGCGCGGCCACCGTGCAGCGCCATGATCCAGCAGCGTCATGGCGCACCAATCACGGGTGCGGCGCGCGAGGAACTGATAGCCGATAGCCATGGCCGGAAGCGTGCCGAATTTTTCTTCTACGTCGCCGCGGCGTTCTTCGTTTTGTTCCGGCTCGGTAGGATCGGCGAAGGGAGGAGGCGGTCCCGACGGGAATGTCGGAGAAATATTTTTTGGCCAGCGCGATTCCTTCGCCGGGCTGTCACATCGCCGAGAATTAACAGCACGGCGTTGTTGGGCACGTAATAGGTTTTGAAGAATGATTGCACGTCCACCAGGCTGGCGGCATCAAGGTCGGCAAAATCGCCATAAAAATTGTGCGAATTAGCCCAATTGCGAAAGGCTACGGGAGGGAGATCGAGCCACGGAAACCCGCCATAGGGCTGATTCATTACATTGACGCGCACTTCTTCCTTTACGACGTCGCGCTGGTTGCGGAGGTTTTCGTCATCGACTTTCAAAGCGCGCATGCGGTCGGCCTCCAGCCAGAGCACGCGTTCAAGGGCATTGGAGGGGACGGCTTCATAATAATTGGTGACGTCGTAGTGTGTGGATCCGTTGAGCACGCCGCCGCTGGAATTGATGAGCTTGATGTGCTGCATCTTGGGCGCGTTGGCGGAACCTTGAAACATCATGTGCTCGAACAAATGCGCGAAACCGCTGCGACCCTGAGGCTCGAGGCGAAATCCAATTTTGTAATAGACGCCGACAGTGACTACCGGTGCGGTGGAATCCGGAGCGATTACGACTTTCAATCCGTTTGGTAACGTAGTGTGTTCGATTTTGATTTGCGGCTGCTTCAACCTTTTCCTCCTGCAGAGCCAATTTTCACAGATGCTTTGACAATACTGATTTTATTTCTCGCATCGCCATTGTGAGCGGTCAAGAGTCCGGCCGAGCCAGACGACAAAACTAAAGTGGCGAGGCTGTTCAATGCCGCATAGGCGTTAGAGAATTCGCGCGGCAAACGCTTCATGGCCGCCAGGTGCGCTGCCACAACGCCGTAATCACCTCGAGACGAGAGGGCCGGTCCAGGCGGCTCGCGGGCCGAGTCGCTCGAAATTTTCAAGTACCTGGCGGGTCAACTGCAACAGAGCACGAACGGCTTCACCACGCTTTATTCCAGCTAACATCAACAGACGCGTTGAAGTTTCTTCAATGGCCAGCACATGCCCTGCGGCGAATGCTGCAGCGGCGTGATACAGAGCCTTGCGGCCGCCCGCAATTTGCACGGGCAGGCCACCAAGAGCGCGTACGATTTGACGCGCCAGGCGAATGGCTACCGGGTCACCTTCGATGGCGAAAACTTTGCCTTCGAGCGGCGGGATACCGACTCCGCTGAAGGATTGCAACGGGTGCATCGAACCAACGCACGCGCCGCGGTCGCGGACCGCTTTAAGCGCGTTGGAGTTTAAAGCGCCGCTGGTATGCAAGACTACCTTGCCGCGCAATTCTTCCGCGCCGATTCGCGCCAACTCTTCGGCGATTTTTACAATCGCATCATCCGGAGTGGAGATCAGGATCAGCCGCGAGGCCAGAACTTCACGCGAGAGCGTCGCTCGGGCTTTTCCTCCACCGATGAAGCGCACCGCCCTGCGCGCGGAGGCCTCACTTCGTGTGATGACCGCGCCGATTTTCCAATCCAGCTCATGCAAACGCCGGCCCAGCGCGCGACCGACACGTCCTGCACCTATGATCGCCAAAGCGCCACGCATGTCATGCTAGGATAACCTGAGGGCCGCGTCCGACACCAATTCATGCATGCGTTTACGCTGGGTAATTTTTGGTGGCACCGCATTTTGTTTGGATCATTCTTGGCTTGCGCATCGCGTACGGCGCGTTAAAACTCCCCTGGATAAAGAATTTTCCACCAATCGGCGGAACTGATGTTGCCGCGTATTTCTCTCCTTTTTGCGGCCCGCGATGAAGAGGAAAAACTTCCGGGCGCGGTGGCCACGCTGGCCCGACTCGATTACCCCGAACTGGAAATAATTGGCGTCGATGACCGCTCGGAAGATGCAACTGGGCGCATTCTGGATGAGTTTGCGGCGGCGCATCCGAGATTTCGGGCCATTCATGTAGCGGACCTTCCCGCGGGCTGGTTGGGCAAACCGCATGCATTGCAGCAGGCTTATGAAGTTTCCAGCGGCGAATGGCTTTTATTTACGGACGCGGATGTGCGCTTTAAAAGCGATGTGCTTAGACGGGCGATGACGATGATTGCCGAGCGCAATTTGGACCACTTGTCGTTATTGGGGGATGTGGAAATGGTGGGTTTCTGGGAAACGGTGGTTGTGACGTTTTTTGGGATGGCGTTTCACATGGCGACGGATCCTAGCGAGGTGATTAATCCGAAGTCAGGAGCTTATGTGGGGGTGGGCGCGTTTCAATTGGTGAAGCGCTCGGCGTATGAAGAGGCGGGCACGCACCGGCGATTGGCGATGGAAGTAGTTGACGACATGAAACTCGGAAAAATTGTGAAGCAAGCGGGATTTCGATCTGGCGTGGGAATAGCGCAGGATTCTGTAGTGGTGCGATTGGCATGCTGGGGCCGCGCAACCTGATCAATGGAGTATGACAAAGAATTTTTTTGCGGGCACAGGATTCAGTGTTGTTAGGGTGGTCGATTTCGATTTCGGGCTTGCTGCATGATGAATGTGTTGCCGTTCGTGGGCCTGATTTTTGGGCATGGCTGGGTTCGAGTGTTTGCGGGATTTCGGTGCGTTGATGGCGCTTTGTTTGCTTGCGGGGTCGATGTCGTGATGCGAGTTTCGCCGTTGTACTGCTTTACGATGCCGCTGGGCGCGTGTTGTTCGGTTACATGCTGGTGCGGTCGACGGTCTTTACGTTGAAGCAAGGTGGGATTATCTGGCGCGGGAGTTCTATCCTCTCGACGCATTGAAGGCGGGGCGGTGGGAAATAAGCACTCCTAGCTAACAAAAATCCCTAGGTGAGAAGCTCACACCGGGGCGACCGGTTGGCGCCGACACTTGTCAGTTCCCTTGTTCGGCTCGAGCGGGTTGTTCGATGGCGATCAGGCCGGCGAGGTCTTTTTGTTTTAAGCTGCGGATGCGGTCGCGAAGTTGCGCGGCTTTTTCGAATTCGAATTTCTTGGCCGCTTCGCGCATCTGCATTTCGAGTTGCTTCAGCATTTCCGCGAAGCTGGTCTCCGGTTTTGATTTAGCAGTAGCGGCATCGAGAACCACGTCGAGCGGGATGGTAACGTAATCGGCTTCCACGATACGCGCCAGGTCCATATCCACGGACTTAATAATCGACATCGGCGTGATGTTGTTTTCTTTGTTGTACGCGATTTGCTTGTCGCGACGGCGATTGGTCTCGCTGATGGCCGCTCCATGGAACCGGTGCGGCGATCGGCGTATAGGATGGCGCGGCCTTCGATGTGGCGAGCACAACGGCCGATGGTTTGAATCAACGAAGTGGCGCTGCGCAGATAGCCTTCCTTGTCGGCGTCCAGGATGGCGACAAGCGAAACTTCGGGCAAGTCGAGGCCTTCGCGCAACAAGTTGATACCGATCAAAACGTCGAATTCGCCACGGCGCAAATCGCGCAGTATGCGAATACGGTCAAGGGTCTCCACTTCGGCGTGAAGATACGACATCGCACGCCGATTTCGGCGAAATATTCGGATAATCTTCCGCCATGCGTTTCGTCAGCGTGGTGACCAGGACGCGTTCGTTTCGCTCAGCACGAATACGAATCTCTTCCAGCAGGTCGTCCACCTGGCCTTTTACCGGGCGCACTTCGATTTGAGGATCGACCATCCCGTGGGACGAATGACCTGTTCGACTACTACGCCGCCGGATTTGGTGAGTTCGTAGGGGCCGGGCGTGGCGGAAACATAGACGACTTGGTTGAGTGCGATGTTCGAATTCTTCAAAGGTTAGCGGACGATTGTCGAGCGCGCTGGGCATCCGGAAGCCGTAATCCACCAGAACTTGCTTGCGCGCGCGATCGCCATTGAACATGCCTCGGACCTGGCCGACGGTCTGGTGCGATCATCGATGAACATCAGAAAATCCTGCGGGACGTAATCGAGCAGCGTTGGCGGAGCTTCGCCAGGCAAGCGGCCGCTCAAGATGACGCGAATAATTCTCGATTCCGTGGCAATAGCCGACGGTGCGCATCATTTCAATGTCGAAAAGGGTACGCTGGGTCACGCGTTGCGCTTCTACAAATTTTCCCTGTTTCTCCATTTCCTTTTCCACCATTCGAGCTCGGCATAAATGCTTTGGATGGCACGTTCTTTTTGATCCTGAGGCACGACGTAATGCGTCTTGGATAGATGGAAGACACGGGATAAATCTTCCTGGCCGGCACGAATTTCGCCGGTCAAAGGATCGATCTGGCGCAGCGCTTCGATCTGCTGGCCCCACATTTCGATGCGATAGCCTTGATCCTGATAGGGGGGATAAATTTCGATGGTGTCGCCGCGCACGCGAAAAGTGCCGCGACGCAAGATCTTCGGAGCGTTCGTACTGAATATCGACGAAGCGGTGAACATGGCTTCGCGAGAGATTTGCTGGCCTTTTTCGAGCATGACGATCTGGCCGTAGTAGGCTTCCGGCGAACCGATGCCGTAGATGCAGGAGACGGAGGCGACGACGATCACGTCGGTGCGTTCGAAGAGCGAGCGCGTGGCGCTCATGCGCAACTTGTCTAATTCGTCGTTGATGGTGGCTTCTTTATCGATGTAGATGTCTGCGGCGGCACGTAGGCTTCGGGCTGGTAGAAATCGTAATAGCTGACGAAATATTCGACGGCGTTCTCCGGGAAGAAACCTTTGAATTCGTGGTAGAGCTGGGCGGCGAGAGTTTTATTGTGCGCCAGTACCAGAGCGGGGCGATTGGCGGCTTCGATCAGCTTGGCCATGGTGAAGGTCTTGCCCGAACCGGTGACGCCGAGCAAGACCTGTTGTTTTTCGCCGGCTTCGAGGCCGCGGTAGAGCTGATCGATGGCTTCCGGCTGGTCGCCGCGGGGCTGATAGTTGCTGTGTAGTTTGAACTTCATTTACATGTAATTCCTTTGTTGCTCCGAATTAAGTGCGGTACCCTGTGGCGTCGGCCGATTTTTGGACGACTGCCGAACCTTCATTATACGCGCTCTGCAAACCTTTCCAGAAAGGGATTTTAGTTCAAATGGGAGCTTGAGGCTGGTCGATGACATTGCAGTAATTCAGAGCGGGCGACGACGCATCGGCAACAGGAAGACTTCGGTGTGGCCGGCGGCATTCATATTGTAATGGATTTGATTGGATGCCATCGGTTTTCGCGACGATACATCCATGAATTGCTGGGCGTCTTCGGTGACGCGCACGACGAGCCCCGTTTTTAAAGAGATGTACGAGATGGTTTCGTTGTTGCCTGTGCGGTGCCGGGGTGGAAGACCATGATACTGAAGTCGCCTAGGGGTAGTGTCGCCAATCCTGGATTTCTGCTTCAGAGACAGCGCGGTCAGGACCACCGCACAGGATTCGGGTCGGGGAATCGCTGAGAGCAAGTAGCCGTGTCCAAGCATTTGAATTGGGTGCAAGGCTCATCACGAACGTAAGTTGCTTGTTTTTCCCACTCCAGTTTGACGATCGGGGATGGGGCTTGCTCAGGTTCCTTGATTTCCAGGACTGGCCCAGTTTTACTCCTTCGCGAGGGAAAACGCCGGCGATGGCAAATTGACGCAGCCAGTCCTGCCAAACTTGGCGCTGGTCGGGAAACAGGTCGGCCAGACCCGGTGACGGCATGACCCGGCCGTCGGGGAGAATGGTGAATTCGACCGGTTTCGATTCGAGCTTTCGGGGATGCTGAACCGGAGGAGTTTGTGGGGCGCCGGTATTATTCTGGGCCATTGCGGAAGTTTACGCTTTGAAACCGCGAGCGGGCGTGAATCGCGGCGCGATCGCCTTGCGGATGGACATCCAAAATTTCCACGTTCAAGAGCCACTGGCGTCGGTCTCGGCGTCCTCCGGCCCGGTGGGAGTGAAGACGCGGCTTTCGGTTTTGACATTTTTTTTGGTGCGATATCGAGTAATAAGTGAACGTCTGTCAGCATGAAGCTGGGGAAAAAGCGTGGCGCGGCAGTTGGAGCGGCAGCGACGCAGGAATGAATGTGGTAACGGCAAATAAAATTGCCAGCACCAACAGAAAATAAATTATGCGGCGTTTCAGGTTTGCGATTTTTGAAACTCTAATTGTTAGATATCATTTCCAGGGACCACCGAAACAGCGGTCAAAGAAATCGCTGGCAGCGTGGTAGGCGGCCAACCAATCGCGGTGTAAAAGAAATCGTGGACTTCATCGGGAAAAATGAGCTGCTCGACTTCGACATTTTTAGCGCGTAAACGCGCGATCAAGTCCACGGTCTGGGTGAAAATCACGTTGCGATCATCATCGCCGTGAATAAACAGCACCGGGGAGCGCCAGGTATCGACAGCGGTAACCGGCGAGGAGGTATGCGCCAGCTTGGTGAGTTCGGGAGTGATATTTTTTCCGTCCCAGTTGTCGGTGGGCCAGTCGTGCACGCCGTGCAGGTCGACACCGGCGGCGAACAGATCGGAATTGCGGCCGAGGCCTAGCGCGGTTAGATAACCGCCGTAACTCCCGCCCCATAAGCCGATGCGTTTGGCATTGACGTCATTGCGCCCCGCCAGAAATTTTCCAGCGGCTACGACATCCTGATATTCCGAAGCGCCTCGCCCGGCGCGCCCAGGAGCCTCAAAAAATGAGTGACCGTAGCCGATGCCGCTGCGGTAATTCACTGCCATAACGATATAGCCGCGACTGGCCAAGTACTGATTCATGGCGTAGCAATTCGAGTAGTAGTACATGTAGTGCCAGCCCAATAGCATTTGGCGCATGGGGCCGCCGTGAAGAAAAACAATGGCCGGACGCTTCTCGCCGGGCTTGATATTGGGGGGCAAGAATAATTGTGCGTGCAGTTCGAGACCGTCGCCGGAACGAAAAATTGTTTGTTGCGGAGTGACGAGGCGGTCGGCAGGAAAATCTGGCGGCCAGGTACCGGAATCAAGCCAGCGTGGAGAAAAATCAAAAACAAGCGTTGAAACAAACGGACGTCCGGGATGTTGGGCGTCGGAGCCTAAATAGGCGATAGATTTTTCGTCGCTGAGAACGACTGGATTCCATTCAATGCTTTCGCCGGTGGTGATACGGACGGGTTCGCTGCCGTCGCCGACATCTACGCGTGAAAGATGGCGGCGGTCGATGTCTTCTTTGGCGCTGCCACAATTCGAATTAAATACTATGGTTTGCTTATCGGGGGCAAAAGACCATTGCTCCACTTCGCAATTTCCGGGAGTGAGAAGAACGGGATTTTCTTTTTTCCCATCAGCTAGTAGCGAATACAGATGCTGCCAGCCGTCTTTTGTGCTGGCGATAATGAGACGCTGATCGGAGGCCCAATTAAGCACACCGCCGCCGGTATCTGCGGCCATTTCGGGGAAGGAGTCGGATAGCTCTTTTCCGCTGTGCCAGGTTTCATGGGTAGAACCACTGGAAACATCGGCAATCCAAATGGCCCACGGATCCGGCACATCTGGGGCGATAAAAAATCCTTCGGGCTTGTCGCGCGGCGCGGCCGGGCGGCGAATGAACGCGATAAATTTGCCGTCGGGCGACCAGCAAGGGGTCTGGTCGGAATCCACAGAGGGAGATAAATAACGCAGCGACTTATTTGACGATTCATAGACGGCAATGAAAGCGTGATCGGTGCGGCCTGAAACAAAAGCAAGCTTTGTGCCGTCTGGCGACCACTGCGGGTCTGCGTTCTTACCGCGCACCACAATTTGAAGCGGCTTGTCGGATGCGTCGAGTTTGGCCAGCCACACCTGGTGATCTTTAATGTAGGCGACGACACCCGAGGCAGAAATCGCCGGCGAATCGCCGGCGTCGAGTTTTTTGGGCTCGCCTCCGGCCCATGCGATGGACCACACGGATTGCTCGAAGCCCGCAGTGTTGCTGGTGGGATTGGGAGACTGGCCAGCGGTATTTTTTCCTTCTCCACGCACGAATACGATCATGTTCCCGTCCGAGGAAAAATGAAGATCAGACAGGGGCTGGCCTTCGTCAGTGTCATATTTAGTTAGCTGGCGAACACGAAATCCAGGCGCTTCGGCGACCCAAATATTTCTGCGGCCCTGTTGATCAAGGGTCCAGGCCAGGTGGCCACCGGTTTTGGAGGCTGTTAAATCGGCGGGAAATGGTGCGCTCATGACCTGTTCGAGGGTGAAGGATGACTGCGCAGGAGTACGCAACACGCAAAAAAGGAAAATTAAGGAGCGCGAGCAGTGGCTTACGAATCATTAACGGGGCTCCTGGCCGAACTTATTTCGGCTGCTGGATTTTTCTCGTTGATATATTTCTCTTTCAACAAACTCAGTCCGCCGGTTGACGTGGCGCGATTTTTTCTCGTGTGACTCGCGGACCATCGAAAGGCCCAACAATCTTCAGCATCTCACCGGGCCCATTGGCGTTGCGAACCGCGCGCTTTCCGGCGCTGGTTTCGACAGCAAGATCGGCTTCGCGGTCGAAACTAACTGTTCCGTTCATTAAAGTGAACTGCGAACCACCATCCAGCCGTACATCTTCTAAAAATACATTGCGATCGCGAACGGTGAACATGCCAACGCCTGACGGCCAATTTGAAATTCCCGGGTGGGCTTCACCGTCAGCCACGCTGGCATTCACGTCCCAGCCGCGAAATTCAAGATTGTTCAAACGAACCTTGCCGGCGCCGGTTAATTTTTGCAGCAATTCGTCACGGCCCACACCAGTTGTCTTCAGGTGTATAGCGCCCGAAGCAAAGCCTGCCAAACGATCAGCCACCGACGCATCAATGGGCAGTTGATTTAAGTTCACGCCATCCAATTGCGCGTGCACGTCATATGCAGGACGCGGAAGAAATTTTGCAAGCATGGTGGCGCGAACGCCGCCACCTGCCCATTGTGCGCGTCCATCAGTCACACTTAACTGCAAATCATGCAACGAACCTTGCAGATGCAGTTGCTGGAGTTTCAACTTTTCGATGGTGAACTCGTCTACCTGGACATTCCCGACGACGTTCAAGCGGCGCAGCAATTCGCTGGCGGGCACCGTTTGCGCTTTGCCGCTGAATAGGGACGGCAACAGGCGTTGCACCCAGCCGGGGCGAGCGCGTGGGCCAACCCAGCGGTCAAGCTCGGTGGCGTCGAGGTGATCGGCGTGAAGTTGAACATTCCAGACGCCCTGCTGTTCAGGATCGGGTGATTTTATCTCGGCGATGTTGCCGGACCAGGTGGCGCCAAAGCCTTCGACTTGACCAATCTGCGCGATACGGTTTCCGTTTTTCCATTCGAGGCGCGCTTTTTGAAGTTGCACGGGCTGATTTAAGCCAGCGGCTGCGAGTTGCGCGTCCGTTACTTCCGCGGCGCCATTCCAGACACCGGTCGATGTAGAACTCCATTGGCGCCGTATGTCGACGCGCGCCGGGCCGGTGAGATCCCAGCCATGATTGAGTGTGTATCCAAAATCGGTGGCGATCTTCAAAAATTTTTCTGCATTATCAATATGGCCCTGTACGTTAATGCCGCCGGAGTGCAACGCAAAATCGTGGATTAGAGTAAGGCTGGCCTCGCCACTGGGGTCGCCAGGGGAGCGGAGTTTCGTCAGCCGACCGATCGCCTTGGGTGGCGCTGCCGAGGAGTTGCTGACGACAGCAACATGGATGGGATCCATCACGAGCCTGTTTCGATTCAGAGCTGCGTGGAATGGTCCAATTTTCAGAACATCTTCGCTGCCACGCAGATTCACCGTGCCGCCAAGGCTCGACAGATTTATTTCTAGAAGTTCAATGGGCCAGCCCTGCAGTTGCAGGCTGCCGGTGAAAAATTGGTTGGCGGAGATGGTGTCGGCTACGTCGGGGTGAAATGCCCGGTACCAGGAGAGTATGTCCGCGGCCTGAAGACCGGCGGATTCGAATTTAATCTGCATGAAGGGATTCGCTGCGCCGACAAATTCCGCCGTGCCATGCAGATTCGATAGCGCTGTCTCGACAGTCAGAGTATCCGCAGCAAGTCTTTTTAGCGCGACATTGCAACGCCCCTGAACGCTGGCGGTAAGAGCGGGATTGTCGGATCGCTCGGTAAGGTCCCAGCGATGGATTTGAGCGGCAGAAGCTTTCAGTGTGTAGGACCAATCCCCGCCGACAAAAGAATCGTTGGAGGAATTAGTATTCACGGGATCAACTGTATCGGAGGGAGCGCCGCTTTTTGCGGTAGCCTCCAGCTCAAAAGTACCGCGCACCCCGTAATCTTTTCCGTGCAGGAGGCGAAATAAATCCGCGAGTGACACTTTATTCCAGCGCACCGCCAGGGAGGCGGGCTGCAAGCGCGCCGAAGTGCCGGCAATGTCGCCGCGAACCTGAATGGTCCCAGCCGATTGCAAAGCCACACCACTTCGCCACGGTTGAGCGTAAATTTCCACCTTCCAGCGTCCGGGTGAAATCTGTTCCACGGTGCCGCTTACTGAAGTTAGAGCAAAGGGCTGTTTGATATCGATTCTTTTGAAATTGATACGGCCGTCGTCAATTACTATTTTTTCCAGGCGGTTGGCAGAAGTGGGAGCGCGACTGGGTCCGTATACCGGAGAAGTTACGACTCCGGTGCGTTTGGCTGGCGGCAGCCAATCCTCCAAATTCCAACGGCCCTCACTGTTCCTAACGAGGGTAAGGCTTGGTTGACTCAGACTCAAAGTGCCAAATTCAAAGCGGCCGCGCAGAAAACCAGACCAGCGAAGGCCGGCAGTGAGCTGCTCGGTGCGCAGAAAATATTCGTAACCAAAGGCAGGGTCTTCACTTACGGTTACGCCACTGGCATAGATGCGAGGACTGGGAAGGAGTTCAATGTTGAAATGTTTCACTTGCACGGGGCGGCCGAAAGCATCTTCCAGACGTTCGCTGAAATAATTACGAACGCTAGAGGTGCGTACGGAAATAGAAGCAGCGATTTGAGCGGCCACCAAAATGGCGGTCACCCAAAAGGCAATCTTCCACGAATTCCGCAAATTGGTCACGGTCAAAAGTCTGGCAGACTAAGGCCAAAATGTGTAGGGCGCGAGGTCTTGAAAGGTTCAGCCGGAGCGGTCTTCCCTTTGGTCATTGAGAGCGAGTCACACGACGAACTGTTAATGGACGGTGTGAAACATTCTGTGCCAGCGGGTGCGCGCGGGAAGATGCATAAGGATATCGAAGATGCCCACCAGCCGCTGCCCGAAAGTGCTGTCGCCAGAATAATCGGCGCTGGTGGCGTCGACAGACCAATAGATAAAAAAGGGATGGCCCATGATGGCGTGGCGGTCGACAAATCCCCAGTAGCGGCTGTCCTGGCTGTGGTCGCGATTATCTCCCATGGCGAAATATTTGCCGGGAGGAACGACCATTTCATCTCCTTGAACATATTTGCGTAACTGGGGGCGCCATTCGTTAATGACGTTCAGGGGAATCATCTGGTCGCGCAGCGGCGGAAAAGAATAGTTGAAGGGATCGTAGGGCACGGAGGGATCGTGCACGACGTACGGCTCGTTCAAAACCTGGCCGTTGATATACACCTGCTGGTCGACGAGCTTTACATGATCTCCCGGCAATCCAATGATGCGTTTCACGTAATGGGGATGATCCAGGTACGGATATTTGAAAACGATGATGTCGCCGCGCTGCAAAGAACGATAAGGCAGGAACTTTTCATACCAGGCGCCGTGGCCGCCGAAAATAAATTTGTTGACCAACAGATGGTCGCCGATTAACAGAGTTTTTTCCATGGAAGCGGACGGAATTTTGAAGGCTTGCACGATGAAGCTGGTGCCGAAGAGCGCAAGGATAATGGTGACGAGCAGGGATTCGAGATATTCGGAAAAAGTGGTTTGTTCGCGGTAGATGGAGGAATGTCTGGTACGCGGAGGGGCTTTTTCTTCCGGCATATTCTCAGCCGGAAGATTTCCGAGCGGTACGTTTTCAGGCAGTGCGCCTTCGACCGGAACTTCTGTGCCGTCCGCCATCGGGTTCCAGCCTCCTGGGTGATTCCTTGAAAATACCGTATGTGCACTGCTATCGGGCAATCACTGTGGCAGCAAGAACGATTATTTCGCAAGCTCTAACAGCTTAAGAGCTTTGCGAGCGGCGCGTTGCTCGGCTTCTTTTTTTGTGCCGCCCTCAGCGCTGGCGACGCGCGCAGCCATTGACCCACACTTCGATCTTAAAGGTTTTCTGGTGATCTGGGCCGGACTCGCCCACCACGCGGTATTCCGCGGGGACCTGGCCGCGCGATTGCAAAAGTTCCTGAAGCGCAGACTTGCGGTCGGACTCGGCCATGCGCTCGCCGGCTGCTTCTAATGCTTGCTCAAAAAGCGTATGCCGCAAAACTTCTCGCGCGGCGGACAAGCCGGCATCGAGATAAATGGCGGCGAGTACCGCTTCGAAGGCATCGGCCAGAAGCGTCTGCTTTTCGCGGCCACCGGTTTTTTCTTCTCCGCGGCCGAGGCGCAAGTGATCTCCGAGGTGCAAGCGTCGCGCGGCGGCTTCAAGCGAGTACGCATTCACGAGGCGCGCGCGGCTTTTTGAGAGTTGACCTTCGGTCCAATCCGGAAAAGCGTCCAGGAGGTATTCGCTGGTAAGCAGCTCCAGCACAGCATCGCCGAGAAATTCAAGGCGTTCGTTATTTACCGCGGCTTTTGCGGTGTACGGTTCACCTTGGCTGGCGCGCATTTCTTGGACTGCCGAGCTGTGCGTCAGCGCGTCATGCAAAAGCGTAGGGCGCGCAAATTTGTGGCCCAAACGCTGTTCCAGAAGCGCGTCATCCGCGGGAGTCATCTCACCTACAAGTCAGAAATCCGACCGAGTGCTTACTTTGGCGCGCTAAGTTGCGTGGCGCTAAGTTTCTTGGCTTCCTCCGCGCCTTTTTTGCACGTTTCCTGCATGGCTCCAGCAATCGCAGCGCATTTGTTATACGCAGCCACGGAATCGTCGAAATGGGAGGTTTTCACATTGGCCATTCCGAGCAGGTAATAATTTACGGGATCGGGCGTAGGGTCAATCGTCACCGACTGATTCAGCTCGGGAATGGCCTCACTGAACTTGCCGCGCCGGATGTACACCAGACCGAGACCACCGTGAGCCATGCCCAAGGTCTGGTTCTTGACAGTGGAAAAAGCCTCGTCTGAGACAGCGGCAGGCTTGGGTAAGGTGGGAGTCAGTTCGATAGCCTTACGATCGTACTGCTCGGCTTTGGCCAATATCTTTTCGGGCTCCGGAGTTTTGGAATTCATGGCTCGCGGAAGCGTCTGGCCGACTACCGCCAAAATCTGTACATCGTTAGGATTCAGGGTGAGCTCCTTGTCCGCGACCTCTTCCATTTTTTGCACCTGGCCGCTTTGCACATAAGCCATCACCAGAGTGCCGTATACCGGCGAGCGATAGCGGCTGGTTGGATATTTCTGCAAAAAAGCTTCGCCGAGTTCAATGCGCTTGGCTTGATCGTTTGCCGGGTCTGAAAGAGCCTTGAAGGCGGCATCTTCTTCGGCATTGACCGGCGCGACATTAGGATCATCGAGCGTAAGCGAATTATTTGCCGGAGGTTTTGATTTGTCCGTCGATGTAGCAGGGGGCGGATTCTGATTATTGCCTGGTGCGGGCGCGGGAGGAGGATTTTGCGCTGCGCTTCCTCCGGCTGCCGACAGCATAAACGCCAGCAGCGCGCCCGTTGTGAGCCACGTATTGCACTTTACCTTCATATGCGTTTTCTCCTGTAGAGTTCACCATCGGATGTGCGGGCTCAAACCCGATTGGTGTTGCTGATTTTAAGATCGATGAGCACGCCGGAAATTCACGGGCGCTCCACGGGCTTTTCACGAGCCGTATCGGCCAAACCTTTTTGCGCGGCCTGGCGAGCCTGTTCCGGGCCACCCTCCACCGTCAACGCCGCCTGATACTCCGCCTCGGCCTGGCGCGGTTGGCCTTCACCATCATAAATCCGCGCGAGGTAAATATGCGACCAGGCCAGGACCATGGGGTCGGAGGTCGCGGCATGCTCTCCGGCGGTCAGCCGACCAAAAACTTCTTTGGCGCGCGGACCATCATGATCGAGAAGAGCGACGAGGCCAAGACCATACCAGGCGCGCGGCTGGTCCGGATATTTGGCAACTACTTTTTGAAACGAAGCCTCCGCGGCCCGCGCGTTCTTTTCGGCGATACGGCGCTCCCCTTCTGTAAGAGCGGCGATAGCTTCGGCATCGTTGGGCACGGTACCGGGCATGGCGGCGCGGCGGCGCGCGACCTCTTCAGTGCTTAAGTCACTGGAATTTCGATGACTACCAGCAGGCGCAAATTGCAACGTACTGACTCGCTTGAGTTCGGTGGCGACGTCAATGGAGCGCACCAGGTCGGGAAAAAACAGCTCCATGGTTGGTTCGGCGCCTTCAAATTTTGGCAGCGCTGCGAAAAGCGGGCGCACCAGAACGTAGCCATCGGAGTCATTGCGCTCGAGAGCGGCGTCACGTTCGCCGGGCGACATTTTTCTCAATTTCAGTTCCACGGCGCGCACCATGCATTCCGCGAAGTAAGAAGGATAGTCGTCCTTCAGGTCGGGCGCGAGCCGCGGCGCGCTGGCGGCTTTTTCAAACAACGGCTTTTTTACCACAATCACGTGAGAATAACGCAGCGGCAGGGGATCGAGCATGAAGTGCAGATACGCGTGGCGCACCACATCGGCGGGAATATCATCCGCGCCGCTGAGCACAATGGCGTAGTGATCGCCAAAATTTCGAACGTTGGTGAGGTGACCGACCAGCGGCTCAACAATTATGGTAAAGGTGCGCTGCTCGGATGGCTGGTTCATGGCGCGCAAATATCCGGTAGCGACAAACACAATTTGCGAGACGGCTTCGTGCATGCGCTCGATTTCAGCGTTATAAGCGGGCTGCATCTGACGCCATAGCTGGTGAATATTTTGTTCCTGATAATATTTGGAAAGCAGTTCGCTGAATCCTTCGAGAGCCAATACTTCGGGCGGCAGATCCTCGCGCCGCATGGTGAGTTTGAAATCCGGCGCGGGGCCGGCCACCAGGCCAAACCACAAATAGCGGGAAAGCGCGGCGCCGGGATCGGCAGAGTCGTGTTGCTTGTAGTATTCGCGAATGGCTTCGACCGCCGGGCCTTGCTGGTGTTGCATACGATCGCGAAGCTGAGCGCGAAGTGGACGCCAATTTTCGGCGCTGATGTCGGCTTCAAATCCGGCTGCCAGCAGCGCGCACATGGTCGTGAACATGGGCTCGCTGGCATCCACGTTGATGCTTGTCGCTGGAGCGGTTTCCCGTTGTGGTCGAGCGGACTGCGGAGGCGGAGGCGGCGCCGATTTGAGCTTTTGTGCGTGGCTGCTTGGGACGGCGGAAAGAAATAAAAATAAGCCGGCGATAATGGCGAGGCCGGGCTTCGCGTTGAAGGTCCGCGCGCGCACGTGCTGCTGCGAATCGTTGAGCCGATCACTAATAGCGTCGAGCTTGGCGTTTTTCTTGCTTAGGTGCATACATTTCCAATCTAACGTCGGGCCTCCCATCCGTCAAGGAAGCCCTCGTGTAATAGACAGAGCCACTACATTCAGATCATTGCCAAAGGCGGCGCAAGCCGCTACGTCTCCTCACTTGAAGTTCAGTTGGTGATAGTCTTTTCAAGGTGGTGAGCCTCACCGATGAGGAACTTGCTCGTCCGTCTAACTTTTATTCTAGGCGGAGCGATGAATTACGTGTCGCGGCAGGCGAGAGTGCGGCACGTTATTCCAGGTTTACGCAATTATTGATTGTCCTGGGGATGCTGGCCTGCGTAGCGTTTTATCAGTCTGTTTTCGTAAAGCGATTGCCGCTTTGGGCGGCAATCCTTGTGATCCCGGCCGGAGCCGTCGTTGTACGGCAGCGCCATCGGTGGCATCTGAGATCCGTACAACTTTGCAGCCTACTTGACTATTACGACAGGGGAGCCGCACGACTTGCACAGAAGTGGGATCTCCTCGACGGTGGCGACAGGTTTATCGATGAAGATCACTTCTATTCAAAAGACCTGGATCTTTTTGGCCGGGGCTCGCTGTATCAACTAATCTGTTCGGCTCGAACCCACATAGCTCGCGAGACGCTCGCGCATTGGCTGAAGGCACCCGCAAAGCTGGAAGAAATCCATGCACGCCATGAGGCAATCTCGGAACTTCGACCGCGTCGAGAATTGCCCGAATTGCTCGCCGCGGCTGGCCCTATGCAGGCATCTGACTTTCGACCGGAATTCTTTCAGGCCTGGGTCGCCGAAGGTTCGTCCAGCTTTCCGATTGGGGCCCCGCTGGTCGCTTTTCTCTTGGCGCTCGCCGTAATCATTTCGCCCATTTTGTATTGGTCCGGTTTCTTGGGCCTGCAAGCGTTGTGGGAGACTCTCGGTGCCCTGTTGTTCACCGAGGCCATATTCGCAGTTACTTTTCGTGATCGAGTCAAATCTGTCCTGGAATCACTGGGAACGCTTTCCATCGAACTCCCGACAATGCGCGAATTGCTACAGATCATTGAACGGGAGCAATTTTCTTCATCAAAACTCAAGACGCTGGCTAACCACCTTGGCGAAGACAGGCCCGCGGCGTCCGGCCACATACGTCATTTGATGCGCCTCATCCGTTTAGTAGAGCAACGCAAGAATGAATGGTTCGCGTATCCATCCTTTTGCCTTTTGTGGGGGACTCAGTTTGCGATGGCGATCGAAAGGTGGCGCCGCCTTCACGGTGCCCAAATGCTTGAGTGGATCACGGCGCTGGGAGAAATCGAGGCGCTGATTTCCCTGTCTACCTACTCCTACGAGCATCCCGGAGACACGTTTCCAGAATTCGTCGGGAAGGGGCCCGTTTTTGACGCCGAAGGATTGGGGCACCCGCTTCTCGGAGAAAGCACCTGCGTCAGGAACGATCTCCAACTTAGAGACACGGTGCGGTTTTTTATCGTGAGTGGATCGAACATGTCGGGGAAGAGCACTTTTCTGCGCGCTGTCGGGCTCAATGCGGTTTTGGCCTACACGGGGGCGCCTGTTCGCTGCACAAAGTTGCGTCTATCATCCCTGACAATCGGTGCCGCGATACGAATGCAGGATTCCGTGGTGGATGGCCGGTCACACTTCCTGGCAGAGATGCACAGATTAAGACGCATGATCGAAGAAGCGGATCACGGCCCCTTGCTGTTTCTGGCTGATGAGATTATGGCCGGCACCAACTCTCATGACCGAAGGATTGCGTCTGAATGGGTGATCAGGGCGTTGATGTTACGTGGCGCGATAGGCGCGATAAGTACTCACGATCTCGCCTTGACGGAGATTGCGGCGAATGGTTTGCCCGGACGCAATGTCTGCTTCGAGGATTCGGGTGAGTTCGGCAGCCTATCCTTCGATTACAAGCTCCGCCAAGGAGTCTTGGCCCACTCGAATGCTTTGAATATCGCTCATTTGCTGGGAATCGACACAGCCGCTCAGCAACACTAGCTTGACCACGCGAATTGGGATGGGAATCTTTGGCAAACCTAAGTTCTCAGTGCCTGGTTCCCGCAGCGTTTACCGGAAACTGACCCACCATCCAGCGCTCAGCTGGGGACGACGGGCATCCCTTCGCTCCGAGTTGACAAGAATAGAAATTTGCACATCTTCAAACAGAACGTTCCGTCGCTCTTTGTTTGCATGCTCGAATCGCATGATCTGAAGCGGAGATGAAATTCACGCAAAGCGCAGTATAATCTGGCCGCGCATGGCTCTTCTGACTGGTTCACAACTAGGCCCTTACCAAATCGTTTCTCCGCTTGGGGTAGGAGGCATGGGCGAGGTCTACCGTGCCCACGATGTGCGGCTGCGTCGCGAAGTGGCGATCAAGGTCGTTCCGGAGTCCACGGCCACGACCCGAACCGCATGGCGCGTTTCGCTCGCGAGGCGCAATTTCTCGCCGCTTTGAATCATCCCAATATCGGCGGAATTTATGGCTTTGAAGAATCTTCCACCATGCTCGCGCTGGTGATGGAGCTGGTGGAGGGCCCGACGCTGGCGGACCGCATCGCGCAAGGCCCGATACCCGTCGAAGACGCGCTTCCAATCATGAAGCAAATCACGGAAGCGCTTGAATATGCTCATGAGCGCGGCATCGTGCATCGCGATTTGAAACCGGCCAACATAAAAATCAAGCCTGACGGCACCGTAAAAGTTTTGGATTTCGGTTTGGCGAAAGCGCTCTCCGATGAGAGCAACCCCACCGATATTTCGAATTCGCCAACACTGACTGCCGCAGCTACGAAAGCGGGATTGATCCTGGGCACGGCCGCATACATGTCCCCGGAACAAGCTCGCGGAAAAGCAGTCGACCGTCGCGCGGATATCTGGTCTTTCGGCGCAGTCGCCTTCGAGATGCTCACCGGAAAAATGGCTTTCAAAGGCGATACCGTTTCGGACACTTTGGCTGCGGTCATTCGCGGTGAACCGGAGTGGAGTTTGCTTCCGGCCAATGTGCCGAACGAAATCCAGCAACTGATCCGCCGGTGCTTGAACAAAGATCCGCGGCAGCGATTGCAATCCATCGGCGAAGCGCGCATTGCCATCGAAAACGTGATTGAAGGGCGCACGTCCCCGGTGCGGAGTTCAGGCATCAGCGCGGCGGCGAGTTCCGTTGCCGCTCCAGAGAAAGAAAATCGAGCGCTAAAAATACTGGCGGGATGCGCGTTGGCGGCGTTGCTGATCGCGGCGGGCTTTTTATTAGCGAACCTGCTGCACCCCGGAAGCGCGCGGGAGAATTCGCCGATACGCTTCGCGATTCTGCCTCCGGCGGGCACATCTCTTAATTCCAGTTTACGCGCGGTGGCAATTTCCCGCGACGGAACTCGCATCGCCTTCAGCGCCAGCAGCTCGGACGGCCCGCGCCTTTATCATCGGGACATGAACTCGGCATCCTCTGTTCCCATCAGCGGCTCGGATGGCGCCGTAAATCCGGCGTTCTCACCAGACGGAAGATGGCTGGCTTTTTTTGCCGCCGGCAAATTGAAAAAGATCTCGCTCGATGGCGGCACTCCGGTAGTCATCGCGGACGGAATAACTTCCCCGAAGGGATTGACTTGGGGCATCGATCACAACATTTACTACGCGCCATCATTTAGTTCAGGAATTCTTCGCGTCAGTGATGGCGGAGGCACACCGCAAGCGGTAACAAAACTGCAAGCGGACAGAGGCGAACTGGCCGATTTTTCTCCGGACCTGCTTCCGGACGGTAAGACGTTGCTGTTCACGGCATTTTCGGGCGGCAACCTGGACGAAGGAACGCTGGTGGCGCAAAAAATCGGTTCTGACGAAAGGAAGGTCATCGTTGCAAAGGGTGCGGATGCACATTTTTTTGCTCCTAACCATTTGTTGTATATGAACACCGGTAATTTGTTAGCGGTGGAATTTGATCCCGCTAAGTTGGAGACCACAGGCTCGCCCACGGTGGTCGTTCAAGATGTGCAGCCCGCGACAGGATCCGCGCAGTACGACGTTTCGGGCAACGGCACGCTCATCTACGTAAATGGCGGGAAACAGGCGGTGGAAAACAGCCTGGTTCTGGCGGAGCATGACGCCAAAGTCCAGCCCCTGCCCGTCAAACCGAATCTGTACGAATCACCGCGCTTCTCTCCCGACGGCAAGATGTTGGCGCTGACAGTGCGCCTGCCGGACCCGGACATTTGGGTGTACGACATTGAGCGCGGCGCGCTGCGGCGAATCACGTTCGCACCTGGCGAAGATGAGCTGCCCGTTTGGTCTCCCGATGGGAAGCGCATCGCGTTCGCTTCCAATGGGCGGCAGCAGGCTTTCATGGTGGCTGTGGATGGCAGCGGGCAGGAACAGCCGCTGATGAAGAATGAATCGCATTTCCATTTGCAATCGTGGTCGCCGGACGGAAAGCTGATTGCGTACGAACGTTTAGGAAGTTCGGGCCAGTACGAAATATGGATGCTGCCGCTGGGCGGCGACCGAAAACCATATCCGTATCTGGTTTCGCAATTTCATGTCAGCCAACCGGCCTTCTCAGTGGACGGCAATTGGTTGGCGTACACCTCGAACGAGTCGGGGCGAGCCGAGGTTTATGTGCAGCGATTTCCCGGGCCGGGCGAAAAAATTCAGGTTTCCACGGATGGCGGAAATCATCCGGTGTGGTCGCGTGACGGGAAGCAACTGGTTTACGAAAACGCGGGGACCCTGTGGGCTACCGAAGTTTTCGTGTCGCCCTTCCGCGTTGGTAGATCGCGCGTCCTGTATCAAGGGGACATCTGGAATGACGCCGCAGGTCCGAACTATACCCTTGCCCCCGGTGGCCATCGGATTGTGGTGGTGGAGCGGATCAAAGATCCCGACGGTGGCAACGTGAAAGTAGTGGTGAATTGGAATCAGGAATTGCAGTCACTGGCTGGCTCCAAATAGCTGATTCGAAGGCCGCCATCAACTGCGCATCGCCGCAAAATTAAAAAGACCAACCGCTCTCTCGGGACGGTTGGTCTTTTTCACGGAATGAGCCGCGTTAAATGATTCCGTGGTGCTCTAGCTCAAACCAGAAAATCTGCTGCTAAATCGAAACGATCAAATCCACGGTTAAAGACTATACAGGACGGCGATACGGCCGGCTTCCCAGTTCTTCCATGGCGGCGGCTGCTCGACGTGCCATGCTCGCGGCGGGACTCCTGCGTTCGGCCATGCGCGCCACGCCGACTTCCCAGACCTTTTGCAGCATATAAATGCTGGAGACCAAGACGGCGATCACGGCGAATCCGGCGGCGAACAGCGCGAAGGCGGCCAGCAGTTCCTGTACGAAATACAACTGCGCGGCAACTACCGCTGCCAGGAACCACCACATCCACTTGCGGCTCTTGTCGTCGTTTTTAGTCATTGGCCCGAGTCCCCTCTGGAAGCACTTACTGGTTAAACTTGTTTCTGTGCGGTGCGGCTACTGTCCGTGTGGGCTAAGCGTCTCGCACCTGAACCATTAGACACCTTGAGCAAAGCAAAATCGATGGTACAGAAGACACATTTTTGCTCTCAAACTAGTCTACTAGTACCCAAGCTGCCAACATGGGTAGGCTATCATGATGAAAACAATAGGCATGTACTCCTGAAAGAATACGAAATAGTTCGGCCCAGTTTCGCTGTACTTCACCGGGGATACTGTACGTCAGGGCAGGCGGACAGGTTTTTTCGCGAGAAGTTAGAGGTCCTGGATTCTAGACTCAGGCGACCTAAGGTTTCAAAGGACTTAGGGGCGCTTCACGATACGAAACTGCAGTTCTAAAGGAGTTATACCGATCGTGGGTAGGGGCTGGGAGGCCTCAGACATCATCGCTTAGAGGAAAGCGGATGGATGTCAATTCTAAAGGACTTATGGACTTATCGGCGATACGCTTGTTCAAGATTTGTGCCACGACCCAGTGCTAAATTGACTGAGGTGTGCCCAAGCTATTTCAGGGCGTACCCAACGTCGAATGGCAGCTTCCCGTCAATATGCAGCACCTTGACCGCGCTGTTGATGCTGTACACGTCTACGAGGCCCACTGCCCCGGGCGTCGTAGTGACCGTTCGAAAGACGTCCTCATCGCTTGCGACTATCTTTATCAGCGGCCGCACTTCATTGATCTTGGCGATAGCCGTCTTGGCGTCGGCGGGAGAAGCCCCAAAGAGCTTTTGCACCGCGACATGCATTTCCGGGGATGTCGGATCCTTCAAAACCAGGGTGAAACTGCGGCCGTCCGGCCACGATTTTTGCGCGCCTTTGGATAGCTTTGTGAACTCCGCCATGGTCAGATCGGGGAGGTTGCTGTCAGCTGCTACAACGACTGCCATATTCTTTATCGCAGGGTACGACACCGAGACGACCAGCGCCAGGCAGCTGAGCACCAGGGCGCATGCCGCGAAGCGATAGATACAAGATTGCGCTTTCATTTTTCCCACGCCAACCTTTCGGGGAACTCTCCTGAGTATCGGCATCCGGGTTTTTGCGGACAAGTAGCTGTTGCGCAGCTTGTGCTTACTTGACGACTCCCCTCCCTGATAGGCCCCCAGCGTTACCCAGTATGCACACCTGTCCTTTGGGTCAGTATCGGTCCCCGTGCCGCCACGCTAAGTTTGCTGCTGACCTGCATTTTTGACTCTTGGGAGAGCTATCCATGAACCGGATGTATCGAAGCAGTCTTGCGTTGATTTTCCCTGTGCTTTTCGCAGCCCAGATGATCCGGGCCCAGGCACACCCGCCACGGGTCGAAGAAGCAAAATCACGAGCAGCCAGCTCCCCACGCATCGCGCCGGCTCCCCTGCTTCTGTTTGGCGCCATTCCGATATCAACGCGCTCCGTGGAAGCGCGCAAGTTCGCGGAGCTTTCACTCGACAAATATGAAAGCGTGCTAATGCATGATGCTGTGGTTCAGGCGCAGCACGCCACGGAAAAGGATCCAACCTTCGCGCTTGGGTATGCGTTGCTGTCTTTTGCTTCGCGCACGGGCATTCCCAACGCGGCGGCCCTGGAGCGCGCCAAAGTTCTCTTGCCGCACGCTCCCGCGGATGAACAATTACTGGTGCGGTGGATGGTGGGCATCCAGGACCACAATGTCCTTCCCGCTATTGCCAGCATGAATGACCTTCTAAAGCGCTATCCCAAGAACAGGCATGTTTTGTACCTTATTTCGGAGTGGCTGTTCGCGCAGCAAGATTTCGATCGCTCTCAAAAAATGATGGAATCCTTGTTGCAGATCGATCCTAAATTTCCCCCGGTCCTGAATATGCTTGGGTATTCGTATATTCAGTCCGCCCATCCTGATCCAGCCAAGGCGGTGGCTTACGAGAATCGTTACATTGCCGCGGATCCCAGTTCCCCGAATCCAGAAGACTCCATGGGGGAAGTGCTGCGTTACACGGGCGATGACCAAGGGTCTCTTGAGCACTTTAGTGCGGCCCTACAAATCGATCCGACGTTCTTTAGCTCCCAGCTGGGATTGGGAGATACCCTGACACTGATGGGCAAGTACGACGATGCGCGACTGGAATATGACAAGGCCATCCTCGTATCTGAAAACAATCGAGATCTGTTGCACGCTTCCTATCAAAAAGCGCTGGTTTACTTCTGGGAGGGCCGCGCCGAGGAAGGCCGGTCCGCTCTGTCGAACCTTGCCGCGGAAGCAGCGCAAAAAAATGAGCCCAACGGGCAGTTCGAGATCGCGTTCGGATCTGCAATGCTGGCCGCCGATTTTGCGAGCGAACTCCACCAGCTTCGTGCGCTGGAGGAAAAACTTCAAAATAGCGTCGAAGGAATGAGCGGGTCGGACCGTGCGGGGGCACTGGCAAACGTTCTGTGCGAAGAAGCACGAGTTGCATCGCAACACGTTCTGCCGGACACGGCCCAGGAGGCCATCAGTAAATTAGAGCGGCTTGCGGCGCAGACAGCTGATCTGCTGGTGGAAAATCCCTACGAAACTGCACGGGGATACCTGTTGTTATCGCAAGGTGATCTCGCCAACGCGGTGGACGAGTTAAGCGCTAACCGGCTCTCTCCGCTGGCCGTGCAGCAGTTGGCTGTTGCCCAACAAAAATTGGGCAATCAGTCCGCCGCAAGCGAAACCGCGAATCAATTAAAATATCAACGTGCGGCAACCGTGGAATGGTATCTGGCCAGCCAAAACAGCAACATTAAATAAAAAAATGCCGAGGCAATATTTACTTGCCCCGGCAGGTCATACCGATGAGTTTTTGAAACGATTACCGCTTAACTGTGCTTGGTGGTCACGCTCGTTTGACGAGCCGCGTAAGGCCGACCAGAATCACCGCACCAATGAACGCCACGATAATCGCGCCGATCGTTGAGCTGGCTCCCATGCCCATTCTTGAGAATATCCATCCACCAAGGATGCCTCCGAGGATCCCCAGCACGATATCGGCAAGTACTCCGTATCCGCCGCCTTTCATCACCTGGCCCGTCAGCCAACCTGCGATTAAACCTACGACGATCCACCAAATTATTCCGCCACTTGGCATCGCTACCTCCTCTTAAGCCGCTCTTTCACGCACAACGATGAACATGCAGGTTAGGTTCTAGAACACACCCTTGCCATATGTCAATCTCAAGCCGGTGGTAAGCAGCAGATCGTTATTTTTCAGTCCGAGGAGCGGGGTACTCACATAGCGGTCGCTGAGAGTCACCTGCCAACTGAGCCAATTTTTGATCTTGGTTGCCGCAGTGGTGTCCAGTTGCAGCCGGTAGTCTCCGGTATCAGAAAGGTTCGGGAAAAAGCTCAATTGCTCGCCTATAGTTGTGTGGCTTCCAAGCTTGGTAGCGAGCGTTTGGCCGAGCACGACCTCGGCGGTTTTGCGGGTTGTGGACGGATTCGGGGGACTGAAGGGCTGCGAATAATATTCCTGGTTATAAGTGATACCGCCAAACACGTCGAAGGTGCGGTCTTTTTCTTTGATCAGGTGGTAACCCAGGCCGCCGCCCAGGACACTCCGCAAGTTCAAATCCTGAAAACGGTCGTGCTCGAAATCGGCCAAGCCAAAGGCGAAGGAACGGCCCCGTAGATTTACGTCCACGCGCGCTCCGCCGCGAATGGCGCTGGCGGTGGTGTTACTGACCCCCGCAATGGTGCTTCGCGCATAAATTTCGGTGGAGTAGAGAGATATTTTGGTGCGTTTCGATGTGCGTGCGGCTTTTCCCGTCAGCGCGAAACTGGTGGATTCCGAATTCCCCCTGGTGAAACTGAGGCCGGTGTCCAGCAGTCCAGCCCACAAGTCGATGAGGCGCGGGTGCTCCATGCGCATGTAGACGTCTTGCTCCGCATTATTTCGCACCGCCACGACTTCAGCCTTGGGGGCCTCGACGGGACCACTCGGGGCGGCTATTTCGAACTTTTCGTCTTTGGTGGTGACCACGCCGACGATGGTTTGTCCATTCTTGAGTGCGATGTGAAGCGGTTCGGCGGACACGATGGCCACTACCGCGCTCCACGGGAGTTTTACATCGCCGGCGAATTCGGACTTCAACTCCAATTTATCGTCGTCGGTTTTTACGATGGTACCGCTCAGGCGATCTCCATTTTTCAGAGTGACCTGATCGGCGAGTGCGGAGGCCGCGCAGACAGACAAAACCAGCAGCAGGAACACATTTCGAGCCAAAGTAATTCTCCTTGTGTGGGACGAAGCTCGATGGGCCTGGCTGGGCTGACAAATCGTGCGCGTCGAAAAACGCTGTTCGATTTTACCTGACAAGAAGAAGTAATCCTACGAATTCCAACAGAAGTGCGGTGCGGATGGTACTTTTTTTGTGCGTGGCTTCAGATATACTTTGGCACTTCACGCGGGCTAATGACATTCAAAGGATGGACTCTTGCTGACTTTATGCTTGGATAGAGCACTACGATTCGCGTTGCTGACCGCGATGTTTGCCGTAACATGCTGCGGCACGCGCGCTCAACAGGAACAAGGAGCGTCGTCGCAGGCGCGTCCTCAACGACCGACTATCGTGTTCATGACCGATTTTGGCACGGCGAACGATGCGGTCGCTATTTGCAGGGCGGTAATTTTCAGCATCGCGCCGGACGTGCGGCTCACGGATATCACGCATCAGGTGACGCCATTCCAGATCGAAGAAGCGGCGCGTTTTCTTGCCGGCGTTACACCTTACTACCCTGCCGGAACGATTTTTCTGGTGGTGGTGGACCCCGGGGTTGGCACTGCGCGCAAGGCCATCGTGGTGAAATCGAAGAAGGGCCAATACTTCGTGTTGCCTGACAATGGAATCGTTACTCCAGTGATCGAGCGCGACGGCTTGGAAAGCGCGCGCGAAATCACCAATCGAAGCTGGATGATCAGCGATGCAATTTCCTCCACGTTTCACGGACGCGATATTTTTTCGCCCGCTGCCGCGCACCTCGCAGGTGGCTGGGATTTCAATCAAGCTGGGCCTGAAGTGAAGGAACTGGTGCGGTTGGAGCCGAAAACTTCGGTAATGAATGAGCAAGGGATCGATGGCGACGTAATCGGACTGGACGATCCTTATGGCTCGCTGATAACCGACGTGCCGGGCGATGATTTTAAGAAGTTGGGCTACAACTTAGGGGACAAAGTCACCTTGCAAATTGCTGGGAAGTCTGTCGTCGTGCCTTATGTAAAAACGTTTATGGGCGTTCCGGTGGGCGAATCTTTGCTGTATATCGACTCGCGCGGCCGGGTGAGTATCGCTGTAAATCAAGGAAATTACGCAACAAAATTCAATGTTGCGCCACCGGTTAGAATTTTTGTTCCTCGCAAAGGCTCGGGCACGTCGCCCAAAACAAAACAGTGATATTGGCTTTTTCTCTGACTCGACGCGTCGTTCTATTCGTCGCGGATTTGCATTTTGCGGCGGGCCGGCAAACAATCGATGGGATGCCGTGGTTTAGCCGCGGCGTCAACGGAGACTCCTCATGCCCGAAGCTGTAATCGTGTCGGCGGTGCGCACCGCGGTGGGTCGTGCATTTAAAGGATCACTGCGCGCCACGCGCCCTGATGACCTGGCCGCGGTGGTAATCAAAGAAGCACTGGCACGCGTAGCCGCGCTAGACCCCAAAGAAATTGACGACGTGATTTTGGGCTGCGCCATGCCCGAAGGCGAACAAGGCATGAACGTGGCGCGTATCGCTGCTTTACGGGCCGGCTTGCCTGTGGAAACATCCGCGATGACCATCAATCGATTTTGCTCTTCGGGTTTGCAGGCCATCGCGCTGGGCGCGGAGCGCATTCGTGCCGGAGCCGCGCTGGTGATTGTCGCCGGTGGGACAGAATCCATGTCCCTGGTGCCCATGGGCGGAAATAAAATTTCGCCGAATCCCTGGCTGGTCGATCATTACCCGGATGCGTATATCAATATGGGGCTGGGCACGGAAAATATTGCGCGCAAATTTGGAATCACCCGCGAACAGGCAGACAACTTTTCCGCGGACTCCCATAAAAAAGCGTTGGCGGCCATTGCCGCCGGGAACTTCAAGGATGAAACCGTAGCCGTGGATGTCAGCATCACGACGCTAGCGAACACGAATGGCGCTAGCGGCGGTGGCGGTGGGACGGCTACCAAGACTGCTGCAAAACCGGTCACACAAACTTTCCAGTTTGCGACCGACGAATTGCCGCGCGCGGATACCTCGATGGAAGCGCTTGCCAAGCTGAAGCCTGCCTTTCACGCCAAAGGAACGGTCACCGCAGGAAATAGCTCGCCGATGAGCGACGGCGCGGCGGCAACGATTGTCATGTCGGACGCGCGAGCAAAGGAGCTAGGCCTCAAGCCACTCGCTCGATTTGTGGCTTACGCAACTGCTGGTTGTCCCCCAGAGGAATTTGGCATCGGGCCGGTGTTCGCTATTCCAAAAGTACTGAAGCTTGCTGGTTTGTCTCTTGCGGACATCGACGTGATCGAACTGAATGAAGCTTTCGCCGCGCAATCACTGGCCGTCATTCAACAGGCGGGATTGGATCCGGCGCGTTTAAATCCTAACGGCGGCGCGATCGCGATGGGCCATCCACTGGGATGCACCGGCGCGAAACTTACGGCCACGATCATCCGCGATCTGCAACGGCGCAAGGGCCGCTACGGCATGGTCACCATGTGCGTGGGCGGCGGCATGGGCGCAGCGGGAATTTTCGAGTTGCTCTCCTGAATTTGTTGAGCCGGTCTTAAGTATTTTTGCATCTCAACCGTTGTAAGAAGTCTTAACTTCGTCTGCCACCTGTGAACTGTGCGCGCTGCGATTAAACGGATCAGCGCTTCCCGGAGAAACTCTTGAACACGCTGGAATTCACGCTGCTGGTGGGCATGGGCTCGCTACTAGCCGGCTTTCTGGGTTCGTTGACCGGGCTGGGCGGCGGCGTGGTAATCGTGCCGATGCTCACCTTGCTGTTTCACGTGGACATTCGCTATGCGATTGGCGCCGCGCTGGTTTCGGTGATCGCTACTTCTTCCGGCGCTGCCGCTGCATATGTGAAAGAAGGCTATTCGAACGTGCGCGTGGGAATGTTTCTGGAAATCGCTACCACCGTGGGAGCGCTGGTAGGTGCGGCGGTGGCGCTGCATCTTCACGTGTCAGTGATTGCCATTATTTTTGGGTTTGCGCTGATTTCTTCGGCCTTCTCTAGCCTGCGCGAAAAACCGGAACACAAGATCGACGTCGCACCGGACAGAATTGCGACCTGGCTGCGTATGGATAGCAGCTATCCAACACCCGAGGGCATAACGCCATATCACGTCCGCGGTGTGCCGCTGGGCTTCGCACTAATGTTTGGAGCCGGAGTGCTGTCTGGTTTACTGGGAATTGGATCGGGAGCGGTAAAGGTTTTGGCTATGGACCAAGCCATGAAGCTGCCGTTTAAAGTGTCGACCACAACCAGCAATTTCATGATCGGCGTGACGGCTGCGGCCAGCGCGGGAATTTATCTCAGCCGCGGATATGTTGATCCGGTATCGCGATGCCGGTGATGCTCGGGGTGTTGGGTGGATCGCTTGTGGGTGCGCGAATCCTGGCAGGCGCGACGGTGCGAACCCTGCGACTGGTGTTCGCCGTGGTGATCGGATTTCTCGCGGTGGAAATGATTTATAACGGATTCGCAGGGAAGATGTGATGACGACTCCGGACTTACGACAAGATCAGCGCATGGACCAGATCATGGCGGTCCTATTGCGTAGCGGAGTCCTCCTCGCGGCCAGCCTGGTATTTATTGGCGGGATCGTTTATCTCTCGCGGCACGATTTGCCCACTATAAATTATCGCGTGTTTCAAGGAGAGCCGCAGGAGTTGCGCACCGTCAGTGGCATTCTCCGTGAGGATGTTAAATTTCACGGGCGGGGATTAATTCAATTGGGCCTGCTGATATTAATCGCCACACCGGTTGCTCGGGTGCTTTTCTCCGTTTTTGCTTTTGTATATGAAAAGGACTGGACGTACGTGGCCATCACCATGATTGTGCTGGCCCTGCTGTGCTATAGCTTGTTTGGTGGCGGAGGGTTGTAGCCATCTGCCCGGGTGTTTGTCAGGCTGTTGCATGTGGTTTAACGGCGCAATTCGCTAATCCCCCGGCATCCCGGAAATGAGATAATTGGAGCTGAGCACAGTTAGTCCCCCACGAGGAGTCCCTGATCATGGCCACCGCAACGACCACGCCCCAAGGAACCAAAGGCGGCAGCTTTCTGCTGGAATCGCCGCGCCCGGAAGATGTGTTTACCCCGGCGGACTTAAACGATGATCAAAGACTGATCGGGCAATCCGCGGAAGAATTTGTCGTCAAGGAAGTAATGCCGCACGTCAAGAATCTGGAGGCCAAGAAGCCTGGTTTGCTGCCGGAACTGGTGAAAAAGGCTGGTGAGCTTGGGCTCTTGAGCGGCGGAATCCCGGAGCAATATGGCGGGGCGGGACTCGACAAGGTCGCCACCACTGTTCTGACGGAGAAACTCTCCATCTACGGTGGTTTCGCCGTAACGCACGGCGCGCATGCCGGCATCGGCACACTGCCCATCGTGTATTTTGGGACGGAAGAACAAAAGAAAAAATATCTTCCCAAGCTGGCCACCGGCGAATGGATCGGAGCCTATTGCCTTTCCGAACCGCAGGCTGGCTCCGATGCGCAGAATTCGTTGACGCGCGCGGAACTCACGCCCGACGGCAAACACTACATTTTGAACGGCCAGAAAATGTGGATCACCAACGGGGGCTTCGCGGACATTTATATTGTGTTTGCCAAGATTGGCGGGGAAAAATTCAGCGCGTTCATCGTGGAGCGCACATTTCCCGGAATTAAACCGGGAAACGAAGAGCACAAGATGGGCATCCACGGGAGTTCCACCACGCCGGTGTTCCTCGAAAACTGTAAGGTTCCCAAAGAAAATCTTTTGCACGACGTTGGTCGCGGCCACATCGTGGCATTTAATATCCTCAACGCCGGGCGCTTCACTCTAGGAGCTTCCGCGGTGGGCGGTTCGAAATACGTATTAGCAACGGCGGCTAAATATGCCAAGGAGCGCAAAGCTTTCGGTAAAGCGATCGGCGATTTTGGGCTGATGCGGGAAAAGCTGGCGGAAATGGCTATCCAGCTTTTTGCGGTGGAATCGATGATTTACCGCTCGGCGGGCAACATGGAAACGGCCATGGCCTCGGCGTCGAATGCTGGCTCTGAAAACGCCAGCGAGAAAATCCAGAACACCATGAAAGTTCTGGAGGAATACGCCATCGAAAGCTCCATCGCCAAGGTGTATGGCAGCGAGATGCTCGATTTCGTGGTCGACGAAGCGGTGCAGATTTTTGGCGGCTATGGTTTTCACGAAGACTATCCGGTTTGCCGCGCGTACCGCGATTCGCGCATCAATCGCATTTTTGAAGGCACCAATGAAATCAACCGCATGCTGATTATCCAGATGCTCATGAAGCGGGC